>NZ_CP121661.1:0-300000 GCF_029714365.1 Sinorhizobium terangae
ATGGCGATAGCAAACCGAGTGGAATCAGCTGTTGGCTCGCAGGAAGATGCTGGCAGCAAGATCATGCGCCATGCCGGGATTCTGTCTGGGCAGTTGCAGCAGCTCAGAACTCGCATGTATCCGCCAAGATCCGAAAAAACGCTTCGTTCATTTTCGACCAACGAAGTGTCGAAGCTGACCTCGATACCCGATTCCACCCTAAAGCTCATGTCCACCGAAGGACGCGGACCGGTCCCTAGTCGGTTGGAGAATAACCATCGCCTCTACACGCTGGCCCAGATCAATGAATTGCGTGAATTGTTCGCGAAGCAGAAACCTGCAGACGCTTTGCGGTTCCTCCCTCGCCGTCGCGCCGGCGACCATCTTCAGGTCCTTGCGATAGCCAACTTTAAGGGCGGCAGCGCGAAGACCACAACCTGCATCCACCTTTCCCACTACCTGGCTCTTCAGGGCTATCGCGTCCTTGCACTGGACTTGGATCCTCAAGCATCCTTGTCCGCCATGTTTGGTGCGCAGCCAGAACTCGACGTTGGGTCGAATGAAACGATTTATGCCGCCCTGCGCTATGACGAAGCCGAACGTCGTCCAATCCGGGATATCATCCGCAAGACATATTTCGAAGGAGTCGATCTAATCCCGGGCAACTTGGAGGTGATGGAGTATGAGCATGAAACTCCCCGCGTTTTGGCGAACAAGTCGAGCTCTGGCGCAATCTTCTTCGAGCGACTGAAGCTCGCCCTTTCCGAAGTTGAGGCGGATTATGACGTCGTGATCCTGGACACTCCGCCTTCGCTTGGCTTTCTGACTTTGAGCGCAATTTATGCCGCGACCAGCATGATCATAACGGTGCATCCAGCCATGTTGGACGTTGCGTCGATGAGCCAGTTCCTCCTGATGATGGGCGATCTGATTAGCGTTCTGAACGAGAGCGGCGCTCAGCTGGACCAGGACTTCATCCGGTATTTGATCACACGGCACGACCCCAATGACGCGCCGCAGTCGCAAATCGTTGCGATGCTTCGACACTTGTTCGGTAATGACGTCTTATTGCCGACTGCCATCGAGAGCACTGCCGTCGAGGCTGCTGGCCTTGCGAAACGCTCGATATACGAGCTCGAGATGGGGCAGATCGGGCGCGATACCCATAAACGTGCCCGCGAGGCAGTAGACGCCGTTAACGAGGCGATTGTTCGCCTTATCAACGACAGTTGGGGACGGACATGAGCAAATCCTCTCGTAAGTCAATTGTCGCTAGCTTCGGACTGCTTTCCGCAGAACTGGAGAACAAACTGGCGAGTGATCAGCAGCCTGCGCCCTCAGTTCCGTCCTCGGGCAAACGCGTCGGAGCTGGTGTCATCGCCGTGGCCCACCGTACGATCGGCGAAATCCGGTCAGAGCGAGACCAGTTGAAGGCTCTCGTCGAGTCTGGCGGAGGTGCAGTTCGCGAGCTGGATCCTTCTCTCATCGACCCCTCCCCTTACCCGGACCGACTGCCGGACGATGACGAGACAAGCTTCGAGGCGTTCAAACGTTCAATTGAGGCCGACGGGCAAAAGGTCCCCATCCAGGTCCGGAGACACCCCTCGTCGCCTGGTCGCCATCAGATCGTCTACGGTCACCGGCGCTGGCTTGCTGCCAAGCAACTCGGCAGACCCGTTCGGGCCATTGAGGTTGAGATTTCCGACATCGATCTTGTCCTCGCGCAAGGCATCGAGAATGCAAGCCGTCAAGATCTAACCTGGATCGAGCGCGCTCTGTTCGCGTCTCGGATGGATGATGCGGGGATTAAGCCCCGCCATATCTACGCCGCGCTTTCTATTGAGGACGCTGAACTGGCGCGTATGCGGAACGTCTATCGCATCGTTCCGGCAGATATCATCGAAGCGATCGGGCGGGCGCCAAAGATCGGCCGGCCTCGCTGGCTCGATTTTGCCAAGGTGATTGCCGGCGACCCGCGTACTCTCGATTCCATTCGGACTGAGCTGGGCAGCAAGGGCAGAGCTCCCGAAACTTCCGACCAGAGGTTTCAGCGCGTCCTCAACGCCATCAAGCCAGCCGCCAACAGGGCCGTTGAAGCGACTCCGATTTCGGACGGAAATGGCACGAGGCTTGGCGCGTTGGTGATGTCCCCGAAAGAGGTTCGAATTTCGGCCGAGGGATCGCTTGGGATCGAGTTTTTGAAGTTCGTTGAGGCGGAGCTACCAGAACTTGCTGAGCGCTTCGCCCGTCAGCGAGAACACGAATAACCCTGACAGCTGTCAGGATCTCAAAGACTATTGAGGAAAGGAAACGCAGCAAAAGAAAAAGGCCCCCAAACGTTGCCGTCGTGGAAGCCTCTCTCTGATTTAGCACCTCGAGAATCGCATTTCCACGAATCCTAGTCAAGAGTGTTTGGCGTCGTTTTCGGCGGTCGGATTTCTTTTGCCATTCGAAGGTGAAGGAAAATGCAAAGTGGAAATGTGACGACGCCCTTTGGGCGGCGGCCGATTACGCTTGCCTTGGTTCGGCAACAAATTGCCGCAACGGAGATCAAGGCCGGCAGATCGGCTGACAAATGGAAGGTCTTTCGGCACGCTTCTGAAGCGCGGAAAGAGCTTGGACTGCAGGACCGCAGCCTCGCGGTACTCAACGCCTTGTTGACCTTTTATCCAGACAATGAACTCCGCCAGGACGGGCAACTCATTGTCTTCCCGTCCAATGCGCAGCTGACACTCCGCGCCCATGGCATTGCGGGCGCCACGCTTCGCAGACATCTAGCACTTCTGGTTGAGGCCGGTCTTATTGTGCGCAAGGACAGCGCCAATGGTAAACGCTACGCTCGAAGGGATAGGTCAGGCGAGGTCGAAAGTGCATTTGGCTTCGACCTCTCACCCCTGCTCAACCGCGCCGAGGAGCTCGCCCAGATCGCCCAGCAAGTCGCTGCTGACCGAGCAGCGCTCCGGAGGGCGAAGGAAGATCTCACCATATGCCGGCGGAACGCCCGCAAGCTCATCACTGCCGCGATCGCAGAGGGCGCGGATGGGGACTGGGACAAAATTGAGTCGGTATATGTGGAGTTGGTTCGCCGCATACCGCGTTCCCCAAGCTTGTCCGATCTGGACGACCTGCTTCATGACCTGAAATTGCTGCAGGAGGAAATTCTCAACACGTTGGATTTGCAGCGAAAAGAAGAAATTGATAGCACCAATGATGCTCACAATGAGCGTCACATACAGAATTCACATACCGAATCCATATATGAACTTGAACCTAGCTCTCGAAATGAGCAGGACGCGACGCGGAGCCAACTCAGCCAAGTTACGAGCGAGCCGAAAAAGAGATTTCCTCTGGGAGTGGTGCTGAAGGCCTGCCCTCAAATTGCCGATTATGGTCCAGGGGGCACAGTCGCGGGCTGGCGAGACCTAATGTCGGCGGCTGTGGTCGTCCGTTCGATGCTCAGAGTCAGCCCTTCAGCTTATGAGGATGCCTGCGATGTGATGGGTGCGGAAAATGCCGCCGTCACGATTGCCTGCATTCTCGAACGGGCGGAGCATATCAACTCGGCTGGCGGATATCTGCGAGACTTGACTTCAAAGACAAGGCGCGGCGACTTTTCGCTTGGGCCCGTTTTGATGGCGCTTCTGAGAGCTCACGGGCAAAGTTCGAGAAAAGTCGGGTGATCGTGAAGGGCTGTGGCCAACTCTGACAGCTGTCAGGGTTTTAGTCTCGGTTTTTATCACGGAAAGATAGGTGCAGCGCGGGCCACCCGGCTACGCTTAAGGGGCCGGACAGATCCACACCTCAGCGAAGCGTCCAACTGCATCCACCAACTATAGGATTGGCTGAACGGAGCCAATGATGTTCTTGAACCTCGTGAAAATGCGAAAGTGACGGAGGTGAGGCGAGCGGCTTCTGAATTTGGAGTGCACCTGTCGAGGCTGCGATCGAAACGCTATCGCGATCGACAGAACTCGAATCCGTCTCTCACGGAACTGCCTGAGTCCACATCCATTCGTTCACAATCGGTGGGTGACGATCAAAGACCCTGCAGACGGGGCCATAGCATGCCGATCGCCTTGGGCACATTTGACCGGAGAAAGATATTAGACCAGAGGAAGTTGTTGCGGCCCTCATCACTCCACGTGACCGGCATCGGATCTTCGAGGCGCGGGGCGTTGGACATCCTTTGCGATTGTCGCAAAGTAATGGGCTTGGCGTCTCAGCGCTCGCGACGAAGAATCTGCAGTCTGGAAAAATCGCAAGTGAATTTGGGTTGGACGATGTTGGACGGCGTTAGCGAGGTAGAGATCCCGCGATAAGTCGGCGGGAAATATTGACAAATAGGCAAGATATCGTGAGCCGTAACATCTTGGCTGCGAGCGGGAGCTGGCCCAATTAGGCAACGTCCCTACGTGCCCTCCGAATTTAGAGCCCGGAACCCTCTCCCTTTCGCGGAGAAGAAAAACCCTGACAGTTGTCAGGGTTTTGGACCGGCCCTTTTTATTCTTCACCGACAGACAAAGCCGTCATCGCTGGTAGCAGATACTCTTGCATGTGTATTGAACCAACTTTGCGGCACGGCTTTGCCGCGGGCCTTGGCCTCCTTCATGCCGGACTTGGTCCGCTCCGCAATTGGCGCGCGACCACCGGCAAGGAAAACATCTCCTGCGGCGTCAACGTCTCGATGGGCCGCGCTGGGACTGAAATGTGCACCCGCGTCCGTGAGTTGGTCGATGATGTCAAGGAGAGGGCTTACCGAGCGCGCCGGTCGAGCCGAACCACGACGAGCGTTTCGCCGCCGTCGACCTAATGCAGCTTTGAGAGGGCAGGGCAGGCACGGGAGGCATCGCGGAGCCGCGCTCCGCGATGGTCAGGTGGCAGCATGCGGCTCGTTGCTCCATCTCCTGCACTTTTGTCGCCTGGTCGTCGGTGGACACGCGTGCGTAACCAATCATCCGGCCACAAGGAGCAGGTGTCATCGCGGGCGGTTTCCGGTGAGGAGCTCGAGTAGGATGGGATTGATATAGAGTTTCTCGCGGCCGGATTTCAGCTCTGCGAGAATTCCAGCATCAACCAAGGCCTTCAGGTAGACCGCCGCGGCTTGACGCTTTGCTATACCGGCCGTCACGACGTCGGAGATCCGGCAATAGGGGTGGACGAAAATCACCTCCGCCAGCTCGCGCCCGTCTGATCGAGGAGATCGCGGATCGCGTGGATCTTCCTGTTTGACCACTCCGCGGTTTCGCGTATGCCCGCGAGCATGTAGAGGATCCAGTCCGCCCAGGCGCCTTCGGTAGTCACCCGCTGGAGCCGGTCGTAATAGGTTCGCTTGTTGCCGATGATATAGCGGCTGAGATAGAGCACGGGAATGTCGAGCAGGCCCTTGTCGACGAGATAAAGGAGAAGGGGTGAATTGCTTCAAACTGGTAGTGCATGACTGCGAGGCGGATCAGCGGATCGATGTCTTCGGCCTCGTGGATATAGCGCTCCCAGTTTGAAAGCTTGTCCCGTAAGAGGTCGCGACCCTCGGGAGGCGTGTAGATAACCTCCCCCGTGGCTTCATTGTATAGCGCGGTTCCCGGCGTGGCGCGTATGTCGAGCTCAATGCCCTTGATCGTCCGGCAGACTTCGATTGCCATTGCTGTCGAGACCGGCCGCTCCTGAAGCAACTGGAAGCCCTGATGCAGCGCGGTCCGGTAGCGCAGAGCCTCCTTGGTTGCGGCGTCGGGCGGGTTTGCCGCATCGCCGGCAAAGCGAAACATGCAGTCCGTCGTCGTAACGATGGTTTCGATCTCTGAGCTCGCTTGTGCTTCAAGCAAAGGGATGGAATTGATTAGCACAGACTGGTTTGGGATGAGTATCTCCGGATACCTTGAGCTCTGCCAGAGCAGCGCGCGCGGCGATGCAGGCCTTGAGGATGGCCTTCGTCTCAATGTCTTCGCTAGGCGGCAATGTTGGCAGATCGTTGTAGGGGCGGTCGGGCCGGAACGGCATGCTAAAACTTTCATTGTTCCGGCTGACTTGTCTCCGCATATGTCGCTGGCGACGACATGTCGCCTAAACGTGTCGATACAATCGCAATTTATCGACATATCCTGCCGATCGTTGGCGAACGTTTCTGGTAGAGTACCCGCGCTCGTACAGGAGCCTCCAAACTCGTCAAACCAGGACGATCAGGGACCCTGCGGGCGGAAATGCGCTGCTGATGGTGTAGCGCACTTCACGTCACAAGACGTGCCGCCCGGCCCGTCTTTCGCTCGGCATCGTTGTAGTAGCGCGCCGCCTGGGCTACCGACTTGTGCAGCGACTGCTGCATCGCCTCAGGAAGCGGAATGTCGCGGTTGGCGGCCTCGGTGAGATAGCCGGATCTCAACCCATGCGCCGAAAACAGCGCCGGGTCGAGGCCAGCTTGTTTGCAGCGACTCTTCAGGATCAGGTTGACCGACTGCGGCGTCAGCGCCCGCCGGTCGACGTTGCCCCACTGGTCGATGCGCCGGAAAACGGGCCCATCCTTGATTTGCGCGTCGAACAGCCATCGCTTCAACACGGTGACCGGCCGGCCGATCAACAGCACATGTTCGTCATCGTCGGCGCTCGTCGTCTTGGTGCGGCCGAGACGGATCGACAGGCAGGGCAGGGGAGGGGAGTCCTTGTCGGAGGGATCGGCGCGCACCGGTTCCTCGTCGGTCAGGTCCTCGACGCGCAGAGCCGCCACTTCCGAGCGGCGACGGCCGCCGGAGGCAAAGGCGGCCAAGAGCAGTGCCCGGTCGCGCACATCGACCAGCCGATCGCCTGCGCAAGCCTGAAGCAACTTCGCCAGGATCTCGACGGTCACTGCCTTTTTGCTCTTGCGCTGGCGCGGCCGATTACTTGCCTTGACCGCCAGCCTCAGCGCGCTCTTCAGCGATGGCGCGCCGAAGGCGCCGGTGCGACCGCGCCAGCGGGTGAGGATCGACCACGACGTCAACCGCCGCCGAACCGTGCCGGGCGCGTGCGGGCCGGGGGCCCTGAGCAGGCGCTCGGCCCGTAATCCCGCCTCGACCTCGGCCGGCATGCCGTGGGCCGGGTCCTCGCCGCGTTTGACCGGATCCCAGAGATGGTGGGCGACGAATTTCAAGAGCAGTGCTTCCGGCGCCGGCCAGGGGAGGGGGGCTCCGGTCGCCAGCTGGCACCAGGCCTCGAGATAGCCGAGGTCCGAGGCAAGCGCCCGAAGCGTGTTCTCGCCCATGCCCTCGCCGGCGAGATGTTTCAGCGTCGCGACGTCGTCGTCGGTCAGCAGTCCGGCGAGCTGGTCGCGCCGGTCGAAGGGGAGGATGGCGTCGAGTGCGTCGAGCTCTTCGGCGCGGCGATGCACCGCTTGGCTGTTCGCATCCGCCGCTTTATGGTTTTTGATCATGGCTTCCAGCCCCTGTGTTCTTGCGAAAGTTACGGAAAATCCGTATATTCCGGACAAATGGAGTTTTTGATATGACGTCGACCGTGACCGCCGCTGCGGTTTCCAAGAATTTCGGGGCCTATCAGGATGCCGCCGTGCGCGAGCCGGTGATCATCACCAAGAACGGCCGCCCGCGCACCGTGCTCATCGCCTATGAGGACTATCTGCGGCTGTCGCGGCGCGATCGCCGCGTCGAGGCGACGGGGAACCTGAGCGAGGCCGATCTCGCCGCGGTCGAACAGGCGGAAATGGAGCCGGGTCTCGATCATCTCAATGCCGAACTCTTGACGGACAAGAATGCTGCCGACTGAAATCAAGGTCGGCCGCGTCTTCCGCTATTCCTATCTCTGGCACTGGCAGCATCTCGAAGGCCGCGAGGAGGGCGACAAGGACCGACCCTGTCTGGTGCTGGCGCTGGTGACGACGCTCGAGGATGGCACACCAATCGTCCGCGTGCTGCCGATCACCCACACGCCACCAGCGAGAAGCGACGAGGCGATCGAGATTCCGCCGGCGACGAAGCGCCGCCTCCGCCTCGATGACGAGCGCTCCTGGATCGTGCTCAGTGAGAGCAACCGCTTCGCCTGGCCGGGACCGGACATCCGACCGGTCGACAGCGACAGCGGCTATTTCGGGCCATTGCCGCCGGCCCTGTTTGCCGAGGTGAAGCGCCGCTTCGTCGAACTCGCCCGGGCGCACCGGCACACGCCGACGGCCCGGACCGATTGAACCTGTCATGACTTCCGTCCTTTTTACGCCGGCTCCCGTCGCCACCGCGCGATGATCGCCTCGATCTCGCCGCGTCCTCCTCCCGCGCGAGCCAGGTGAACACGGTGGCCATGTCCTCGGAGACGTCGCGGTCGACGGCAAACAGGTCGGCAATGTCGAAGCCACCGAGCGCATCGGCGTTCCACCAGGCAAGCAGGAAGTTCGCCACCCGGCGGCCTTGGCCGGTATCGTCGTGGGCGATGTTCAGGAGCTTTTCGAGGGCAAATCGGACCCGGTCTTCCATGTTTTAAGCTCCCAGCAGCCGCGATTTGGGGCGAATCTAGGCGATTTGCGACTCTAAATCCATCACTATCGATACTTGAAACCTATCGATAGTGAGTGGTCGCGAAGAACGGCGTCCGGATGACGGAAAGATAGCGTAGTTTAGCTTCCGGTTGTGATATTTTTGACGTTAATTCATATGGTTAATCGTTCATTAACCCGGCCGTCTACTGCTGCTGCAGCCGGTGTTTGAGGCCCACTGCGCTGGCGCTCGACGAGCGGATCGCAGTTCGCCCTCGGTCGGGGCCGGATCGAACAACCGCATTTTGCCGACGCCTGCGCCTCGCTGTGGATCGACGGCGAGCTCGTGCACCTCCAGGATCTGGTGCTGCACGATGCCGGCCTTGACGTCCGTGCGCCCACCCATGAGCTGACCATTGCCCGAGACGTGCTGCGATCCCGCCGGCGGATTGCGACGCAGCCGCCCGGCTGAGCGCTCGGTCTGGACGGCATGCGCCGGCTGCGAGGGCAGGGCGCCGGGAGTAAAGAAGTTGACAAGGTGCACGCAGCGGCAACCGCGGTCGTCGATCAGCGGCCGCGCCGGTTGCAGCCCCTGCCGGGGGAGGGACGTACGATCGCTCGCTGCGGAACTGGCCACGATCGACGTCGTGATCGCCGCGTCGTGCTAACCGAAACCGAAGGTCTGCCGCCCGTGCTGCGCGCCGCGTTGTTGCTCGACGCCTGGAATGAACTGGAGGTCCTGCAGCACGTGTCGTGGCTCGGCCGGCTGCTCGCGGCCGAGGCGCTGCGGCAAGCGGGCCTCACGACGGCGGCGCATCTGACCGCTGTCAATCTTGTCCTCAAAACCATTGCCGTCGAGCGCCGCCGCCATCGCGCTCGCGACACCCGCCTGCTGGCGATCCTCAACGGTGTCGTCGCGGCCGCGGAATTCGGCCTCAAGGAGCACGACCGGCTGGCGCTCGCCAGGCAGATGATGGAGCGGCGCCTGGTCGGCCGGCGATCGTCCTCTAATCTGCCGGGCCTGATCGAGATCGTCATCTCGCGGCCGCTGGTGTCGGCCGGCATGGTCGCCGAAATGCTGAAGGTGACGCCACGGGCGGCGCTCAGGATTGTTGGCGAGCTCGGTCTTCGCGAGATGACCGGCAGGGGGAGGTTTCGGGCGTGGGGAATTCTGTAGGGACGGGGCAGGTTGTGATCGAACTCGACATTTAAGCATCGAAAAAACGACTATCCTGCTCTCGTTCGGGGATGATTGCCCCTCGTCTCGCCCTGTGAAATCAGCATCGAGGCTCCCATCATCGCCGCAGAGGGAAGCAAATGGACGGATGCGAGTTGCGATTGAAATCCCATTAAGTACTTTCGCATAGTGTGTCAGCCACACGTTATTCGGGAAGTGACATGGCATTTCAAATATTGGCTCGAACAGTTCTCGAGCTTGGCGCAGAATTGATCAGCTCTGACGGTATCGCCCTTTATGAACTGATCAAAAATGCGATCGACGCTGAGTCTGAAAAAGTCGTCATTGAGGTTCATATCCAGTGTCTTCGGTCGCACTTCGACACGTTGATTGCAGCTGTCGAAGAGCCCGGCGCTGACGCGACCAAGCTTAGGGCACGCTTTGAACAGGCCACAAAGCTGACGAAACTGCTCAGCGTCGATGCCCGTGCCATAGCCTCGATGCGGGAACAAATCGCGGTTATCGCCGATCCTGAGGCACTCGTCGCCACCTTGTGGCAGTGGTACGACGAGCACAACTTCATCCGTGTCATTGATACTGGCAATGGGATGAGCCTCGAAGATCTGCAGGAAGTCTATTTGACTATTGGAACCCGCTCGCGCCAGGAAAGCAAGGAGACGCTGCTTCCCGGTCAAAGGGCACCCCTCGGCGAAAAGGGCGTTGGACGTCTCTCCACAATGCGGCTCGGCGAGAGGCTTACCGTCAAAACGACCAAATCGGACGAGACGAACTTCAATCTGCTCGACATTGACTGGAGCCTATTCAGTCACTCATCCAATGCCAAACTGCATGAAGTGATGGTCGATCCGGTTCTCGGCCCCGCGAAGATCGCGAAGGAAAACTCGGGAACGACAGTCATCATAAGACGCTTGCGTGCGGACTGGACCCTAGAAAAGGTCACCGCGATCGCTAATCAGGAGTTCTCAAAGCTAGTTGATCCCTTCGAGGACGGCGTTGCGAACAACTTGATACAAGTCTTTTACGGCACCGATCGCGTCTACATTGATGAGATCGACACCCGCATTCTGGAACTGGCACATGGACGGTGTGAAGCGAAATACGAGATTGTCGAGGGCCGCCCGCGGCTTTGGGGGTCTGCAACCTATGATCTCCGCGAAAAGCGCCGGACATTTGACCTCAACGTCACCGACTTGTTGTCGGTCGTGAAGACCTCGGGTCCCGAGGCGTTGGTCTCGCTCGGGCCGTTCACAATGGAAATGTGGTGGTTTAACCGTCGCCTTCTGCACGCTGTCGGTACGCTCACGCGAAAAGACATCACTTCTGAAGTGGGCAAGTGGTCTGGTGGCTTGATGCTGTTCCGCGATGGATACCGAGTCAATCCCTATGGCGGCGGAAGCGACGATTGGCTCGAACTAGACAAGAGGGCTTTCGCTGCCAAAGGGTTTAAGCTCAATCGCCAACAGGTTTTAGGACGGGTGAAGATCAGCTGGGAGAATCGTGCCCTGACCGACCAGACCAACCGAGAAGGTCTGACTGAGACAAGAGAAAAGCAGGCCCTTGTCAAACTCTTGCAGCATGTCCTGCTGACAGAGTTTAAAAGTTTCCTCGATCGAGAAGACAAGGCCGCGCGGATCCAAGAACAGACTACCCTCGAGAACATCGAGGAGAAGATCGAAGCCTCTGAGACTGACATCAAGAGGAAACTTCAACAAATTGAACGTCTACTGCCTCCTGAAAACAAACCCCTTATCGCCAACGCGCTGGCAATGTTGCGCGACCTTACGGGGTATCTCAACGAAGTTAAGGCTTTGAGCGATGAGGTTGCTAATGACCGCGCCCAGCTTGTTCATCTAGCTGGTATCGGCTTGATGGTTGAGTTCATTATGCACGAACTAGCGCGAACTGCCGCTGCGACCCTGTCGACGCTGCGAGACATCGATCGCACAGAGCTACAGCGGCCTACAGCATCTGCGATCTCGGTCCTTTCGGATCAGCTGGTCACCATTGAAAAGCGGGTCGCCAACCTCGATCCGATTAGTGCCTCCCGCCGCCAGAACAAAGAGAATTTTGATGTCGCGGAAACACTCCGCGACATCATTGGCGGGAGAGCGGGGCAGCTTTCTCGTCACCAAATCGAAGTGACGGGAAGTTTTCGGGATGCGCGGCCCTGGAAAGTCAAAGCGGTCAAAGGCATGTTCATCCAGATCGTCGAGAACCTGCTTTCGAATTCCTTCTATTGGATGAAGCAACAGGAAAAACTTGAAGACGGATACCGGCAAATCCTCACCATCGAGGTGGATGCCGACGAAAAGTTCGTGAGCATTACCGACAATGGGCCGGGCGTGTCCCCCGATATGGCGAGCGAAATCTTCCAGCCATTCGTGACACGGAGACCTGCGGGTGAGGGACATGGCTTGGGTCTCTACATATCGCGCGAGCTCGCGACTTATCATGGCTGGACGTTGGATATCGAGCGCGCCGAGACGGTCCAGCCGAACAGATTCAATACATTTTTCTTAGATATGGGCTGACAATGATCTACACGAATGAACTGAAAAGCGTCTTCAAGAGTGCCGGAATCAAGAAGGTTGCAATTGTCGACGACGCTTTCGACCAGATCGATGTCAGCAAGATCGAGCGATCAGGGTTTATCGCATCCCGAACTGCTGCGCGTGAGATGGTGGGCGCAAACGCGAATGATTCGACGATAAACCAGCTCGAAAAACGACTTGGCAAAAGACATGCGGAAATCTTCGCCAATCATGACGACCAGGAGGTCGTCGAAGAACTTTGGAAAGTCTATTTGATCGAGGAGGTCGACAGCCCAATGGCGGAGTTGCTCGGGCCGATCTTCCGGGCGATCGGGGTCGACAAACGTGACAAGCTTCGGCCCCTGAGGATATTGAAGAACATGCTTGTCGAAGAGGCCAAGGTTGTGGTCGATGAGCTGGACAGCTCTACGCGTGCAACCGATGTCGTCGACTATGACCTGGTCTTTCTGGATTTCTATTTAGGTGACGACGTACCGAACACGGCAAGCGAAAAACTGACCGAGAAGATGAAGAGCGACGCCAGAGAGCGCTCGATTAAGTTTCTCCGCGACTTGGTCGATCTGACACAAGAGCAGGGAGGCAAGCGCATCCCACTGGTCATGCTGATTTCTTCGCTCGCTAGCCCTGATCATCTGCCGGCGTTTAGATCTGGCGCCAAAATGCTAGCGAGCAAGATGGCGTTTCTGCCGAAAGAGTATGCCGAGAAAAATGTCGCGCGCATGCAACACACCATTATCGGCCTTGCGCAGTTCCGCGGACAGGCGGACGCCCTTTGGAGCTTTTTGGAGGAATGGAAACAAAGCGTCGATACCGCCGCTAACGACATGATGTCTTCGTTGCGCGAACTCGATCTGCCAGATTACTCCTATATGCAAGAATATCGGCTGACGACCGAACGAACGCCGCTGTCGCAGTATATCAGCTCCCTTTTCAGCGGCCGACTAGTCGATATGGTCGAGCGTGAAATGGAACGCCGACAGGCGTCATCCCACCTTAAGGAGCTCAAGCTTCCGCAAGCCATCCCCGGGCGTGTTTCGCCAACCGCCGCCATCACTGACCTGTACAGCTCGTTGACCACAAGCCAGGTGCCGATAGCAGAAGGCGACTTCCAGCCGCGAGCCTGGGCGGGCGATGTCTTCATCGACTTGACGACATACAACGAGGCGTTCGGGACGCAACTTCGCGTGAAGAAGAAGCGGAAGAATATGCCAAAGGTGCTGGCAGTGGTGACACCCGCTTGCGACCTTATCCCGGAGCGTTCAAAGGAAAATCCATTGCGAATGGTGACGATGGTTGGCGGGGATCTCGTGCCGCTAGCGGACACTGATGCTCCAACGACCCACCTTCTGATGTTGAATAAGAAGCCTTATGCCATTCAGTGGAATACAAAATGGCCCTTTACGGTCGGAATCGAAAGCATGAAAACAACTGAGGCTCTAGCGGGTCGCTATAAATGGGCAGCACGCCTAAGGGATCTGCACCACGCGGAGCTCCAGCACATGTTGTTTGCCGACGTCGGCCGCGTCGGCGTGCCGGTATCACCAGTCATGTCGGAATATGTCGGGGTCACCATCCTTGCAAAAACAGGCCGCGACGGTGTCCCCGGCGGCTATGAAACAGTTTTGGACTTGACTAGTAACACGCATCCGGGGTGGACTTTCACCACCCAAAAGGGACGCGCATTTTGTCTGCGCGATGACATCGCATGGACAGTACGCGAATGGGTCCAAAATCGGCATGATCAGATTCAGTCCAAGAAAATCGTGAAGCTTCTTGAAAAATCTAATCAACCATCGTGGCTGGCCGACATGCACAGACCCATCCTGTTCAAAAAAGGTTCCCTCAAATCGAACGCGCCGAGTACGGACGGTGTCGCGTATCTGCGCTGCAAAGCGCTGAGTGAAATAGATTTCACGAAGCTTTCGCAGGAATTCGCGGTTGTTTTCTTGAAATCTGCTGCGGAAGAATCAAACCTCGAACAGCAGTTCGAACTGCGACCCACAGATCCGGCGCTAGTGGTCTGAACGCGAACTGGCGGCGCCAGTCATATGTCTCTGCGATATTCCATTGATCGAGCGGACTAAGCAGCTATTGCGCACGTAGCCTTCGTCTTCGCGGTCCAAGCCGCCAATTTATCACTAGCGAAAGCGCTTCCTTGGAAAAGAAGGTGCTAAAAAAGCTTTGAAACGCTGTATGCGACAAAAAAGGAAATCGCAAATGCGCAATCCCGGCTCCCTCTCTATCGTTGATCCTCTATTGTTGATCGCCACGTCCTCGAATTGCCGCAACTACGTCTGATACGAAGCCCTCTGATGCGAATGGAACCTGAGCATAGATTAGGCTCTGTTCGCCCTCCGCTCTGACTATCATGTGGCCCTTGCCCAGCAGCCTTTCAGCTCCACGCTCACCAAGAGCAATCTCAGATGTCCCCTCGGAGTCGACGCGCAGTATCAGCCTGTTTCCAAGCTGCGACCGCAACTGCATGGGCATCACATTCGCCTCAGGTCGCTGAGCTGCGAAGATGAGATGGATGCCTGCCGCCCGCGCCTTTACCCCCAACCTTCCGACTGTTGATGTAACCGCTACTCGGTAATCATCCGTAAGCATCCATTCCGCAAATTCGTCATGAATGACCCAGTAGGTCGGCAGCACCTCAGCAGGCGTAGCTTTAGCGTTATAGGCAGTGATGTTAGCGACGCGCGCTTCTTTGAAGGTTCGATAGCGACGGTCCATTTCTAGAACCATACGCTCCAGTTGGTCGATGGCCGTCTCCTGTTGGTCAATGATACCGTCTTCCAGATGAGGAAGCGCGTCAAAGGCGAAGTAATCGACGCCTTGCTTCGGATCGATCAGAACGATCTTCGCATGACGTGGATCGTTCGTTGCTGCAATCCCCAATATGATCGATTGCATGAGCACTGATTTTCCAGAGCCAGTACTGCCGGCAATCAAAGTGTGCGGTGCGTGTCGCTGGCTAGGCGACAGTATGAAAAGCTCGTTATCATCTTCTCTTACTCCGATCACAAGGTTCTGGTTCCCAGTCGGTGAAATTGTAGGCTTCCATCGGCTCCAGAGACTTTGGATATCCACGATTTGCCGCTGAGTTCGCGCGACATAGATTGCGATTGCACCTGGCTCAGGCCTCACGGAAATGATGTCCAGGCGATGTGTCGTCAGGAGCTCGGAACGACGCTTGAGAACCTGTTCTACCGTCAAATTTGCGCTTCCGCTGAAACGCAGAATGGCAGCATTCGGTGTCAGCTTCTGGTCAATGAGTTTTGCTTGTAGACCGAGTTGTTGAAGGGCGCTGCGAGCCATCATAGCGGTGTTTGCCAACCACTCTTCATCGGCCTCCGTTTGCCTCGGGCTGGTGTCAAGGTGCCGTTCGACGATCTCTGCCACGCTACTCGCCGGAGCGATGGTATTGGTCACTTCCGGTTTAAGCGCATTCTCGTCACTGGGCTTTTCAGCGGGTGATGGAGGGGCAGATCGGCGGTCATCGTTCTCAGCGACAGGTTCGGACTTTGCTTTTGCAACGGCTCGCGGCGCATCCGACCTGGGATTGATGGTCTGGCCGGGCGTATGCGGCGCCGGCACCTTGCCGTAGATTGGGTCGATCGACGTCAGCAGCGCCTCAACGTTCGCGTTGGCTATGTAGGCTGTGATCAGGTCCTTGAGTTCCGCCCGACCGAAGATCATCTGTCGGCTAGCGGGCGCCCCGCTTACTTCGCTGAAATCTGTAACCGTGGAACCATCTAGAGCGGTCGGAACGAAGACATGACTTAGACCGACCACCTCAATCCGGGCGAGGCCATCTCTGATCCGCCGGCGCCAGTCCACTAGAGGAACATTGCTGGCGGCCGGAATCTGAATGCCGTCTAGCAGAAGATCACCCAAACGAGACAGCCATGACTCGCGATCGAGGCGGTCGGGCTCAAACGTGGCATCAATGATCCGGCGCATCGTGTCGCGGAGCTGCTTTTCCGATTCCTTGCGCTTCGACGGGAAGGAGACAGCATCGACATACTTCGCCTCCGTGACGATGATCCGCAACGTCAGTTGCCCACTGGCATCGATCGCCGGAGACAATGCAAGAATGTCGGCCTGTGTTTCCTCGCGGGCTCCAAGCCAACTCGCGTAGTCGTCAAGAAAATACCACCCGACAAGGCGGTCGGCCCCGAGAGATTGCCGGGCGAGGAACCGGCTCAAGACGACGCCAATGAGCTCACCGGCGGCTTCACCACGTTTTGCGGCTCGCAACACGATGTCGCCCGAAATATCATTCGCGTCACCGATGAAGCGGTCCGCGAGTGCATTGATGTCCTCAGGCGATAGATCGAGCTGCAGTTCCTCGAGCCGCCGGCGTACCATCGCGCGAAGGAGGGTGAGTGGGGCGCGAGACGAAATCACGACATTCCGGCCCTGTGTCGCGGATTGCTTGTACCGAATTACGCGGACGCTCTGGTTCTGCAATTGGCGACGATCGAGCAATTCGTCAAAGTTGACGACCCACGCGCCCAAATCATGCGTTTCTTCGAAAATGCGGGCTGTGCGGTCATCTCGGAAATCAAGCTGGCGGACAGGAAGCAGTCGTTTTCCGTCCTGTAGATCCTCGTCATTTTTCAGGAACGCTGTTGTTGCAGACAGGAACGCCCAGCCTTCGCGGCTTTGCACGGGTGAGCACAGGTAAACGCTCGATTTCAAGTCATCCATTGCACCGGGGCGCCGGCGCGACCATCGCGCCGGTAACAGCGTCGCAAGATCAGCCGGATCAGCAGACTCCCGATACCATTCGACCGACGCATGCCGAGAAATCACGTCTTGACTGAATACGATATCATACGGTCGCCCATCACGCGGATCTGGCGGTGGAGCCTGATCCGCGATGACACTTATGCGTAATCTCGCCATGAAATCTTGGGTAATCTCGGAAGCCGCCAGTACCTCAGCGGACCCACTCGTGCTTGTCAGAATTGATCGATAGATATCACGAAGCCGAGTTCCGTCCGTGTGACGCAACATCACCTGGCACCTCATGTCTTCGTCGTCGTTCAGCTCGCCAAGACCATCAACCAATTGCTGGGGAAGACGCGCTGAATCGCAATTGTAGAGAACAAGCGACATATTCGCCCGTTCATGAGGATGCAGGTTGAGGTAGCGCTGCGTCAGATCGAGGAGGCAGTTCGTCCCGGCCTTTGCGTCGTCGTTTGTTTCTCCTCCTCCCGCTCCATCGAGCACAGGTCGTTCGTGAAGCGAATAGTCGCCTTGATGATCGGCCAGCGAGAGGAGCTCCGGTTTGCGGCCGCTCCAGGAGACAACCACCTCCGGATAGAAGACGTGCCGTATATCTTCAGCAAGATCTCTGAAGAAGAGCTTCGTATCGCCATCGAGGCCCGCGGGCAGGTCGATAATTTTGCGCACGACCTCTCGAACGAGATGAGCTTTCCGCCAGATAGCCGCGAGTCTTAGAGGGTGCCACGGCGCAACAATCGCAGCAGCGGCTCCGTCGCCAACTGGGGCCTGACCCAGCTCCAGGAGGGGGCGCAACAGCAAGTCCTTGTTGCGATCACCGGGTGCTAATGTCCGGACGAGATCAAGTAGCTCCGCATAACTCGCAGCCTGGTCGCGACACACGGGATTAGATGCGCCTTCGGTCCGGAATGACCTGATCGCGGTCTGATAACGCTCGCAGAATGACTCGAAACTTGCAGAGAGCGTCGTCGAAACGGCCGCGTCGATAAGGTCCTGCTCGAGCGCAGCCTTGAGATTGGCTTGCCAGATCAGGCGCAAGTCACGCTCGCGTGTATAGGTTGGGACGAGCGATCCACGATCCCGGTCATAGGCCGGGACTAGTGTTTTCACGTCAGAGAGATCGATCGAACCGGGCCGACGACCGGCCATTCCCGGTTCTCGACCGCATTGAAGCGCGACGAAAGCATTGCTGCACAAGCGGTCCCAATCGTCGCTCAATTGTGACGAGATAACATCCGATCGATACTTCCAAATGAGCTGCGCGGAGGCGATAGAGGTCCCACCTTCGAAATCGGTCGTTTCGAGTTCCAACTGGAACCGTAACTGCAGAGCTGCCTTAGCAGTTGATCGATTGATCGCCGACTTGTCCTTGGCATCCTGCCACCCGCGTAACACGGCAGGATAGTCCATCAACGAGCCAAACTCGATTGCCACGTTCGTGCCCAGCAGCTTCGGCAAACCAGCATATCTGAGCGAGAAGAAAAGGCCGGCCTCCGTATTTAGGCTGCGTAGATCCCGTTTAGTCAGGGAGTCACACCGGATGGTTAACCTTCGCTCCACACCAACCGCCGCACGGGCGTTCAGCGTGTCCATCATCATCGCTACGCCTGATAGGAAATCCTCGGTCTCCAGCGGCCGCCCATAGATAAATTTGTCCCAGGAAGACTTAAGCTTGCGGTCCTCTCTAATTTCGTCACGGTGGCGTTCGTAGAAATCAATGTCTTCAGGTTCTGGGCTGGCAGTCGTCTTTCTTCGTGCCAGAAGCTCCAGATGCTCCTCGTCGTCCTTTGACAGGAGGTCCTCAGGCCCCTCCGAATAGAAGCGTTGAGTATCTTGGCCTAGGTTGGTCTTTTCCCTAGCCAAACCTTCAAAGAGTGGCTTCACGTGCTCCCAAAGGCAGTTCGCCAAGGCCTCAGAGCTGGAATTCCAAGCAGGTCGGCTTTCGATGAAAAGCTCGACAACGGGGTGAACGATCTCAGGAATTACATCTCGAGCCTTTTCGAAGGCATCCCGCAGTTCGGACTCCGAGATGACGATCTGGTTCGGGTTTTGCTTGAGCAGATAGGGGTGGCGCTTCCGGCGCAACCCGATGTATTCGCGTTTCCAAACCGATGCATGACGCCGGGACTTGTCCTTGATCCCGGCAAAGGCCGCCGGATCACGGGGAAGCTGGAGCGCTGGAAGCGCGTAGCCAAGAGCTTCGATGATCGGGTAACCTTCATCGATCACTGCCTCTCGGGTTGCCACAATGTAGCGGGCAAAACGCTCAAGCGCTACAGAGCCCACTTGGCTCAGTCCCGCAAGAGACCGCTCCCACCAAGCTTTCGCATCATCAGTCAGAGCGAGACCCGCACTTGCAGCAGAAACCCATGCGGGCAACCGCTCAATCAGCTGAGCGGCTCCAATAGGCGTGACCTCGTGAAGGGACATATCTTCGGCCTGTCCCTCATCCGCACTCGCGTTTGTAATGAGAAAAGCCGCCTTCTCACAGTCCGCGCTCCGATAGAATGTCGCATTGCGGTCAGTTAAGATTTCCTCAGGTAAAGCGTGCCCGTCGAAAAGAGTGCGGGGTAGCTTGATGTCGACGCGCTCGCTCAAGAAAACGTCGGCCAGGACAGCGCGTGTGACGGCGAGTGTCTGCGGAATGCTCAGACCGTCCAACAGGAATCTGGCAGTGCCGGCCTCTCCACCTACATCCCCCAATTCCTCCTTGAGGATCGAGCACGCAACTTTTCCAATCAGTTCGTGGATATCCATGTTGTAGTCACATCCTGACCGAAAGCGGGTTTTCGACGTAAGCGCATGCATCAGAAAGACGCCGCAACATACCAAGCGTTCTCAGCCGTCGCTCGAGGCGGGCTGAGTTCATTTGGAAGGATTTTCGATCAAACTCATCGTCGGACAGCACCTGCACCGCCTCGCGTTCGCCGATAACAAGACCGTACCTGCGATAAAGGAGGTCCAGGAACTCGCTGTAATCCATGCGAGTTTCGACATTCGCTAGTATCAGAGACTTCAGCAGTGCATCCGTCGGTGCGTAACGGAGCTGGCTTGTCCCTCGCCGAGATACCAGTCCAGCGCCGGCGCCGTATGCGCGATGGACAGCGGCGACATGCTTACGATGTCGTGCCTGGGCGGCTCTCTTGAGATCGGCTAAGAGCTCGGCTTCGTCAGGCTGTCCGCTGTAATCGTCTACTTCCGGCCATCGGACGATATCGACAAGCAAACGTCTGCAATCCGGGAACGGCGTCTCGCCAAGACGTCGGCGTTCCCACTCTTCGCTCCTGCCAATCGCGTCGATATAGGCATCGACCGCTCGCGATGGTAACGTGTCGTTGAGCTGGAAATTCGAAATTGACAGTTCGCGGATCGGGGTCCGTTTGGGTGCAATAATCTCACAAATAAAGTGGGGCTTCGGAGAGAAGCAGTGGACGGCTGCGACGACCAGCTGGTAACGCAGCAGGTGCAACGCGGTGAGCGCCGCTAAGTGGGGGTAGGTGTCAAACCGGGGAAGGGGGCCACGTAGAAGGGACAGCCAATCTTGGGCAAGATCATCAAACGTCTCGTGTCGCGCATAGGGCAGGTAGCTGTTGCCGCGCGTTGACCGGTCTTCGTCGTAGTCGGGTTCCATCAGTTGCAGGAGACGATCGCAAGGATCTCCATCCAGCATTTTTGCGATCTCTGGCGCCAGTTCGGCCGCATGCGACGAGCGGCACAGCATCTGATAAACGAGCTCCCCTGGAAGGCCAAAGTTGATGTACTCGCGAGACGCCGTCAGGCTCAGATCTTCGTATAGGGCATGCCGCCCAAACGGGAACACGAAGCGCGAAGACCAACGTTTGTTCGGCCCATTCTCGATGGTCGTACCGCGTAGCATGGACACCAGCGCGACAAAATCTGAGAACGAGTTGAATCGCTTGCGCAAGTACGAGAAATCTCGAAGAGGAACGCCTTGTGCGCGATTGGCGATCGCCGCCAACCATTTGTCCCAGGAAGCGCTTTCCGCCAGTTTTTCATCGGCGATCCGTAGCATCGGCTCATTGTTATAGAGGATGTTTCGGATATACATTCGCTGCGCCGGTTTAAAACGGAGCGGATACAGCTTTCCTTCGTCGTCAAGTAGCGACCGGTCTCTATCCTTTGCTTCCGCGACACCCAGGAACTCTAGGAAAATCAGCCAAGGCGTGGTCGCGTCCCATAGGCGGTGGCCCCAGATCTGCTCATCGATCCACATATCGTTTTGCGGGTGATCATTTCGCGGAGGCGGCGGTAGGGTCTCAAGCACAATTCACCTCGATTACATCATCCACAGGCTCGCCTTCGCCGTTGAGGCCAAGAATTCTGAAGCTGAGGTCATTCGTTTCCGCCGCCGGGCGAGACCGGGAGAATGCGGCCAGAATGGCGCTTTTGAACGCGAGGATGTCCTCGTGACACTCCTTGGAGAAGCTGCCCGGCAGTGCGCCGCCGGCAACCCGCATGAGGAACTCATAACGAACGAGGTTTAGTTTCAAACTTACCTCGATCCCATTGTCAATTTGGACGACCAGGGTCGGTAACGTCCCGTTCCGGAGCTCGATGCGTTCGTAGCGCCTAGGTGCAACGCTTATCCGCTCTATCAGAATCTGGCTAAGGCCTGCGGCCGAACCTGATAGTCCGGCGGCGATCAAAAGCTCTCGGTCGGTTGTGACCAGCATCCCCGTGAAGATCCTGTTCAGACCATTCACCAGACGCGCGGTTATGGATCGGCTTACTTTTCCAGTATCTTGAAGAGGCGCAACCACGTCCCGCAAGAATTCGCCAGCGTGGCGAAACACTGTGAGATCCCATAGCCTCAAATCTTCGGACTGGTCATCGCGGATCTGAAAGAAAATGGCGCGACGTTGCGCTTGAAGGCTGCTCAAGAATGGATGTTCGTCTTCCTGCGTTGCGTCAGGCCGCTCAAGATAAGCATTACGCAGGGCAGAAAGATCATCTAAGGCTTGGGAAGAAAACGCCCCCTCCACCAAGCTTTCATAGTACGGGCGCAGTGTTTCATCGGATGGACCAAATACGAGAATGTTGTCGATCCTGTTTGTCGTCTCATCCCCTATGCCAAAGCGGTTCAGGAACTCGAAAATCTCCAGGCTTTCCCGCCTCGCGGGTGTCAGATTCGCGCCAAAGAGATTTTGATGGATGTCCGCTATGTGAGCCCGGCCGGCGCGAATGTACGGCCGGATATCGGTCGGCGACATCAGCCGATCTTTTGCTGCTGGGTGACCGAGCAGCATATTTGCGATTAAGAGGAGCACTCGCCGGATCGGCGTATGAAGCTCATTCAGATCCATCAATTCAAACAACTGCCGCAATCGCGACTTGAACTGTGGAGACGATAAGACTTCGTAGTTGCGCCGGATTGGGCACGCCTCAGAAAAGAAACCCTCCGCCTCCGCTTCTTCATAGGCGGCCGCCCAACCGGGATGAGCGATGATGGCCTCCAGCGTCAAGTCGATGATTTTCGCGCAAGGGACGGCACTTAAGTTGAAAAATGCGACGTCACCCTGACTGGTGGGTTTCCCTTCGACCAGGCATGTCTCGAGGAGATCATAGCTTTCTTTCCATAGCGGAACTTCTGCGGCCCTCCGCCATGTATCGAGAAGTTGCCCATCGTTTGCTGCAACGACGAAAATCCAATCCGGGTCAAGCGAAAAGAAGCTTCGGTTGACCTCCGCTAGCAGAGCGTTCTTACCCTCCCAGATCCCATAAGTTCCCTGGGCAGGGAGGGCCGTCAGGTCACGGATGATGCCGACAGTTCGAACGCGGCCGGCGATTTCCGAAGAGATCTCCTGATAGATCTCGTTGGCAGTCCACTCATCAGAGCTTCCACCCAGTTCGGTCCAGAGGCGGCCACAGAGCCGGCTCTTTCCGTCGCCCGCCGTTCCGGTCAAAATAATGGAGCGAGCTCGTTCTGCGGATTTCGAGACGGCCGCAAAAAGATCCACCTCAAGCGGATGCGCGAAATCCAAAGCCTCAACATCGTATCGGCGGGCAGATCGGCGGATCTGCTCGTCGTACATATTGTCATTTCTTGAGATCGGTCCGTACTGTCGTAAGAAGCGAACCCATCGGCCCCCCAACCCACTCATCCCATCTGCCCCCGATACCCATTCGCTGGTCGATACGCGACCGACTCCTTTCGATCGCTAATCTACAACTACATCTTTATATTGAGCATACAAGACAACCGTCGCGCAAATGGCTATCGTCTTCAACCTCCAAACCGCCGAGGGTTTCGACGAGTGACAACGATTTCCTATTGGCCCTCTTCTTCGCCTGAGCTTTTTCCCAGTCTGATTTGATCTTGGCGACGCGCTCCGGCTTTGCGAGGTCACGCAAGGGCTCATTCTGGCACCAGAAAAACTGCTCACCAAACTGAACCGCACGTTCCTCGTATTCCATTGCAAGGTCGAAATACGTCGGATGGGTTTCCAACAGACGCACCCATTCGATTTTCTGCTGATAGAAGCAGAAGTAGCATCCTGACCGGGACCGGCCCCAATCCATATAAGGTGGCAGACCAAGTCCCGAGTCTTCCAAGATCGCTATTATGTCTGCCCGTACCAAGCCGTCGTCTTGAAATGGGTAAACGGCCAAGATGTTCGGTTTCGTGCTGATGTAACCGGTTCTGTTTTCGTCTGCGCGAAGACCAACGTAGTTGATTACTGGCCCGTCACCGACATAAGCTTCGAACGGCTTGAGCTTGAGCATCTTAGTGCACCACCTACGGTGGTTCGACGGGAGCATCCCGCGATAAACCGTCAGCCAATGATCAAAGCTGTCTGTCGGGGTTGTGCGAACAATCGGCTTGCCCAAAATGGCTTCCAGACGCCCGATATAATCGTAGGTCTCGGGAAGCTCTTTGTCCGTATCGTGGAAAATATACTCGATTTCTGGAACACGGTCGCGAAGGTAGATAGCGAGTGCCGCGCTGTCTTTCCCCCCAGAAAGGCTCAAGATATGTCGCGGCTGCTCCGACCCGAACGATGAAAAAATCTGAGATGCATAATCAGTTGTCATTCTGCGTTCTCACACCTGCTGCGCCAGAGCTTTTCTCGTCTGTGGAGGTTTCCCTGGTACGAGCCAGCTCTTGCCAAAGGAGACTGGCAAGGATTTGAATTCGTTGCGCGTCACCTTGTGGCAACCAGTCCGTGAACGTTTCCATTTTTTTCTGGTCCGCAGCGTTTAGATCGACCGGATGAAGGACACGAACGAGGTCTCTTCCGTCACCGCGAGTTAGATTTAAACGTATCGCTTCGGTATTTGGGCGATCCTCTGAGGTGGAGAATGCTGTACTCTCGACCTTTGCAAAGAGCTCGGCCAGTGCAGCAATCTCTTCGGTAAACCGGGCTTCGTCACCAGGCATCCAGCGGGCGGGAGGCTTAGCCACCACAAAACTAGCCAGGGACTCCGCCCAGGCCTCGTCATGTAGGGCGGGATCCCGTAGTCGAAGCGCAAAGGCGCGAAGGCGCGGTTCGCGGGCAGCGAGTGACACGCGAGCGCCTCGAGACGCCAATGCGACACGATCGAATTTTTCTGGGTCCTGACCGGCCGCTTCGCTCGTTCTCTTAACGATGCGTGCGATGAGATCTGAATAGGTGTTCTGAAGTTCTTGAACCGCATCTGTAAAGCGGCTGATGAACTCTTCAACCGAACTCTCATCGGCTTCATCAATGCGGAAGATCGGAAGGCCGCAGGCGTTGGGCAGGTCAGCAAACAAAAGCGTCGCCGGCTCGCGCGCGGATAGGAGTGCGTCGCGCACGGCGAGTGTCGCCGGCGACAAGCCTTTCGACTTTCGAGTGTACTCAGGGAGTTTTGCTGCAAACTGGCAGAGCTCAGTCACGACGTCTAGCAGAACCGGTTGGCGGCCTTCGATCCCCGATGCAAAGAGGTTTGCGAGGCGGGCAAATACGTGCGAGCGCACACCTTCGACGCTGCAATGCTGAATTTCGAAGGTTTGTGGCGCTTTGATCAGGCGCAGGAACTCCATAGCGCCAAATCTCGGAAGGAAGGTGCCGTTCTCGTAGAGAGCCAGCTCATGGCCATGCACTCTGACCACTACTGCCAACAAAATTGGAGCCAATCCATCCCGCACGCCGTATGGCCGATTTGAAAGTCGGCTAAGGATGTCGGTGATAGCGATCCTACAACCTTTGCCGGCCCTCACCATTCTGACGATTTCGGTCAAACTTGGTTCAAGATGCAGCGGATCGTTCGAGGCTTGGGGGATCCGTAACGTGAAGGTTTCGCCATCCGCCACATGCAGTGCACCCTTCTGAAGTACTGAAAGGTACATCGATTTTTCAGGCGGGGACTTGCGCTCGTCCATCCCAAGGAGCGGCAGCTCCGGTGCCTTGAAAAGGCCCTCGATCAAACGCATTCGCGCAGAAGCCGCGGCACTGCTGAGGACATTGCGATTTACAAGCTCGTTCATGACCCTCGGGCTCAGCGGATAGAGATCAGTGCAGAGTTGAGAAACGACCTTTGGTAGGTTGCCGGTCGCGTCGTAATTCTTACCGCCATAGATCCATTCCATGCCCGAGTTTGCATCGATCCTGGCCAACTCGGTGAATTGCGCTACCAGTGCCTGGCGCGAGCGCGCGATTTGACGTTTGACCTCAGCGGATGCGAAATCATCGCTGGACAAGTCAGGCGTGTTCGCTTCGACCCAACGCCAAACCAACACGTCGCGGAGGTAGGACGCGAGCTGCCAGACAGGGGCCGGCACGGCGACCAATGTCGCAGGATTTTCAGCTACGAGGGGAGTGCGGGCGATGTCCCGTGCAATCTGCTGCTGATCCTTTTGGTCAGCGAGCGCCACAATGATGAGACCATCTGCGTTTGTTGGCTTGCTTGCTGCCTTGCCTACATCTTCAGCGGTGGCGTATCTTAGCTCAAAATACCGCATAGTCCCGGTTTCGAGATAATGGCGACGCGCAAGTACCATCTCGCCATCCAAGATCTCAGAAAGAGCCGGCGCAACGGCTTCGACTTCGCCGACCGCTCGCTTGGCCGCATTTACGGATGCCGTTAGGTTGATACTCGAGGTCGGCCAAAGGCGGAACGCCCCAGAGCCACCGCGCTCGAACAAGAGGCCGTCCCGAACAAGAGTGTCGATAGCTGCGGCCAAATCGCCGGAGCCTGACAAACATGCGTCGATTGTCCGACTTGTCGGTAACAAATCGTCGGAGTCGAGCAGGTTGAGTAGTCCTACCGTCTTCAGGACCTTGAGTTCAGCAGGGGCGATACCAACACAGCTGTCGATCGTCGCAACGATGCGAAGCCACTGGTTCTTATAGTTTCCAGCCGACACCCGATGTCCAAATGACGCTCTAACGTAGTCGTAGAAGCGAGCGGCGTCGAACCAGCTTTCGCCAACCTCAGTGGCGGCTGCGAATGCCTGCAACGCCATTGGCTCGCTCGATAGGAGAAAGCCGAATAAAGATCGTTCACTCTGGCCGAAATGCGAAAAGAACCGCACCATCACCGGAAGAAGAGCAGGATGCAGGGGATAAAAGCGAGCGGGGTCAATAGTGAATCCGCGGCCGCCAAGCCAGCCAACCTGACCCGCCTTCTCAAGAGCTGAGTTCGCTTGCGTTCTTACGCTCGCGGGCAGCGCGCCTTCGTCCACACCCAGCGCCCCGGCGACCAGAGCCGCTGAATGAACCAGTGGTTGGTCGAACACGATTTCCTCAAAACGACCAGCGACCTTGTCCCACTCGTGGCGAAGGGCCAGCGGGAGGCGTTCGGCATAAGCTTGGAAGCCCTGATGGAGGATACCGACAAGCAAGAAGGGGCTGGCGTTGCTACGAGCCGCCATCTCGGCCAGTCGCTGCAGCGGGAAGACATCCTCCTGGTCGGGATTCAATGCCGCATGCTCGAGGAGCTTTCCCAGCTCATCGATGATCAACAGCAATCCGAGGTCTCGGTTCGCCGTGCGCTTGGTCATCAGAGATATAAGCTGTTCCAACGAGCGGACGGAGCCGGTTGTTTCACAAGCTTCCAACGCCGCTTCAACCTGCGCATCAAGCAAGTCAGCGCAGGCTGAGTGAATGATGCCCTCTCGAATCGCGCGAGCGACGGCACTCGGGATGCTTTCTCGGCTTCCTGTCACCAGAATGGGCAGGAAACGTCGATCATTGTTACCAGCGCGCCAACCTATTGCCTTGGCTACGCGTTTGGAGTCTTTCCCCGAGGGATCGGCCAAGAGTCGAGCCAACACCAGCGCCATGGACGACTTTCCGACGCCATAGTCGCCAGTGATACGCCAAGCCCGACGCTTCGAGCCGTTGCGGACGCTCGACAGGATCTGACGCAGAGCGTCTGCCATGGGCGGCGTGACAATGTAGTTCTCGAGCGCGGATGCGTCCAAGAAGTCTTTTTCCAGTTGGACTGACCGAAGGAACCGACCAGGGATCGAGAAAATCTCGGTGATTGTCGCGGAGCCCGGCTCAGCCATTGATGTTTGCCTCGTTCGCATAAATTGTCCGCGCGTCAGCCTTAATAGGGGCTTCGCGCGTCAACAGCCCCTGAATGGCTGATGGGCGATAGGTGAAGCCGTGTCGGCCGTGGAGAGAAAGGCTCTCAAGTCGGGCACGAACGTCTTCTTCTGGGAGTTTGAATGACTGGCCGGGCGCACCTGCCGCGGAGAGAAGGTGTCGAACAGGAATCGTCTTTTCACCGGGCGCTGTTCGTTCCCAATAGTCCAAAACGGCATAAGCAAAGAGATCATTGGTGATATCTGCCTTGGGCTCCTTCCGGAAGGCGTACATAGCCTCCCAACGTCCCCCTTCGGCACGGCGTTCACCGGTCTGTTGCAGCAGGCGCAACTCGACAAGCGGGCCATCCAGAGAGTCTTCGATCCCCGCCCTAGAGCCGCGTGCCGAGAGATAGGTGTGCAAGAAGACGTCCAGGTGCTGGCCCAGGGTAATCTCGGAATGAGAATGCCCTAGGCGCTGAGATTGCCGGGCGAATGCTGTGAGCGCTTCAGACCGAGAAAACTCAGCGTACGGCCACGCGCCTAGCAAATAGTACCATGCGAAAATAGCTGGAGTCGCAGACGAGGAGAGGTTCCAGTGTAGAAGCCAAAGTGTTCTGCTGTCTTCCAGATACGGGTCGAAGCCGTTCTCTCCAAATATAACGTGTCCGAGGTCCGAAATCTCGTGCGTGCGGTCAGTGGTGGGGTGGGCGATGCCCATCGCGTCAACCCAGAAACGCAGCGCACGAACCATGTTCTTGCCGATGCCAAGCTCGACCATCGCAGCATCTTCGTTGTAGAAAATGCTGGCGTTTGCAACGATTGCTCGGTAGGCCTTCGGCAGCCACGCGTAGCGGCATGCAAAGGTTTCGTGCCCCGAAAATCGATAGCCTGGCTGACCCTCGGTGGCGGATATGTCAAACATCGATGACCCCGGATAATGAATTACGAACATCGTTGATAGCGTCTGCTATTTCGATGGCTGCACGCTCAACATCGTCAGCTGTCGTTGTTCGGCCCAATCCGATCCGCAGGCAACTTTCGATTTGAGAATTGGGCAATCCCATCGCCCTTAGCACGTGTGATGGCTCTTGCGCGCCAGTATTGCAGGCTGAGCCAGTCGAAATTGACACCTTGCCCCGAAGACGGCTCAAAACCACATCGTTGGGCGCCCCCGGTGCTGAAACGTGAAGGTTATGGGGCAGGCGATTCACTTCGTCGCCATTCACTATCAGGCCGGGAACCAGCGCATATAAGCGGTCTTGTAACAAATCCCTCAGCTGCGAGAGTCGGGCGCTTTCTGCCTCACCCTCAAGCTCCATGAGCTCGCATGCGAAACCTAACGCAGCGATACCGCTAACATTGGGCGTCGGATGATGCGCGCCTTGGAGGCCGAATGTCGACGGGTAATCGAAACTTGGCGAAATGAGTGCGCCGATGCCTTTAGGACCGTAAATCTTATGACCGCTTAAGATGACATATGCGGCACCAAGGTCTCCCAAGTCCAGAGGCGTACGTCCAATTGCTTGGGTGGCGTCGACCAGCGCATCTGCACCGTGTTCGCTCGCCTCGCGAACGATTGTGTCGATGGGATAAACAGTGCCTACCTCGTTGTTGGCAGCCATAACGCATACGAGGTCGACACCTTCTTTTAGGATGCGCCGATAGCTCTCCAAGTCGAGTTGAGCTTTGGCGTCGACCTCGATCCACGATATGGTTGCCAATCCCAAGCGCTCGGCGCGCAAGGCGGTATCGATCACAGCCTTATGCTCCACTCGGCTGATCGCGATTCGTAGAGGACCGCGATGAACCGCGATCGAATGAGCTATCGCAAGCTGGATAGCCTCAGTTGATCCAGACGTGAAATGCACGTCGGTCGGTTCCGCGGACAAGAGGCGCGCGATCTTCTCTTTCGATTGAGCAACAGTGAGCGCAGCTCGTTCGCCGTGAAGGTTTTCAACGCTATTTGCATTGCCGAATTCCTCGAGCATCATGCGAACTGCCACCTCAGCGACCCGGGGATCAACAGGGGTGGTTGCATGGTGGTCAAAGTAAAGCGCGGCTCCCTCACTCCGCAGGGCCAGCCTATGCATTGAGGTGTGTTCATTCATCGAAGGTGGTCCTAATTGAACCAGGACTCCCTTCGGATGGGGTACGGACCTCAATCGCGACGTCGCAGCCTAATTGTACCAGCCACCGTAGAAGCTGGTCAGTGCTTACGATATCGCTACGACCAGACAAAACCTTCGAAAGGGTCGGTTGGTCTGTCGAACAAAGCTTGGCGGCACGGGTTTGGCTAAGACCGGTACCCGCCATAACACGGGCGAGAACACCTCGCAGATCGGCACGGACGACCTGTGCCACATCCGGAGGGGATGAGACAAGAACGGCATCTATGGCAGAATTCGTCATGGCTCACCCCAGATTGATTCGCTTGGTGATTATGGAAAATTCTCCATGGGAACGGCAAGTGGAGATTGGTGGTGTGGCAACGAAGCTCACAACTATTTGTGAGTCTAAACTTGAGAATGGCAACGCATCCATTGAGAGTTGAATAGGGGGATGAATGGCGAAGGATCGATTTGAATCATACCACGACCTTGCTGCGGTTTATGTTCGTGGCGAGCACTTTAACGTGGAAACCAGAACGGGTTCGGTTAAGCCATCCGTACTGATCATGGCGCCGCACGGGGGCAAGATCGAGGTTCGCACCGCGGAAATCGCTCGGGCCACGGCGGCACAAGACTACTCATGTTACCTGTTTGAGGCCAACCTCGCCGCGAACAACAGAGTAGAAATGCATATCGCGTCTGAGCACTATGACGTACCAGAGGCCTTGGCCGCAGTGAAATCGGCCGAGGTCGTAATCGCGCTCCATGGCCGGCGAGATGGTGATGACCCTGAGAGGACTTGGATGGGGGGGCTGGACCGCAATCTGTCAGAGCATATCGGTGGCGCGCTTCATGAATCGGGATTTCCTGTTCTCTTCGATCCACCGAAGTTCAAGGGCGTTCACCGCGATAACATTTGCAACCGGGGCGTCACAAAGGCTGGGGTCCAGCTCGAGATCCCATTGTCGCTTCGCGAGGAATTCCGGAGCAATCCGGCGCGCGAGGACGCCTTTATAGGTTGCCTAAGAGCAGCCATCGCATCCTATCTTTGATGAAAAGGCTAACATCCGGCCGAACCTTTGGCGGCCATCCGGGTTGGCATCCAAATATTCTTGCTCGCTAGTTGCGAGGCCAAGGAGTCCTGCTTGAGACGTCTGCTTGAATTCCCGCCGGATATGTACGTCCTCCATGAGGACGAACTTCCGCTTTTTGGGCATAGCCCGGACCTAAAGCGATATGTCGAGCATCTGAAATCAGCCATGGGGCAAGAGGAATGGCGTCTTCGGCGGGACGCCACCGCCAAGCGCTTTTACCAGTCGCTGGTCGGCGAACAAGCTGACCCTACCGGAATTGGGATATACTTTGACAACAAGGATCTGTTTGCCTGGTATCTGTTTCTAGGAGAAGCGTTCAACGACCATCCCCAAAACTACGAGGTGGTTTACGGCTGCAGGGTGGTCCCTATTCTCGCGGCTTTAGGTAGGAACCTGGACAATCTTGAGCGGGTGGGGGAAACAGGGATCGCCTTCATCGGTTGATCTTCAAAGAACGAGCTCAGCCGAACGGCGGTTTGTTCGAATTCCTGGTGGCAGCTAAGTATGTCAACGAAGGCTATGATGTCGCCTTCCACCCCGAAAAGCCCGGACGTGGGCGGACGCACGACCTCGATGTAAAGCGCGGGGACAAGCGGTTCGCAATCGAATGCAAGCGCATGGAGGCAGGCCAATATCATGACAAAGAGCGAGCGGCGATGCGAAGTCTCTGGAAGCCCGCATCCCAAGCTCTAGTTCGCACCGGGGGCTCTTATTGCTTTGACCTGACGTTCCGAACGGAGATTGCATCTATCCCGGCTGACTATCTCCCGCGCATTGCTCTGGACTTCATCAACCGCGATGCGGACAACGCGCTAGTCTACGACGACCTCTCGTACGGTACGTTGAGGAAACTGGACCTTACCCCCCTACAAACGGCGCTGGTCGACTCCTCCTGGATGCATCCTGGGCCAAAATACAACAATCTTCTACTCGGGTCCTATCGCCGATATGAGAGCCTACTTCTTGCCCACAAGGTGAAATGTAAGCGTCCGGTAAGGCAGCTTCGCGCTGACGGCTCGCCTTTACTTTACCGAAACGGCTCGTGCGATAACTTGCAGTTTGATCGCGTCAAAACAGCCAACATCGGCGAATGCCCAGAACAACGAAACGGCTACTGGATAAACTCCGAGAGGTCGAAGCGCTCCGAGGTGACGGTCGCTCACCACCTCGGGGGATGCTGTCAAGATTCGGAAAGGGTATGGTGGCCTATTTACGGGATTGGGTGCGTATTTTCGCGTTTCATCTCTCCGTGGGGCCGTTTCCCCGGCTCAGTAAAATCATTGCTGCAATCGGTCTAGCGGCGTCTGGTCCCGGAGTTCTCTACAAGGTTATCGAGGCGATCATTGTCGGCGAAGTCCGCAATCGCGGGGCGGTCATTGCAACCGCGAAAGAAGAACCTTTCTCATTCTACACCATGACGCTCATCGTTGGCTTGTGGGCTGCCTTCGCTACCGCCTTTGGTGTTGCCGCCTTCCTAGTCCTGATATTGAAGGGCCGCCCGTCGCGCAGCGAGTGATCTATTGCCGGCGTGACAGATACTATCGATCTTGATGCTGCATGCTCCACGGGAGCAGTTCTTCGATCCTGTTGATCGGATGGTCGGCGATGCGGGTGAGGACGTCGCGAAGATAGGCTTCGGGATCGAGACCGTTGAGCTTGGCGGATTGGATGAGCGACAGGATCGCCGCGGCACGCTCGCCGCCCTTGTCCGATCCGGCGAAGAGCCAGTTCTTCCGGTTATGCAAATCTCTGCATAACCGCAATTATGCGAAGCTCAGGATTATGCGCAGGCTCTCTGGCCCCTCGGCAAATAACCTTTGCTTTACAGCGATTTCGAAAGCAGCGTGACGATTCCAACTGAGCATAATTTCATTCTCCCTGCTCCAATCACTGGAAGGGGAGATCTCCATGAAGCCCGTCATTTTGCAGCCTGGACCACAAGCATGGCTGTCGTCCAGCATTCTGTCAGCTTACCAAGACCGCTACGTCGCTCGTCTGCAGGAAGACCGGTACGCGCACAACGTGATCCGCGTCTATCTTGCGAGCGTTGCGCATTTCGCACGCTGGATTGACGAGCAACACATTGGCCTTTCGTCGCTGTGCACGGCGGTGCTGGATCGCTTTCTTAACGACCACCTGCCAATTTGCAGTTGTCGTCAGCCGGTTCGTCGGACGCGGCATGAACTACGGACCGCCATTCGCCACCTTCTAAGACTGCTGGAGACCGAGAGAGCCATTCGGCCGACCGACGAGCAAGACGCACTCAGCAGAGATCTGGCCAGGTTCGATGCCTACATGCGTGACGTCGCAGGCTTAGCGGAGACCACACGGCGGCAACGCGGGTTGATTGTCGGCAGATTCCTCGCTCAAACTTTCGGCGCGGACGATATCGAAGTCACGAAGATCGATCCGGTAGCCATGAGGCGGTTCGTCCTGGGTGAAGGTCGCGATTGGGGCGCCGGGGCGGTGCGCGTCGCTGGCAGTTCGATAGGCTGTTATCTGAGGTACCGCCAGATGTGCGGTGACGAGGTCGCCAAGCTTCTGCAAGCCATCCCACGCGCGGCGCACTGGCGTCTGGCGTCACTGCCCGAGACATTGTCACCAGCCCAGATTGACGCGCTTCTAGGATCGTTCGATGCGGGTCTGCCATCTGGTCGGCGTGCCTATGCCATGCTCAGATGTGTCACAGACCTTGGCCTTCGCTGTGCGGAGGTGGTCAAGCTGCGCATCGAGGATATCGATTGGCAGAACGGAACCATCACGATCGCGCGCTCCAAGACGCATTTCACAGACTGTCTGCCGCTACCCAGGGCAACGGGTGAGGCAATCGCCGACTACGTCAGGCACGAACGGCCCGAGACGGTAAGCCGCGCGGTCTTCGTCCGCCATGTCGCACCCTATGATCGGCCGGTCCAGGCGGGAGTAGCCCAGAGAGCAATCATCGCCGCGTTTCGGCGGTGCGGTTGGGATCGCAGCGATCCGCATGTTCTACGCCATAGCGTAGCGAGCCGACTGTTGCGCGAGGGCACACCGATGAAGCACATCGCCGATATCCTACGCCATCGCAGCCTCGACACTTCAAAGATCTACACCAAGATCGATTTCGACCGGTTGTCGGCTGTCGCTCTGCCATGGCCAGGGAGGGCGTGATGACGACGACGGTGACAATGAAGGAACATGTCGCCGCCTACCTGCTCGAGCGGTCCATGCTCGGCTTCAGCGTCAGCGGCCCCAATGCTCAACTGCTGAGTTCTTTTGCCGATTTCGCTGACGAGCAGGACTGTCGCAGGCTAACCAGTGACCTAATCATCAACTGGGCAAAGGACAGATCGCGCATCAATCAACCCTTCACCTGGGCTGGACGACTGGCAATCGTGAAGCCGTTTGCGGCCTACATGACGCGCCTGGATCCAGCGACGGAGTTTCCGGCGAGCCCGATATTCGGCAAATCACGGCGGCGGTTGACTCCCCACATCTATACCGACGACGAGATCCTCGGTCTTCTGGCCGCCGCCCGAGCTCTCCAAGCAAAAGGCGAGTTGCGATCGGTCGTGTTCGAGACACTGATCGGATTCATCGCCGCAACCGGCCTGCGCATTTCGGAGGCGATCAACCTGCGTTGCTGTGATGTCGACATCGAAGCTCGCTGCGCAACGGTTCGCATGACCAAGTTCCAAAAGTCTCGGCATGTACCATTTCATCGGTCGGTCACCGAGGCACTTGAGTCATATCTACAGATCCGAGGACGCTTCGTGAGGCAAGAGGCGGAGCAAGCCTTCTTCACCGTCGCAGGTGGCCAAAACCTCAAAAAGCGCACCGTCCACGGCGTCTTTCAACGACTGCGCGCGGCAGTCGGTATCATTCCGCGCGGCTCCCATTCGCATGTTCGTATTCATGATCTGAGGCACACCTTTATTTGCCGACGGTTGGAGCGCTGGCAGGCAGAAGGATGCGACATCGATAACGCCATCGCCGCGCTCTCGACCTATGTCGGCCACGCCAAAGTATCGGACACCTATTGGTACATGACCGGCATCCCCGATCTGATGGCCATCGCCGGATCACGCTTCGAAGGCTTCGCACTCGGGGAAGACGGCCATGTCTGATCATAACGCGCCGTCCCTTTCCACCCTCGTCCAACGGTTCTTTCTCGAGCATCTTGGCCAACATCGCGCCGTCAGCCGCGAGACGGTTGCCGCCTATCGCGACACGTTGAGAATGCTCTTGGGCTTTGCAGCACAGCGATTGCACCGAACGCCAAGCGCGATCACGCTGCTGGAACTTGATGCGCCGTTGCTCCTGGCGTTTCTCGATCATCTCGAGAAGGAACGTGGCAACAGTGTGCGAAGTCGCAACGCGCGCCTCGCGGCCATACGGACTTTCCTAAAATACGCTGGACATCACGATATCGGTGCTCTGGCTACCATCGAACGGGCGCTCGCAATCCCGCAAAAGCGATTTGAGCGGCCGATGGTTGGCTTTCTGTCGAGAGACGAGATCCGCACCATCATCGAGGCCCCGGACGCCAAAACGTGGGCTGGCCAAAGAGATCGTGCCATGTTCAGCACCCTGTACAATACAGGCGCGCGCGTTTCCGAGATGATTGCAGTGCGCTGGGGCGATGTTGTGCTCGAAGGACAGCCGGCTGTCCATTTACATGGCAAAGGCCGTAAGGACCGATCAGTGCCGTTGTGGCGAACAACGGCCGCACTGCTTCGTAGTTGGCGCCGGCGGCTCGGTGAGCCCCTCGCCGATGCGATGCTGCTTCCGAACCGCAGCGGTGACCGGATGACACGTTCGAACGTGACCCAGCGGCTACAGCTTGCCGTCGAGGTGGCCGCGTGCAAACACCCGGCGCTCATCGATCGGGCAATAACACCGCACGTTATCCGCCACACGACAGCGATGCATCTGCTGCAGTCCGGCGTGGACATCACCGTCATCGCCCTCTGGCTCGGCCACGAGGACACCGCGACGACGCACATGTACGTTGAAGCGGACCTCACGATGAAAGAGAAGGCGTTGATGAAGCTGCAGCCCGCCAGCGCCCCTGCTGGACGTTTCCGAGCCTCCGACGAGCTGATAACCTTTCTGCAGTCGCTCTGATTATGTTGAGATCATCGTGGCGGACACGGCCGCCGTGCTGGTTCCGCCACGACACCTGCGCATAATCCTAAGCTTCGCATAATTGCGGCCGAGCGCGATCGGCCGGATCGCCCGCTCGGCGGCATTGTTGTCGATCTCGATGGTGCCGTCGTCGAGGAAGCGGCAGAGCGCGGTCCTGCGCGTAATCGCATAACGGATCGCCTCCGCCGTGTTGCTCGAGCGCGGCAGTTCCGCAAGCATCTTGTCCCACCACCGCCTGAGCGCCTCGATCTTCGATTTGGCCTGGCTCTGGCGGATGGTCTTGCGCCTGTCCGGCGGCGCTCCGCGGATCGCCTTCTCGATGTCGTAGAGTTCGCCAATCCGAGCTAACGTCTCTTCGGCGATCGGATGCGTTCCGGGGCTGGTGGTCAGATCGAAGAACTTGCGGCGGACATGCGCCCAACAGGCCGCCTCCTGGATGGCGGCGGGTATATTGGGTTGGGTTGCTTCGTAGAGGTCGCGGAAGCCGGCATAGCCATCGGCATGGAGCGTGCCGACGAAGCTTGCGAGGTGGGCCTTCGGGTGCTCGCCCTTGCGATCTGGACTGTAGAAGTAGGAGACGGCAGGCGGCGTATCATCGCCCCAGGGGCGACCATCGCGGACATAGCTCCACAGCCGTCCAGTCTTCGTCTTGCCCTTGCCAGGCTCCAACACCGGAACAGGTGTGTCGTCGCCATGCAGACGGCTGCCGACGAACACGTGCGCGCGCAGTCTGGCAACGAGCGGCTCAAGTAGCGCGCCCGCCTTGCCGACCCAATCGGCCATGGTCGAGCGGGAAAGATCGACGCCTTCCCGCGCATAAATCTCCGACTGCCGGTAGAGCGGAAGATGATCGCAATATTTGGCGGTGAGCACATGCGCGACAAGTCCCGGACCCGGCTTGCCGCGCTCGATCGGTAACGACGGCATTGTCGCTTTGGTGTCGGTGTCGCAGCCCTTGCAGGTGAAGCGCGGCTGCACATGGCGCACGACCCGGAAGGAGGCCGGGACATAGTCGAGCACCTCGGTGACGGTCTCGCCGTTGCGAATGAAGTTTGAACCACCGCAGACCGGGCAGGTGCAGGCCGCCTGATGTACGACCTCCTGCCGGGGTAGGTGATCCGGCAAGGGCCGGCGGCTCGGCTTCGCCTTGTCTTGGCTGCCCGAGACGGAACGCACCGAGCCCTCGAACTCCGCGTCCGCGGCCTCGATGTCTTCCAACGCCAGTTCGAGCTGCTCGATCGAGCGCTCGATCTTCTCCGACGAGGCACCGAAGCGGGCCCTTCTCAGAACGGCAAGCTGAGCCTTCAGTTTCTCCATCAAAGTGTCGCGCGAGCGCAGCTTCTGGCTTTTACGCGCCAGTTCCTCGGCCTGCGCGGCGATGATCGCCCGTAAGCTCTCGACGTCATCCGGCAGGTCGGAAAGGCTCTGTCCCATGGCCGGAACGTATAGCTGATTTGGCCTCAGCTCACCAGCTATCACAATGGAAAGATTGGATTTTTGTCCTATGCGACACGCGTCGGCGCAGAGGTCCAGGACGGCCGCCGCCAGTCGATCCCTTCCCACAGCATCGCCAGTTGCGCCGCCGTCAGCCGGGCCGTGCCATCGGCAGCCGAGGGCCACGGAAAGCGGCCTTTCTCCAGGACCTTGTAATAGAGGCAGAAGCCCTGGCCATCCCAGAACAGAAGCTTGATCCGGTTGCCGCGACGCCCGCGAAAGACGAACACCGATCCGGACGCCGGCTTTTGCCGCAGCGCCGTCTGCACAAGTGCCGTCAGTCCGTCGATCCCCTTGCGCATGTCGGTCACCCCGCAGGCGAGATAGACGCGGGCATTCGCACCCGGTCCCATCATGCTTCTTCCACCGACCGGATCAGGGCTTTCAGCGTCTCCGACGCAATGGAGGCATCGACCTTCAGGACTCGGCCACCCTTGCAGCCGATCTCGATGCGCGATGGCTTTGCCAACCGTTTCGGTGCGACCCGTTCTGTTGCGGCCGCTCGATCCGCTTTGCCATCCGCATCCGGCCCGATGAGCGCCACCGGCAATAGCGTCACGCCTGACACATCCGGCCTATTGTCCTGGCCGAGCTTCTTGCGCCAGGTGTAAATCTGTTGCGGCAGAATGTCGTGCCGGCGGGCAATCTCGGCGATGCCAGAGCCGCTCGTCTCCACCTCGTCAAGAATCCGAAGCTTGTCCTCGTGCGTCCAGATACGGCGGCGCTCGACGCCCGTCAGAATCTCAACTCGCCCCATAAGTTCACCCTTGGCTACGTCGCTAACTACAGAATTAGCGACGTAACTTCAGCGCACTGGGCAAATTCTCAAAGGCTGCTTCACCGGACGCTTACGGTGAAATTCAGCCCCAACCCCCACTTTATCGATGACATTGATCAGGCGGTTGCTCTTAGGTGGAGCAGCGCTTCGGAAGCGGCGATCGATAAGAGGGCGCGTGACGTCATCGGAAAGTTGGTGGAAGCGAATGATCAGCTGGTAACGCCAGAAGACGTTCCATTTGATACAGGCGTCCATTGGGGGCCGCATCTGAACTAGCGATAAGGTGGCCACTACATGTCGATCGGGACCGCGACGCAACCGTTCGCGAGCGTGGTCAGATGATCAGTTACATCCGGGTCTGAAACCGTGCCTCGAACTAGCGCGGCTTCCCAAGAATTAATCGATCTGCTTGTGACGACGTCTCTCAATATCGTTTTTAGCCCAGTTTCAGTGCTGGCTCGATCGAGCTTCGGAATGTGCTCCATGCCGTCCCTTATCCTTTGTGGAAAATCGCCAAAGAGCGTACCCATTTTGAGTTGGAATTGCTCACCTAGGATGTGGCCGATGTGAAATTGGATTTGCTTTTCCTCCATTGCCGAAAATCCGGGCATAGGTTCGGCAGTGAAATTCGGCGCGTCGAAGGGTGCGACAATCTTCACCCTCCAAACTGCTTTTGCCGCCAGTTTGTCAAAGTAAGGATGAATGAAGCGCTCTGGTGACAAAGTGCCTTTGTAAATATCACCCTTCACGCTTGAGTTGCACGCAGGACACGCGGGAATCAGGTTCTTGGAAAATATGGAAAATTCTGGATACTCTTTGCGTGGGAGATAATGATCCAGCGTACCGGAGTTGTCGGACCCACACATTGGGCAACATTTGAGACCAGCTGTAGATCGGATTCTCGCGAGGGCACCGCCGCCGGCACGCGTGTCATAGAACTTTCGTTGCGCCTTTTGCCGAGTCTTCGGAATTGGCGCAGGAGAAACTTGCCAAGGGTCTCCTTGGAACTGCACATAGTCAGAATAAGCCTTGAGCCATGCGGATGAGTAGCGACCCCAACCCTTTCGCGCAAGAATTCGCGTAAGCGGACCGTCGTCGTCCTCTTTAGGGAAATTGAGAACCAGCATTGATCAGACCGCTCTCGTTCCCGCCCGTTTAGCCAGCAATCGCCTTACGTAGGCTAGCGTCTCGGGGTTCATGTCAGAGCCATATTCTTCAAGTATGTTTTCGATGGTCACGTCTGGACTCAGTGAAGTGAGCCAGTTCCGCAAGGTAGTTTGGAATTGATGACTGATCTCTGCGTCTGCGAAAATTGCGGTAGAGATCGAATCTATTCCCGCACCGAAAGTCTGCAGACGTGGCTGATCAATACTGATTGATCGATCTTCTAATCTTAGTATGCGCACTCTCCGCGATGGGGCCTCTCGGACAAGGTAGGAAGAATGCGTCGCTGCAATCGCAACTGATTTCGTTGCGACCAGGAGCCGATGAAGAATTTCTGCAAAATCGGATATGAAATGTGGGTGTAGATGCGTTTCTGGCTCGTCGAACAAGAATAGAGTGCCGGGCTCGACCGCAGCGCACGCCTGTGCGGCGAAGCGGAACATGACGTTTTCACCGCTGCTTAGATGGCGTGGGGTGAAATTCATCCGGTCGATAACAACGGGCGGCTCCGTGAGGTCGATCTGCCGAAAGAGAAGCAGCCGCTTCTGCTCAGGATATTTTTCCCCGAGTTTGACGTATCCACGTCCGTCCCATTTGAAACGACTGTATTTTTGGCTGGCGTCGTTTTTTTTGAGCGGCAAGTACACCGTGTTCCACAGGTCGAGTGGCTCTAAGATCCGCTTCAGTAGCAAGAGGCGAGCAGGTAAGTTTGCGGAAGTCTCTGTTGTGTCGATCTGCGGCAAGACGGTCCGCTCGTCGTCCCGCCAGCAATCAAAGATCGAGATTGTTACACTGTCATATCGTTGCATTGGAGGACGCGTTAGCGAAAAGAATTGATAGTCGATCCCCAGCCAAGGATCGAGTGCTATTGGGTAAAGATCAGATGGTGTCGACGAAAAAGCGACGACACGCGAGAAGGCGGGCGGTCCGAAACGGCGCTTGTCTGTACCACGATGAGTGAAACGCACGGACCTTTTTCGAGGAACCAACTTCACGTCGGGATGTCGCGTAAGTCCATCTATCAACGACAGCAGAATCTGCGATTTTCCGGTCCCGTTCTTTCCGATCAAAATCGCGAGACGGTCTCGAATAAGCCGATCCTCGCCAAAATCGAAGTCCACACGGTATGAATTATCTGCGGATGGAAGATCGACCGACATGCAGAATGAAGTTGCAGCGTCTTCGACCTCTGGGATCTGCGTGAATCGCAGATGTCGAGAGCCCCTGCGAAAGGCAGTCCAGCTCTCGTTCTGGCGTAGCATTGACAGGAAAAAAGCTTCGCTCTCAAAAAGCTCCATGCGTGCGCTGTCCGACCGTTCAGCACTAACGACGACGGCATCGCCGAGGCGTCGGAGTATTGCTACTGCCAACTCCAGCCCGACACGCTCCACGAGGTCACGATAGCTATCTTCCCTCAACATAAGTGAGCAGTGGTCCAAGGCTAGAGCCGTTGCGTCGATCCAACCTGGGCTGTCTTTCAAGAGCTCAGAGATTGCTTGCCAGGTGCTGTCGTGGCCCGGGAACATGACTTCAGTGTGGATTTCAATTATGCCCTGCGCTTCGGGAAGAAAGTAGCAGTTGGTTTGAAAGCGATATCCGAAATTGTTGTAGAACGGTTCCTTTTCAGTTTTCGCTACGATTAGCAGTGGCCGAGCATTTACGTTTTCCAAGGCGGTTGCGAGGCTTTCAGCAAACACAAGTCGAACTTCAGGCGCGGAGGGAATTGGCATTTCAGGTACCTGAGATAGTACGCAACGGTGGCTGCGATCATTACTGGTGCCCCTCAATCCCACCATGAATGTCGAAACACAATAGGTTCGGTGTGAAACCCGCGGATTTATCGATTGCAAACCCTCTGCTTCATCTCCTGCTGAGCTGCGTATTAGCGAGGATCTCTTTAGGCTCAGCGGGACGATGTCAGATCGGCCCTGTCGTCAGGGACAAGACTTGGGCGCACCTCATCCAAGGATGTGAGGCCCGAAATCGAAACTGCCTAGACGTATTTTGAACGGTATCTTTCGTCCGGGGCCAGCCAGTGTTCGATGAAATCTAGCGGATCCACGCTTCCCATCATCACCCTCGCGAGCGTCAGCCGCTCCTCTAGGCGCCGTCGACGCTCTCCATCCGCACTCCGCAGCCGCTCTTCCGCATCCGCGAAAAAACGCTCAACCGTCATTGCCTTTCCCCACTTGTCGATGATCTCTGCCAGCTGCTGTCGGCTATCAGTGAGAGCTTGAGCCGCTTTGCGGGCGTCCTCTTGCCGTAGGTATCGCTCCCACTCCTCCTCCCGCTCCTTCTTTCTCTTCGCTGCGGCCTCGTCCTCGGCTGTCATAAGGCGTTGAAGCTTGTCTTTCGCCGCCTTAAACGCATCGATGATCCTAGGGATCATCTTGCCAAGCGGCTCCTGCTCCGCCTCCTGCCAACTGACAGACCAATCGACGCCATTCTTTGGCGAATAAGCAATTAACCGGAAGCGCCCACAGGGCATATCCTGCTCCGTTGTCCAGGAGTGCGTCAGTTGCCAAGGCTTGGCCGATCGTATGAGCTTGCTGTCCTCACGATGATAATCACCGTTGAGGTATCGCATCGTTACCCTTTCCGTCATCTCGGTGAGAGCGAGCCCTATTGGCACCGTGTCGATGGAGAAGATTGTCGGCCGGTCCGGTCCCCAGATTCTCCCTGAGTGGTAGCGCCCGTATTTACGATCCTTGAGCACCACTTCCTGTTCGTTGACGTGGACACGACGAAGGTCATCAGTCGCCGGGGCGATGTGTACTCGATAACCCTGTTTGTCTAGCGCGAGGTAGATGTCGTTGGCGATCGATAGTGCACGCAGCAACGCAGGTTCTGATGATATCAGATCTGGCAGGATCCTTTTGTAGGGCCTGAGGAACTCGCCCTCTTTCACATCCCGCGTCTTTCGGAAGTGTTCCTCTACGCCGAACAACAGCGGATGACGTGCCGGACGATGAGGTTTTGCTGCGACCCTTGTGTTGCGAACAGAGCCTTCTTCCGGCGGTCTCTTTTGTCGTGGCTTCGGGACCGACGGCGTTATCTCGATGATGTCGTCAGACGTCGCCGGCAACGTTGGCAGTTCTGTCGGAAGCCCAAGCGATTTGCGGGTCCAGTATCCGGATCCGGGGTAGGGCACCTGATATTGTTTGCAGATGGCGGCCAGCGCCGTGCCGGAGATACCGAACTCGGGGGCGACTTTACTCAGGGGGCCGTCGCAGACCCGTTTATAAAGCTCAAGACGTGTCAGTTGCATAGCGAAAGGTCCCGATCTCAAATTGAGACCCGATATGGCATCACCGACATGTGGCTGGCAATATATTCCGCCAGTTATCCGTGTTCTATCAGCATCTTAGGTATTTGAGGACGGCATCGGTACATAACCTTTCAAGGTGTTAGATCGCCGGCCGCGGTTCCAGTCGACTATCCAACCCGTCTGCATTCACACGGCACGCACGCCAGCCGGCACATTACCGGATAATTTACAACTGATAGGCATCGTAGGCTCGATCGTTGCCGGTTGGGATTGCAATGTCACTAGAAATAAAATTTGAGGACGCCGAACTGGAGGGTTTTTCAGCTCACGCAAAGGACCGACTCAAAGAATCGGTACGCCATTACGGCGAGAGGTTAATAGGCGAAGCAAATCGCCTCGAGGCAGGACATAATCTCACCAACAATAGTCGTGAAGTCACGCATAGCATGGTGGAGGCTGCGACGACACTCATCAATCACGGCGCAGCGCCACGACGTCGGTCGCCGATCAAGAAGTTGACGCGCATCGCCAGTCAAGCGCTCCCTCTGATTTTCGGGCTGGCTTGGGACGCCAAGCGACTAAGCGATTTGAACTACGCTGCCTTTCTGTTCATTTTGTTTGGACTGGCGATTGCGGCCATTATCTTTGCGAACCTAGAGGACTGAGCCGTGACCCACGATGACGACATTCTGTCGTTCGCTGAACGTGATTTGAAGCGGGCACGGCAACGTAGGCTCTGGGCCCTTGTGACTGCGTTGAAAATCTACTCGGTTCTCGGCGCAGTGTTTGCTGTACTTGCGGCCAGCTATTTTATCTTGCTTTTCTACAATATCGAGTTAACCGATGATCAAGTACGCGCACTTCTCTTTGTCGGTGCGGGTGTTACTGTCTCGGTTGCTTCAGCGTGGGCAGCTTGGCTTGTTAAACGTCGCGGCCAGGGCGATTACCTACTGCCTCCGAACTATAGCACCGCGTCGGAAGCAGATTTCGTAGCAAGGAACGTAGCTACCGCGGAGAGAGTTTCGGGCAACGGTGACAGGTCCTACTTGGTGGATGAAACGGTCGAACTCCGACGTTTGTATCCCGCCCACCACGCGATGTATTTCGTGCATCGTTGGGCTCGGTTCGAAGAAATTTGCCGCGACGTTGTGCGACCGTATGTTGAGGATCGACGTATCTCCGTCGGGAAGGTACTAGAGGTGCTTGGAAAGCAGCACCTTCTTGGTGAGCGCGATCTTCTTTTAGCCCGTGAGTGCCTCACCGTGCGTAATGATATTGTGCACAACATCCATCAACGTGGGCGCTCTCTGCAAGAGCTAGACGCTCTGTCCGACATCCTGAATGACCTGACGGTGAAGATAAGCCGACATGTTGGGGCGTAAACCCGTGACTTCGAGCTGACACGGACCCCGGCCGAGGAAATTTCGTCCTCCGGAACCGGCATCGGTGCGCGGGGACATGTGTTGAAACTCATGAGTAACTCGAGATTTGTCAATTTTCGGCAAGCGCGCATCCATGATATCAGTTGCCGATAGCTGTCACGCATTCTTCGTTTCGTGCAACAACAACGAGAATCTGTGTCCTCGAGCTTTCCGCGGATAGGGGATCTCCGCCGATCGCACAATAGCGGTGCGGAAGACTGGGTGCGAACAGGGGTTCCCGGTTTAAGCGCTGGCGCCATGGCCCGGAACCAGTCAATGCGATCTGGCAAGCGCGGCCTCGTCAACCCGGCTTTCAACAATTGCTTGCTGACAATGCGGAGGCGAATTACGGCAATTGGTAGCCTTGGTATCCCGCACTAGGATCAAGTGGCCGCGGGCGCACTCCTGACTGAGATTGAAATGCATCATAGCTGACGAGGTGGATTGCAGCCGACAGACTGCGAACGTCTGTTCTTACGCCGAGTACGATCGACAAGACTCCTGGTCCGACCGCCGTGGCGACGCGAGTTAACGAAGCGAACTGGCCTGTAGGCGTCTGAATGCCCATTATACTGTCGTCCTGTTGAAGCATGACGACGCGCCCGTCGCGCAAAATGGCGGTACAAGAAAGCGTGGTATTGGGATTGCGCCCGAAGACCCCGATCCAGAAGGCCTCGTCTTCAGCGACCGGCAGGCTTACGTTTGCCTGCGCGCCGAAGAGTGGCAAAGTCCCGAGGCTCGTAGGAAGTTTGTCGACAAGGCCGGTCGCAGGAAGGCGATAGCGCTGGAATGAAAACGTCAAGCACGCGAGCGAGAGCAGTTGCCGCGTTTCATCAATGCTCATCGAAGTCGCTGTTGACCGCCAGCTCGTCTTGGGCATGTGTTTCGCCTGGGTATTCCTGATCAATCTTATCGACTGCCACCTTTGGGTTCGCAGAGCCTTCGTTGTATTTTATCGCCGGTCGCATCGATTGCGACATCGATCTCGATATCGAGCGAACCGCAGCAGGGGGCAGCCGGTAGGCTTCTGCGAAGCTGTGCATCACCTCGGGATCTGGCGGAGGCTGCGTTTGGCTGCCCGGGGGTCGAATAATTCCCGACAAGCGTTCGAGATTAGCAGAATCGCGCTCGCTACCTCCGCGATCCGGCCCGCGCATCGGGTGCGCGGCGGGGGCGTCAAGTTCCCCGTCCAAAGGCACGTTTGAAGCGAGTGTCTCGCGATCTCCGATGTCCTTCAATCCAAGCGAAGGCCCGCCGACTGACCGATCCGGGCTGGTATGCGCGTCTGTAGCCGCCTCGATCAGTGCGTCGCGATAGTGCGCTCGGGTCTCAGCAGTCGACCATCCAAAATACGGAGGCATAACGACTTGAGCGGCTACGCGTTTCCACAGCCGTAACGACACCATCTTCGGATCTTTGCGACTTGCTTCCACCATTAGCCGCCAGCTTCGCTCGAACATCGGCGGTGTATCGAAGGGCCTTCGGCGGCGCAAATCCTCGTTCGCACACATAAGCGAGAGCGCCTCCACGTCCGGATGATCGCCGCCGAGCAACGAGCGCAGGTTTATGACGACCGGATCCAATTGGCTCAGGTCCACATCTGCACGGCGAGCATGCTCAATCAGCAGCAAATGAGCGCCGACTATCCCTTCGATAGGACTGTCGAATTTGTGCAGGAGAAGATCACTTAACTCCCGATTAAGAATGGCGCGGCCGTAGGCCAATGCGAAGAGAGCTTTTTCCAACCGATCGTTCTGCTCATGGCGCCAAGGCTGATTCTGGCGACGCATGATAATAGTACGGCGTGGCAAAGTTTCGGGGCCCTCACTGCTTGTACGCGATCGAAGTAGATAAACTTCGGTCCGCCAGCCGCGCGCGGTCACGAGCGACACTTCGACGATGCCGATTTGGGGATAGGGGTATCTCAAAAAGTAAGCTCCGGGAGCGACATTCGCCGTGAGGTGGGCGCTACCGTCGAAATCCCCCTCACCAAGCGTCTTCACGCCGGAGCGACCGATGTCTCCAACTACCTTCCCATTCGCGCCCAGAACCCTGATGCCCTTCCACGGATTGGCAATCGAATAGCCGGTATCCTTTGGAGTCCATCCGCGGGCGACGACGGCTATTTGCGAGCCATCGGCCGGCACTGCATTGTTCTGCACTTCGCCGACCAGGACGGATTGCCGTTCATGAGAACGAGGAGCCCCGTTGAAGGGCACCGCCGAGGCGATACCTGGCAAATCGCGCGCCGTTACGCTTGCGCCCGGTGCATAGTCGCCGTCCAGCAAGAAGACATCGTCGACAAAACGTCGTCCGACGCGGAACCTTGAGCGATAGAGCCCAAAAGGTAGATCGACCTCCACGTGACCGCCGGGAGCGACCACCGGATCGAAATTGGCGTCCTGCAATATTATCTGATTGGCCGTATCGCCGGCGCTTAGGGTCACATGGAACAGCGGCCGTCCAGACGGCACGAGGACCGGAGACCCGCGTTGAGAAACATTGACTCTTTGTGGGCCTACGACTTCAAAACCTTGTCGAAGGTCCCCACAGTCGACTACGTGCAGGCCCACGTGCAGGTCCAGCCTCGTCGTTTTTTCCGCCGTTTCACTGACAAATTGCGGCCCCGGACCAGACCAAACCCTCAAAGTCCGGCCGACAACCTCATCAGGAAAAATCAGTTCGACCGAGTAGGTTTTTGGCTTCACATTGGTCGCCAGAACCAGTGTTTGGTCCGCTGTCAGGATATCCGGCTCGAGCGAAACATCGATGTCGTCCCGATCGGAATCTGTGAACCAATGATACATCGAATTAACAAGCCAGTTCTGCAACGTCTTGCCGGTCACAAGATTTGAGCTGTTTGCCGCGGCGCCCGTAAGACCTTCGAGCAAACACCACGTGAAGACCCCGTGAAATTTGCCGTTCTCGGTCGGCAAAGATCGCTCGACCGTTTTCTTCGGAGCCTTTGCCGCGTAGGCGAGAAAGCATTCGCCAGGTGTCTCATATGAATTGATGAGCTTGTAGGGTGCCGGCCGGGGCACGGCCGTGACGAGGCGGTTCATGCAGGCGTCAAGCAGTAAGACATACTCGTCGAAACATGCCGCATTGCGCCACCAGTTGAGCCAATTGGAAATACCGATATTCGTGTCCGCCCTGCCCTCCGACGTATTTGCGGTGAGCAGGCACCCGTTTCTGTCGGCCGAAGCAAAACCATGTCCCGACAAGTAAAAGTATATTCGCTTGCCGACCCTGAACCCCCGTCCTGCGTTCCTGCTCGCACAGGCCATGTCGTAGATCCATTTGAAGGCGGCTTTGTTTAGATGCTCCGGCCAGGGAATGTCGTCGCCAGGCTCCTTGTTTACAAAGTCCGCCGACGTCACGCATTTAATGTTGGCCGGCGGTATGTTCCCTCCGGAGGGGCTCTTGAGCCAATCAACAAAGGCGGCAGCATCGTTCTGCGGTCCTCTTAGGCCGCCGTTTACAAGATTGGGATAATGCGACAGTGCGACGACAAGCGCGTAATGGTCGACGTTTGCCATGCGATTACTTCGGATAAACGGCACCAATTAGTGCTTTGTCAGCTGGCGAAAGTTCCGAGTTCAGCCCAGCAGAGAACCCATCTAGGGTCCAGGAGGCCGGTATCGGGTACATCATGATCGACGTAGGATCGACGGCCGTAGCCGTCACATCCTCCTTCGGATAGTAGCGGAACATGTTGTTCTCGATTGCGTTGTCGTCCCAGTAGTTTGGTGGCCCCTGAAGATCAGCGACGACTGCTGCCTTGTTCCACTTGATGCTATTTTCGGGGTTCTGGTGCTCGTGAATCAACCCCAGAGCATGGCCGAATTCGTGCAATACTACACGCCGCAGTTCTTGCTCGTCCGATTCCTCATCTATCCAGCCATAATTCATCGTCGGTTCGGGTTCGGAGATGCGTCTGCAGAATGTGCCGAGATAAGACCACGATCCGTTGCCCCGAACAAAGTCGATCCGTATATCCGTGGATCCATGATCGCGAAAATCCAAGGTAAGTTCGGCGAACCTCTCCCACTCCCTCGCTACCGATTTGACGCGCTCGTGCAGCGCTGGCGTTCCGCTCAGAAACCGGCAGCTAACGAGGTCGCCCGGCTGCCACTTCGCACCGTTTAAAACTGCGGCTCTCGGACGCGATATCTTCTGAATGTCGTGGCTGTCCTTGGGGGCATCTAGGATACATTTGCAGAAGTGCTTGGCATTAAGCATCGGTTCTCTCCCTCCGCTGCGAATGAACTCCCCTCTAAATCAAACAGAACTTCGCCTCCGGCGGGCGCTCGCCGCGACGCCGTTGATGAATCGATCTGGCTTCTGGTCAGTCCCGCCAATACGGGCGCAGGCATCTCAGCCCTAGCCTGAAATCTACTATGAATTGCAACACTTGCACAACGGAAATTTAGATTGTCGAAATATACGCTCGTCGCAGAATGAATTCGGGCGGACGAAGCGTTCGGTGCGCCTGTCGAACTGCCCGCGTGGCGTGGTTGGCCACCTTTTCGCGACGGATGAGCGGCCCCAGATGCTCGTCCCAGAAGATTTCGGCGACTGTATCGGGAGGTGCCTCTAGGAGCCGCTGTGGGTTGAGGAGAAGCTTATATTCGCGCGCGTCCAGTCAGTGCCGCATGATCCGAGTCCCCGTCGGAGCCTTGCAGAATCTGAAATTTCACCCGCTGCTAAATTATGCTTCATAGATTGTCTTCTGACAATCGCAAAACTTAAGAGAGTGCGACATATAGTAGAAGGCTAGCCGTTGGATGAAGTTCGGTGGCAAGTCAGACCGACGTCAGAAAGAAAAGCCACAGGAATTCGTCATGCGGAAATCCTATCTCTCATGCTACAGTCATGTCTCAACGGCAACACTGAATGAATTAACCGGGAGAGATGCAATGTCTCAAGAAGAGAATCCTACACACGAGGTTATTAAAGACGAGGTTTGCTGGGCGAATGTCCGGGATTCTGGCTCGGAAAAATGGGATATAAGGAGCGGAGCAAAAGTTACGTTTTTAGAAGATGAGGGTTCTTATACAAGAATAAGGACAAGTGAGGGAATAGAATGTTCACTAGCATCAGACGCTATCAGGAAGATCTAGTATGAATTGAACGATTAATATCTTGCTCCAGTGGTGTATGGCCGCGGAAGCTAGGGGATGCCCGTGGAATTGCTGCGAGGGCAGGTCTCGCGATGACGGGCACCTTGTTTTGAGGCGCAATCGGAGGTGTGGCGGAGACCGCCCAGCAGCAGCGGCATTGCTCTATATGTCAAACCCGACTGAATGGAGGTCCTCATGATGGAAATCTGCCCCACCGAGACATTATTCGTCGAGGTGCAATCTTCGGCGGGGTTAGGCGCCCCAGTAGTCGAGACGCGCGGCAAACCAGACTTGGCCGCGATCGTCAACCGCGCACTATTTAGCCTCGGGGGCCGACGCGGTTCACTCGCTTCCTACGCGAAAAACGGGAGAAGGTCATGGAAGGGGCGAACATGGAAATAGCGCTCAATAAGAGCCTTGCCGACGATATGCTAACTTTAGCGAACACAGTATTCAGGCGATCGGCTGAACAGTATCGATATTTAATGGCCGGAATTGCTGCGCTCGCATTTCTTATAGTCAATACAGCGTCGAGTGGCATAGCTGAAGAGGCGCCAATGGCTTCATTATTGTCGTTTATCTCACTGTCTAGTTGTGTTTTATCCATTGGTTACGCCTACTTTAATTACAGCGTAACTCTCACTGCGGTTTCAGGAGTGGAGGTGTCAATTGTAAATATCAAGCGGGCATCAAATGAGGACATTGGACATACGCTAAATGGCCTAAATGCCCTAATATCCGGTGAACTCACATCTGGCAATCTTCGCCGTACGCAGCTTGCTTGCGCTGCCTCAGTTGCGCTTGCGCTTCTGACTTTCGGTCTATTATTACTATAAAAAGATACCTACGATCAAACTGCGGCGCGATGAAGTTGTTGACTATGGGAAAGCGTCTGCAAAGTGTCAACAGCCGGGAAAGAACCAGCCATGAACGGGAGATTCGAGACATTTTCTGGCAGCTTCGCGCGTCAGCGGGGCTGCGCGAGAAAGTCAGGACCCTGCCGGCTGCCGCCAGCGATGTCGAAAACGTGGGCGGTGCTTCTTCCTTATAAGCTGGAGAAATATGAACTCGAACGCCGCCAGGCGACTGGGTTTCTTTTGGTATGTAGCCTCGCAGAAAGGCGCCTATATCCAGTTGGCGGGGAGGCGGAAAGCAGGTAAGCGATGACGCTGCATATGGTGGTGCGCCGCGCCCCGGCGCACATTACTCCGGTATCGCGAACTCCCCGCGCGATTCCGGCAACTGCCCGCCGCCAGTGCGATCGACCTTGACCAGAAAGCCGAAGGGCGTTTCCGCCGGCGGTACACCCGACGCCACGAACGGCCACAAGAACAAAGCGCGCCGCCTTACGTGTCCGGCGATGAGATCGTTTAACAGGTCGGGAAGATCGATCTTCTGCGGGAGTGGCGCGGTCGCGAACAGCGCGGTGCCGACCGTGTGTCCGCCGTGCTGCAGCGTCGCCAGTCCGTAGGACGCCGCCGGTGGCGGCAACACCGGCTCGGCCACGATGCCGACATCGACCGTGATCGAATGCGCGATATTGTCCGCGCCTGTTCCGGTTACCGTCAGCTTTAGGCGATCGCCCGGGAGGAGTTGTGCTGGCTGGTCGTTCAACGCCGCGCCGTCGAACGTCTCGCGCAGGCTCGCGATAGCGATTGCATAGGCGGCTAGTCCGAGAACCTTGTAGCGAATCCCGGGCGCCGTCGTGGCGGCGATTGCAAGATCGCGCGCCGCGCCGCCGGCGGCCGGAACGACCTGCACGTCAAGCATCCATTGGCGGTTGTCGGGAGCTTTCGGATTGGCGTTCTGTGTCCGTTCGCGGCGCCAGAACGCGAAGTGAATCGTCGCGGCGGTGTCGTATTCGGCCCGATCGGCCGCCAATACGTGAGGCACGTCGTCGATGCCGAGCGCGTTGCTCCGCGCCGGACTTCCAAGCTCGCGGTCATAGGCCGGATCCCCGAAGGCGAGAGTAAACGGCGTCTGCGGCAGCCAGCGCCGCCGCGCCGGGACGTGCGGCAGATCGAACACCAGCACCTGCGGTGGTCCCGGGACCAGATCCTCATTGGCTGCGCCAGCCAGGCTGTCAGTCGCCAGTGTCAGTTCGCCGGTCTCCTTGGGGTCTGCCGCCGCGTCGGTTGGTTTAATCGGGGCGCCGCAGCGCACCGTGAAGCGGATCGGCGTATCGGCGGATGCGTCGCGCAGCGCCAACATGATGCTGGTTTGGGCGGCCTCGCGCCGGGCGGCGCCGCTGATGGCGAAGTCGAGCAGCAGCCGCTTCGCATTGGGATCGCCGGTCGGATGATCCTCCGCGTCGATCGTCTCGCCCCAGATCATCCTCTCAAACCGGATCACCGCTGTTCCCACCTGGAGCGCCGCATGGGGTAGGTGGCTCATTGTTCCGTTCTGCGTCGGCGGCAGAAGGCCGATGCGTGCAAGCGCGACGCGCGCGGGAATGTCGCCTGGCACGACCGCGACCAGGCGAATCCGACCGCTCCAGCCCGACGAGAGCCAGCCGAGCGCGGGTGTGCCGACCGTCAGAGTCACGCTGCGCGGGTTGAGCGCGTGGTCGTTCGCATCGAGCAGCCGAAAGAAGCGCGCAACCACCGCGGCGCCCTTGATCAGCTTGAATAGCTTCGGTTTGTTGGTTGCCGGACTGCGCTCGTCGCCAGCGATGAAGGTCTGGCGCCGCAGTTCGAGCTCCGCGTCGTCCGGCAGTTTCGACGAGCGCGGCGCGCGGAGTTGCCGTGCAATCACCGGTCCGCGCGCGGCTGGCACGCCGAAGCGGGCAAAATCCGGGTCGAACGGCTTCTCCTGCCAAGTCAGTAGAACTCCCTCGTGCTGCGTGAGCATCGCGCCCGGACGCTGCCCCGTGGTAGTGACCTCGACCGGCCCGGGAAGAAGCGGTGTCAGGCGCGACCGGTCCTTTGCTGCCGTCGTGCCGACGGCAGGGATGCGCGATTGGCCGAACGCCGCCGTCAGCGCCTCGATGGTCGGGGCGCGCGCCCGCGGTGGCGCCAGCACCGCGAGCCGGTCGGGCGGCGAACGCAAGTCCTTAGCGGCACGCCGCCGGAATGCGGCGCGTTGCCCCATCGCGATGAAGGCCGCATGCGCGACCTCCTCGCTCTCGCGCGCCTCGTCCGGCGTGCTCGCGTCGAGGCCGAAGGCGTGCGCAGGCCACGAAAGGCTGCGCACGCGCCCCGCCCATGCGCGCTCGGTGTTGCGCCGCACCTCCTCGTTGCCAAGCCGCGCATGCATTTGCGCGAGCTCCTCGTTGCGCCGCTCGTTCGGCCACCCGAGCGCCGGCGAGGCATAGATTGTCACATCACGGTCGCGCAGCGCGACCGACGGTTGCCCAATCAGGCCGGGTGGCGCCGGCTTGGCGAACGTCCAGTCCACATGCGGGAACGGCGCGGCCGCATCGACGATTGTCGTACGCTCCGCCGTGGGATCTGCGGCCGGCGGCTTGTCGTGAATGGTCAGATAGCTCGTGTCGACCCGGGCGAGCATGACGACGCGCGGCGCGGCGCTCAGGCTGAAGGCGCGCAGCGCCGCCTCCGCACGTTGCGCACCCTGCAGCGCGAGCGCGTTGCTCGCGGGATCCGACAGCGTCGCCGCAAGCGCGGGCGGCAGGATCTCGGCGGCGACCTGACGCTCGTCCGCTACCAGCAGCGTGACCGCGGGCGGCGCCCGTTCCGGCGCCGCCTCTAGCGGCCAGACGCTGACGGTAAAGCGCGTCTCCCGGTGCGGTACGTCCTGGCTCGGCGCGACGCATCGCACCGCGCGTCCGAACCAGCGGGCATCGGGCGCGTGCGCGAAAGCCTCGGCCACCGTGCGCAGCGCCAGCAGGGTGCGCGGAAACAGGGGAGTCTCAAGTTGATTGTTGAGCGCGCTCGCGCTTTCCAGGAAGGCTTGGTCCACCGCCATGGTGGCCGCGGCACTGTCCGGCTGCGCCGCGCCGACAATTGCCGCGAAGCGCGCCTCGACCAGGCTTTGCGTCCCATCCTGAACCGAGAATGCTCGCGGCGGCACTCCGTCGAGCCGGCGCGGCGCTCCCGCGGCGGCGTCGTGCGCCGCGATCTTGTACATGCGCGTGCTCGCGGCGATCTGCGGACAGTAGTTCAGTGGACCGATCGACGGGGTGTCGTCCGCCACCTGCGCCCAGGGCAGAATCCATTGCGGCACGAGGGTGACGCCGATCTCGGTTCTGCCGTCGAGCCCGACGCGCTGCATGCCGGTCACGACCTCGGTCACACATGAGCCGGTGAGCAGCAGCGCCGGCGGAACCAGCTCGAGATCTTCGACCTTCGGATATTTATTCCTGACCGCTGCCAGGATGGCACGGACCGGAAACCCCGCATTGGCAAGCGCGCGCCGTACCACGCCCGCAATCCGGATGTTGCTCTCGTTGCCGCGGTAACGCGCCATGAAGGCGTAATCGGTGTTGCGCGTGGCCGGCTCGAATTCCACGATCGCATCGGACGCGAGCGCGCGCAGGTCGATCAGGCAAACCTCGTCGAGCGAAGTCCAGGCGAGCGGGGTCCTGGATTGGCTGCCTGGCCAAAACTGTCCCTCGGCCGGGATGAGCTGGTGCTCGACCACGGCGCGAAAGCGCCACGGCTCGTGCAGTGCGACCCTGTCTCCCTCCTGCACCAGGAGTTGGAGCGGCAGCACGTGCGCGCACAGCCGTGGCTGCACCTCGTGCACAAGGTCGAGGCCGGACCCCGGGTCCATGGTTAGCGTTGTGGTCCATTCCGCCTTCTGGCTAGGGTGCGGATCGAACGTCGCGTTGCCTACCGTCGCATGTCCGACCGGCCACTTGATCGTACTTGTCTTCAGCTTGCCGAAGTCGGCATCGAGCCGCAGCGACGATTGCCAAGTCGGCTCACCATTGGAGCGTCCGAGGTGACGGTGGCGGATCGCTGTGATGCGCTGTGTCGTGCCCGCTTGCGCGGCATCAAACGCCAATTCCACGTAGGCGGATCCGAGCTTCGCTTGCGGCCATGCTGCAAACGCTCCCGACGGGGTGCGTTTGAGGACGAACGCGACCGTGCCGCTCACTTGTCCGGGCGGGAGTAGGAAGCCGCGGAACAGCTCCGCGTTTGCGATCTCGTCAGCGATTTGGATGCGGACCACGCCGGCGTCGTGATCGACCTCCTCCACGGGAAGCGCCGCCGTTGACGTCAACTCGAGCCAGCGAATGGCGCCAGAGCCATAGTCGCGCGTGAATGCTATCGGGCTCGCTGGGTCGTTTGTCCGCAGCGGCGCGCGCAGTTCCGCGGTCGTCAGTGTCAGCCGGGGCGCGCCGGCCTTCTGCCACTCCAGATCGATCCTTTTCAGCTGCAGTGGGCTTTCGCCCGGATCGCCAGAGCAGCTTGCCCTGATTGCGCCCGCCTCGAAGCGCGCGTCGCGCAGGTCGAGTTTGCAGGCCTGCCCGAACAGACGCACCGTCAGGCTGGCCGCTTTGATGTCGACGTCGCCGTTCTTCTCCTGCAGCCCAAGCCCCAGCGTGATCGGCACGCTGGATACCGGCATGATCGGCGCGTCGGCGCGAAACAAGAGCTCGCGCGTCGATACCGGGAACGGATCCTGCGGCGAGTCGCCGACCCTGACCTGACCGATCGAGCGGAATGCGAAATTGCCGTCCGAATCATCGAAGCGCAGCACGATCAAGTTGCCCGACGCATAGACGTCCTCTGCGGCAAATACCATGTCCCGCTGCTGCGCGGCCGAAGCCTCTATCCCAGCGATCCCGACCGAGGCGAGCACTTCGAGCAGTACCGGTGTCCCGTCCGGCTTCATCTCGAAGGCCAACAGGCGCAGCGGCCGCGCCGCGAGGGGACCGGCGAGCGGAATCTCGAATCGGCCAAGCTCGCCCGCGACAACCACCGGGTAAAGGCGCCACTCGTACAGCGTCTTTGCGATGCGGCTGCGGTTGAGCGCTTCGGGATCGGGGCCGGCGCCGGTCTCGATACCGCCGGAGCGGTCGAACACGAGCTTCGCGCCCTCCTTCACCGGGAGATCGCGGAACCAGAACTGCAGCTTGTCCTGCCCGATCGTGAGCGCAATCGGCTGATGCCGGGTGGCGAGGGAGAGACGCTGGTCGTCCGGCGCCTTGCGCAGCGAAAGCTCGCGCGCGGTCATCGCGGTGGACAACGGCTTCGGGTCGAACGCTAGCGACAGACCGCGCGCGTCATGCAGCTGATCTGTGTCGCCGCCGATCGGCGGTCGCGGTTTAGCTTTGAACGACGATGACGCGAAGCCGTCAATCCTGACGTCAGTGCCACCCGGCGTCAGCGCGTCACCATTAATGGTGAAGTCAGCGGTGAGGCCGCCCAGCGCTTTTGCGCCCGCATACCAATCCTCGTCCTTGGCCGTATCGCCGAGGCAATAGGCGCCGAGAGTCGCGTCCTGGCCCGGCCGCGTCAGCGCGAACGCGAAGGCTTGCGGCGCCCAGACGTAAGGTTCTACTAGGCCGCGCACAACGCCTTTGGTCTTCATGGTCGACTGATGCCAGGCTCGCAGCTCCGTTTGGCCATCGTCGAGCTTTATCTCCTGCAGCACCACGCGGTCAGCTTCGGTGCGTGCCCGCGCGATGCGGCGTGCGTTCTCGAACCAGACGTCGGAAAGTCTGCGCAGGTCGAGTGCGGTCGGCGGCGTCTCCCGTGCGGACATCGCCTGCTTCTTGCCAGGCGCGATCCTAGACTCTGGTGCCTTTGCATTGGCGAACAGCTCGTCGAGGATCGGCAGATCGAAGCGCAGCGAGACCAGCAGGCTCGCGTCCGCCTCCAGCTTCGCGGCATTCGGCCCAAGGGTGAATTCGATTCCCGGCAGCGTAAGAGCCGCAAGCGCAACTCCGGCCTGCTCGCGCGGCGATGCAGGAGAGGACCCTTCGGCAGCGATTTCGCCGGGCCATGGCCAGCGCCAGCGGCCGTCGCCATGCACGCTGGTTCCGGCCGGCAGCACGACCTCGGGCAGACGCCTGTCGGCGCCAAATACGAGCGTGAGCTCGCCGTTCGACGCCACCTGGGCCGGCACCAGCTCGCGCGTCGCCGAGGGGCGCGTCGCGCTCTCCGCCGTGCGTGTCATCGCGACCGTGGAAACCAGCGCAAGCTCCTTATGCGGCTGCCACACCAGTAGAGGCCCGGCGTCGGGGCTTGTCACGACCGGAAGCGGGAAACTGACTTCACCGAGCGTTCCGCCCGCGATCGCGCCGACATTGACGTTCCAGCCCGTGATATCTCGGCCGCCGAACACGATCGGAATCGCGTGCAGCGCTGCCGGCCCGGCATCGCGTGGCGGCAGGATCTCGACCGGCGAGGGACTGGCCTCGCCGGCCCACAGCAGGCCGTCGAGTGTCCCGAAGGAATCCTCGATCTCGACCTTGATGGTGCGTGCGGCGTCGGCCTCGAGCGGCTTCGCCCATGTGACGGTGATCGAGATGCGGCTAGACGCGACAACGAGCAGCCCGGGCAGGTCGCTGCCGTCGGGCGCGGGATCACCCGGAAGCGTGCCGGATTTGAGCGGCACATCGACGCGCATGAAGCCCGCGAAGGCGGATGGGCCGGTCGCGGCGCGTCGTGTCTTCACAGTGCCTGGCTTCGGCGCATCCATGAGCGGGATCTGCACCCAGCCGCGATCGAGCGCGATGAAGGCATAGGGAGGCCATGTCTTCTGCGCGATTGCGCCGGAACGGCCCCAGATCTCCGAGAACCGGGCGCCGAGCACCTCCATCGAGGCGGCACCGGTGAATCTCGTCAGCATGACCGCGTCCGGGTTTCCGTACGGCCTTGGGGCCTGCGGCGGATCGCTCCAAGACATGGTGACCGTCGGTCCGCTTGCCGGCGCGGCTGGCTCGTCCGACACCGACTCGATACTCAGTTGGACGCTCGCGGTCGGGCTGCGGGTCGCTAGCCGCACTGCATAGCGCACCAACTCGGCGACACCGAGCTCGCCGCCTCCGGCGTCGGCGCGCGTCAGCAGCTTGATACCGACGCCGTCCTCGCGCAGCAGGACCTCCGGAATCACCCCCGGCGCGCCGCAGCTGTACGCTTTGCTGACCTTGTCATAAGCGAGCGACCACGACAGCGGCGGAATGCCGCGCGTGTCGACCTGCAGCACGATATTGCCGCCGCGCGCCGCAAAATCGCGCGCCATCCAGGCGAGCCCCTCCGATAACCTCTTCAGGCTGTCGGCCGACCCGCCGACCAGGTCGAGCCGCATCTCGCTGCGGTTGGCGCGGTGAACCGCGACAAGCCGCAGGCGCAGATCGAGCAGGGAATCGATTTTCGTTCCGAACGGGTCCGGCACGTGCGCATCGAACTCCACGCCTTCGGGTACCAGCTCGAAGGCGATGGCGCGCGCCTTCTTTGGGGGACTTCCGACCTTCTCGAGCGTCTCGACCGTGCCGATCTGTAGGTTGCCGAGGATCCGCACCCGTTGTTCAGCGAGCGGCGTCCAGTCCATCGTCAGGCGCTTGGTCAGCACGGCCGATCCATGCTGCGCTGGATTGGCGTAGCCGACGCGCATTACGCCTCTGGTCGCGCGCAGACGCGGCGCGACGATCTGAAACAGACCGTCTTTGTCCTTTTCGAACGGTCCGTTGGGCCACCCGTCGCGTGGCGCGGCGTGCAGCTCGGAGTAGCGCGGCTGCGCGTCGTCGCCTGTCAGCCGGACTGGCTCGAAAGCCGCCGACAGGATCTCGATCGCGGCCGCGCTGTCGCCGGGACCGAAGTCTACGGTCGTCGCAGCGGCGGTGAGCAGCAGTGGCTGATGCAAGGACACGCTGGTCTTCGCGTTTCCCGAATGCTCGCCGACAATCGTGGCGTTGACCGGGTCCGCGGTCTGCGCGAGCAGTCGCATGGAATGATTGCGCACCACGGGCGGCTCGGCGCCGACGTTGAATGGAAAGCCGAGATTGACGTGCGCTTCCCAGACCCGCTCGTCGACGCTGAAATCAGGCCCCTCGAGCGCGATGCGGCGAAACGGTGTCATTGACATGGCTGCGCTCCCTCTCCCGACCTGACGATCGCATCCTCGGCGGGATCGGCGCTCCCGCGGAAAACCTTCACGCCGAGTGTGCGACCGAGCCCGAACACCTGCCCGCTCATGGTGCGGTCCGTAAAAGCCGCGAGCGCATCGCGCTCTGCAGCATCGGTTACGGTCGTGGTGATAGCCGCCATAATCGTGTCCCGCTCCTGATCGGTCGGCGGCATGCGCAACAGCAATGACACTGCGCGCCAGTCCGCTTGATTCGCCGCTCCGAGGTCTGCCAGTGCACTGGCGACGCCGTTCTCGAGCAGCGCATTGCAGGGCAAATGCACCAGCACGCTCATGTCGACGTCCTTGAGCACGCCGTCTTCGAGCACGCCGAGTTCGGTAATGGCGAGGGCGGTGAAGGGAGTCGCCTCCAGGGCCTTGATCAAGGCGACGACCTTGGCCGCATCCTTGAGTGGATTGGCATTGATCGTGACCCGTGCAATCACGTCCGCGCTGGGCGGCAGCAGGCGCGATCCATCCGGGGCGGTCGCGAGGCCGACCTTGAGCGCCGCTGCAGCCAGGCTGTCGGAGAGTGGGCTCGCGAATGGCGGGAAGTCGAGAAAGCGGTTTCCAGGCTCGCGCTCCTTGCGTGCCGCGGAGAGGCGTCGCATCTCGGTCCGCACCAACTCGCGAACGCCGGTGTCGAAGTCGTCCTGAGCGTACCCGCCCTGGGTCTTGCTCGTCTTCAATTGTCGCAGCGCTTCGCGCCCCGCGATTCCGGCATCGGCGGGCGCTCGCCAGTCTCCGATTGCCGTGTGGGTGACCTGTACTGCCGTCGGTCTGCCTTCGGGCAGTCGCGGCAGTCCCCAGATAAAATCATTGGCCGTTAGTGTCGTCGGCGGTGGCGCGTTGCCGTCGGTGTCGACCCATGCCTGCAGGAAGTCCAGGATCGCTTTGCCGGCGGTATTCGCCGCATAGGCGGCGAACGCATCGCGCCAAACGGTCACATCGACCTTGAACTGCGCGAAGGCGGCCGCATCCGTATTCGCAACCGGAGTCACCGTCGCCGTAACCGGCGTCTGAGGCGCGAGATTCTGCCACTCCGCGCCGGCGGCAAATGCCTGCGGATCCAGCTCAATCAGCTCCAGTGGGTGATGCATGGTGCTCCCAAACACGACCGGATCGATGTGCGGCGCAAAGGTTTCGGCTTCGAGCTGTTCCTTTTGTTGCAGCCTGGACGAGATCGCGAGTTGCCACCACACGCCATGGTTCGTGCAGCGATATAACTCGTCGGGCTCGGCCGAGTCCGCCGCGAACAGCGGACCGATGACATTGACGCGATGGCCCGAGGTTTTGGAGCTGTCCTCGCTGCGCTGCTCGCCGATCACGTCGAGCTCCGCCGACGCGGCTGACAGGCCGGCGCTGTCGACCGTCAAGGCCCTGATCTCATAGCGGGCGAACGGATCAGGGAGGCTGAACACCTCGGGTATCGCGTTGTGCGACAACCAGATCGGTCGCGTGTCCACCGGCATTCCGTCAACCAGCCGCACTAGCGGTAGATGGAATTCCAAATAGACTCCCGGCTTGGCGCCGTCGCGCCGCAGCACCGACCAGCGTGGAACGGGAGTCCTCTCGCCAAAAAGATCCTGCTTCCACGGAAGGTGCAGATCATAGTGACCTTCCTCGACGGTGGCGATCACCGGGTCGGAAACGACGACGCCGGCGGACGCGAAGGCTGCCGCATGAATGCGGAAGAAGAACGGCAGCGCCTCGGTTCGCATCGCGAGCGTGCCGCGCCAGCCATCGGTGTAGCGTCCGCCCTCCTTTGTAGCGAGACCGCCGAACATGTCGTCGCTGGCGATCAGAGCGGCGGGATTAGGACCTGGATTCAATTCACCGAATGCGGCCGCCGTGTTGATGTCTGGAACGAGGTCCTGCGCCCAGCGCTGCATCGGGAACTCGCGCCAGAAGCCGACCGCCGTGGTCTCGAACGAGAGGGCGCCCTCGACCGTCACGTTCGACTCCGACAGAAGCTCCTCGGTGTGCCGTTTGTAGATGAACTCGAGCACGCGCCGCGCCTTCTTCGGGTTGGTCTCGCCGGGCGGCAGTATTTCGATCCGCTTAGCGTCGACCAGAACCGGCGGAGCCAGCGGCTCGGTGCGCGGAATCACCACATCCAATAGCCGGCGGCTCCAGCTTTCCTCGAAGCGGTTCGCTGCATCCTCTTCCCCCGCGAGCCAGTCGCTCCATGCGCCGAACAGCTGCGGTACCCGCGGATTGGCCTCGTTTTCCGCAGCGCGCAGTGCGTCGACGAACCCTTCGTAACGGCCGAAAGGCCTTATCGCATAGCGTTTCAGCCGGCGCTTGCGATCGTCATGCGTCAACAGCACCTCCATGGTCCCGTCGTCCTGTACTCCAACGCGCCACGGATCGGGACGCGTGACCTCGGCGAGCGAGAAATGAACCTCGCGCGGCGGCTTGCTCGCTGGAGCATGATCGACGAAGCGGCGGGTCCAGTCGGGAATGCGGGCGAGCAGCTTGGCTTCATCCTCGCTGGCTGGCCAAGCCTTTGGCCAGCGCCGCTCCGCGGATCTCTTCAACGCCTCAATGGCTTCGATGATCCCAGCATGGGATCCGGCGAGCGCGACGTACCGCTCGGCGGCCATGTCGCGAAAGCGACCGAACGGCTCCAGGCCGGTCGTGCCCATCGGATCGGCGATCTCCCCGACGTCCCCACCGCCGCCCCAGGCCTGGCCGAAAATCCCGAAGGCATCGCCGTCCGACACCGTTGCACGCACAAGCGCGACGACTTCTCCGTCCTTTGCCCGCGCTATGTCGATCATCAGGGTCGATTGCTGGCCTGCTCCGCCGGTCAGCTCCTCATTCAGCTTCTTGCGTTTCGGGTCGCCGTCCGGGACGTAGTTCGATAGCGTGACAGATTGTGGCTTAGCGAGTTGCGCCGTCAGATCGAGCACATCGGCGACCGCAATAGCTGCAGCATTGATCTTGCTCAAGTCGATCGTTAGCGGTGAGGCCTGTCCGGTGGCCTTGCGGATGGCGAAATAGGCGACCGGCTTTTGGATCGCGGTTTGATCGCCTGCGTGTCGGCGCCAGCGGTCGGGCAGGGGACGCAGTGATATCTGCGTCAGCGCCAGGGCATCATGGTTGATGAGTCTCTGCACATCGTCCGGTGTCGTGGCGGGAGTGCCGCCGTCGAATGAAGCAAGCCGCATCGTGCCACCCGCGCGTGTCACGACGTCGACGAACGGTGCACCGATGGAGAGCGTGTCGTACCATGCGAGAGCCTTGTTCATTGCCTTTTGCAACTGGCGTAGCGTCGCGTCCGGAGCCAGGTACTCGCGCGTCTCGGTATCGTACAGCCGCAGTCCTGCGCCCAGCCCAAGCGTGCGCAGGATGCCCCAGCCGTAGGGGTCGCGCTCAGCTGGCGTTTCGTCGAGCCAGCTGGCGACATCGGTCGCACCGATCTTCGGCGATGGTTCCAGCACCGGCTCGTACCGGCGATAGGTTGAGCGCTCGAGATCCTCGAACATCGACCGAACATCGACCGGGAAGGAAATTTCCACTGCCGGAGCTGCGACCGATGGCAACATCTCGCATTGCAGCAGCAGGCGCACGTTGTTGTAGCTGCCTTGGTCCTTGGCGAAATCGTCTGCCAGCTTTTTCCGCGCCAGCGCAGGGAGGTTCGTGACCAGCCGCGCCAGTGCGGCCAACAGGCTGTCCTTCTTTTCCTGCGCTGTCTTCGCAGTTGGCGGGTATTCGAAACGCAGTCTATCGGGAAACGACGTGGCGCCGCCGACGCGGAAGCCAAGCACGTTCGGCGCTGGTGCCGCGGGCCATTCGTCAAGCCGGAATTCGACCGCGACGGATTGATCCAGCGTCTGTGCCGTCAACTGTGCGTCGAATGTCGCCTGGTCCACCTTGAGCGGCGGAAAGGCAGTTGGTGGCATCTCGTCATAGCGCGCCCAGTCGATGGTATCGGCCAGCACCGAGTGGAGCACCGGATCGAGGTCGATAGACCACTCGGTGCTCGCCAGCACGGCTCCGCCGCCTTCTCGCGCCGTGATGGTGACCCGGGCGTTGCGGAATTGCTCCCGATGCTCAGCGTAATGTTTCTTCGCGTCCGCGCTGTCCGGGTCCCAAGTCAGATCCTGCAACAGCATGCGCAGGCCGCGCGCGGTCCATGGCCCCTGGCTGTTGTCGAATGGACCACCGCTGCGCCGTACGACCTCATAGGATCTATCCCCGACCTTGAGGCTTAGTTCGAACGAGTGTGGGCGTCCGTTCGACAACAGTTCGGTTAAGATCGTTTCGTCGACATTGATGGAGAGCGCGCGCCGCAATGTATGCTGCGGCCACACCACATAGGATTCGGCGGGCGTGTACCAAGCGGCGCGGCGCCCGGCGCCCTTCTTCTGCAGCCTGCGCGTCTCGCTCGGATAGTGCGCCTCGACCTTGGCAAAATCCGCGATCTCCGGCGGATCGAGCCGCGCCATTGCGGCAGGGAGCGCCTGCACGCGCGCGACATGGCGTGCTGGCAACCGTGTGAACAGCAGAACGACGGCATCGTTATTGGCGAAAGGCGTGGGATCGCTCGCGTCAGTGCAGGTGAGCACGAGCTTCCGGTAACCCTGCGCACTGATCGCGGCGGTCAGATCGAAAGCGAGCCAGCGCGATGCGTCGTTCGCTTTGACCAGCCGCACTTGCCCCTTCACGCGCTCGCATGAGTCGTTGATTAGGTCGAGCACCGATGTCCGGTCGGCGCCTGACCGGTCGCGCAGGTCGGCAAAGATCGCGGTTGCCTGCGATTGTGGCTTGCGATTGAGCCGGATGGTCCCGTTGCCCGGATCGGCGTCCTCCACCGCCGTGCTCAACTTATAGGCGATCGCAACTGCCGCCGGAGCAGTCGTAGCGCTTTCAGCTTCGTCAGCCGCATCTATCTCAAACAGATCGAAACCGCCGAACAAGCGGGCCAAGCGCTTTGCGCTACTGTTTCCCGCATCGACATCGTCAGCGGCCGGGCGGCCGTTCCAGCGCACGCGCGTCGCGACCCGACGTTCGCCATCGCGCAGCAGCACGAGGGCCGGACCATTGGCGTCCGGTGTCAGAAGGCTTCTGAGCAATCCGTTTTCGGCCGGATGCCAGACCAACACGCGGCCGGATTCGCCGCCAAGGTCGTCGAACAGCAACGGCGCGGCGTCGATCGCCACCGGATGCTCAAATATCTCGACAGGCGCCGCGATCGGCGGCAGCTTCGGCGACGGGGCATTCGATTCTCGGGAATCAATCAGCATTGTGATGTCGACCGGACACCAGGGGCCTGGAGACTCTCCTAGCTCATGCTTCGGCCGGATCGCGAAGCGCACGCCGCGTGCGCCGTCGCGCGCACGCTCTTCGCCCGACAGGTCCACGCCGATCGTGCGGAAGAACTTATCAAGGTCGTTGCCGCCGCTCGAGCCGACGTGCTTCAAACCGTAGCCGTCTGAGTGCGCAAGCGGCCGCGGATCGTCGAACCACGGGATCTGGTTCGGCGTGTTGTTGGATTTGACCTTGGGCAGCGTCAGTTCGAAATCTTCGTCGGTGACGTGCTTCTGCGCAAAATCGCCGGCCGTCGGTCGCGCCAGCGCGTCGGTGACCGCGTCGTTACCGTAGAGTCCGGTCGGAGCGGCGCGCTCCTGACGCACCCGGAGGATATAAGTGCGCTTATCGCTTACGTTGCCGCGTTCGTCAGGGCGCTCGCCTTTCGCCGGCGTTGGATCCATTCCGTCATCCAGGCCGAGGGTCACAATCGGCCTAGTGGGAGGCGCATCGATGTTGCGGATTTGAGCGTTGTCGTTGCGGTACTCGAAGTGCAGCACCGCACGGCGGATGCCCTCGCGCGACCGGCTCGGCGCTTTTATGTCGAGCTGAAGCGGCGTCGGAGCGCCTGCGGTGCCGGCTGTGTCCACCGGGACGACGATATAGCGTAACGTGTCGGGCACCTGCGCTGCCACTTTCTCGCTCTTCTCTGCGCCTGGCAGAATCGCGGCGCGCAGCTCGCCGGGCAAGTCGGCCAGGTCATCAACATATTGCGCGTTCGGACGCAGAAAACGCCACACGAAGTCCCCGGTGGTGATGTCGCGCACCAGCCGCATCGGTGCCGCGGCCTTGACGGTGACCCGCCGCGGTGGCACGGAGGCCATTACGACACCTCCACGCATCAGAATGCGCTCGATGCGGTAGTGCTGCAGGTCGAACTCTGGATCGTTCCATACGCCGGTCGACAAACCGAACGCCGGCTCAAGGTCCCAATCGAGACGGATGCCGGTGCGTGTGGCCTCGACCACCGGCTCGGCCAGCTTCGGCCCGCGCTCACGGAACATGCGCTCGGGCGGATTGAAAAGATGGACCGAGGGCGTCAGTGCCCCGATGCCGCCGACCGCCGCATCCAACTCGAATTTAGCGCGGCGGGGCGCGGCTTCGCCGTTCGGCGCGGGGAGTTCGAACAACTCATCGATGTTAGCCCGTGTGACGACGAAAGCGACGCCGAGCGACCGCACGTCGAGGCCGAGCTCCGTTGCCTCTAACGTCCATGCGGCTTCGCCGCCCATCGCGAGCTTGCCGGCGGATTCGCACAGTGAGGCGATCACCGCGGAGCGGCGCTCCTCGATTTCATTTGCGGCCCGCTCCTCCGCCTTGAGCGCGATTTGGTCGCGTCCCGCCGTGGCGAGGAGCTGGGCGGCTGCTTCGCGCGCATCTGGCAACCGCTCGGGATCGACGTCGATGCGCCTCGGACACGGCTCGCGCAGGTCCGTAGCGGCATCGCCCACGCGTACGAAACACTGTCCTAGAAAGCGGCCGAGCGAAAGCGTGTCCTGTCCAGATTGGAATGCCGTCCTGGCGACGTCGTACGAGATTTCGATGGCGGCACTGTCGCCGAACAGGACCTCACGCGTAGTGCTGCCGGAGTTGTCCCTGCGCGACTCCAGTTTCTTGACTGCAACCGGTCTGGTCATCGAGCGGTTGCGGATGACCAGGGACGGTGGAACCGAACCGTTTGGTTCGTACACGGAAGGCGGTGCATAAAAGGTGCCGAGCAGTCCACCCGCAGTCGTTTTCGGCAGAGTCGCCTCCGGCAGTCCAGTCTCGGAATGATCGCGCGGCACGAAGATCATGACGAAGCGCTCGCCATCCCCGCCTCGGCCCGCGACCGGGAAGAGCATCGCCCAATAGCCGCTCGGCTGCAGGTCGCGACCTTCCGGCGTTGGCTGCGGCAGCGGTCCCGCCGATATTTCCTCGTGCTTGTCGAGCGAGTGGTCCAGCATCTGGTCTGCATCGCGGGACGTGGGCCCGCGAGGCTGCTCCGGCGCCGGCGGCGCGACGCCCTGCTCGGAGTCGGGAGTCGCGACCGTGAGGCCGAGCGCGAGGAACCGCTCGACCCGGCTACGCGCAGTATTGACCGCGCCCTCGTTGAAGCCGAAGCCGATGCCGAGGCGGACCGAGCGGCCGAACGCGCCGACTCCGACCGATGCCGCGGCGCGTCCACCGATCGCCCGCGGCGACACTGCAACCTCGAGCGCGATCGAGAGAGTGAGCGAGAGCGAGAAGCCGATTTCCAGATGGATATCCTTGATGCCTATCGAGAATTCGAGCCACACACGCACTTGCAGCGAGATCGAGACGTCGAACGCGAGCGATCCGTAGAACAGCGTCTCGTTGAAGCGCTGGATCGACAGATAGGCGATGAATTTCGCATCGATCGAAAAGTCTGCGCGCGCGAGCACCGAGGCGCCGAACGAGCGCCCGCCGACGGAGCCCCCGATCTGCGCGAATCCCCTGGCGCGAAACGCGATGCCGTAGAGGATCGAGAGGTCCTCAATGCGATTAACCAGACCGCCCTGGCAGACGATCTGGAACGTCTTGTCGCGCTCGAAGGTGAAACCTAGCTCGTAGGGCCAGCCGAACTCCTGGTGGAATAGACCAGGGCGGATATAGGTGGTGGCCGACCAGCGCACGGCCTTCATCGCTGCGACCAACGGCGCCGGCAACTCGGGATGCTTGCCGTCGACGTCGCCGGTCCCGTCGGCGATCATCCGGGCAAGAAACTCCTTGCGCGGCACCGAGAGATACACATAACCGCGCAAGGTTGGATTGGTACGCCAGGCATCGGTCCCACTTGAGTCGTGCCAGTCCGCATAGTTGCGCGCGATCCAGACGCGCGCGTTCATGAAGAAGGTGAGATCGCTGCGCAGCGCCGCCACGATGTCGAACAGCACTGGGTTGGGAATCTCTTTTTCCGCGTCGGCGTTGTATTCCCTTTCGCCCGACGCGCTGGAAATGCTGATCAGGCCGCGCAACGCAAGCGTCAGTCGATTGCCCGCGGCCTCCGGCTCCCATGACCTCACAGTAGCAAGTTCGCCTTGATATTTCGAGATGTCGTCGAGGACATCGATGAGCTGCTTCACATTGCGTACCTGATCGGCGCGGTTGAACGCAGCCAGGGTGAAGCGATAGCCGAAGCCGAAGCCGACCTCGCGCAGATAGATAGGTCCGAGCGGGGTCGGGATCTCGATCGAGAGCTCCCCGGCCTCGCCGTAAAGGAAGAACGCCTGCCGCAGCTCGCCGCCGCGCTTTTGCAACTCAAGGAAGCCCATTGAGGCGGCCATCTGGCCCCAGCCCTTGATGGTGAGCTTGCCTGACGCGAGGAAGCCATGCGCGGTTACGTCGGCCGGCAGCGCACCAGGCCTATACAGGCTCGGCAGCTGGTCATCGACCGCAATGGCGGTACCCTCGATCGAGGCCGCGCCGCCGAAACGAACGCCGACGGTGAGCCCGTCAAAGCGCACTTGCGGCAAGGTCTCGCCGTCCTTCGGCGGCGCAATCCAGAGCTTGTGGAAATCGAATTTGGGGCTGACGATGTCGCCGGCTTCGACGAAGTTGACCTGACCGGAGACCGACATTGCAGGCTTACCGCCGAAGGCCCGCGAGGCCGGATGAAAGCCGATGCCGCGCAGTTCGAAGGTGAAGAGGTTGAAGAAGTTGATCCGCTTCTTCGGCTCGACCGCGACCTGGAACTCGATTGCGGTCAGGAGCATCGAGGGATCGCGGGCGAGCGGCGCCTTGTCGAGAGTGATCGTCAGGCTGCCGAAGTTCTTCAACAGGCCGTCCGTGAATTCGCCCGCGCGCGGCTTGAATTCAGCCGATCCGGTGAGTGTGAAGTAGAAGTGATAGCCCGCGCCCTGGGACGAGAAGTCCTTGAACTCAAGTCCGATCGCCGAGAGTGTAAGCTTAAAGCGTGTGCCGTGGCAGACGATCGGATCATTCGACTTGTCGAGTGTCGCCTCGGCGCTTTGCACGATCAGCGAGCCATCCTTGCCGCGCCCCATTGAGATAGAAATCGTGGCGTTCGCTTCGCCAACCAACTCCGGCGGCAGTTGCCCGGCTCCCTTGATCGAGAAAGCTTGTATCTCGCTGCGCTTGATCGACAATCCGCCGCTGTCAAAGCGAAACGGCATGTCGACGCCGGCGAGCTGCACCGGGATATCGGGATCCACCTTAGCATTGAGGTCTAGTCCGCCACGCGACAGGCCGAGCTCCTCGACCTTGAACACGATGCCGCGCCCGCCGCTTGCGACTCGGCCGTAGGAGAGGTCGAGCCGCGCGCTGTCGGCCAGCGCGAGGCGCACGTCGCCTTTGGAGAAATCCAGCTTGTAGAAGCCGTATTCGGCGGGCAGCGGATCACCGGGCTTGTGCGTCTTGGGAACGATCTCGCCCGACAATCCCAAGACGTCGAAATCCCTTTTGGCGCTCGTGCCCTTGATCTCGATCATCTCCGGACCGGCGAAGCGCAGCTCGAAGGTCTTTAGATTGAGCCCGAGCTTGAGCGGCAGCTGCACCTTCGTTTCGCGGATGCGGAGCTCGGCATTGAGCGGCAGCTCCACCACGCCGTCCTTGGCCCTTTTCGGCGTCCCTGGCTTCACCGAGATATATTGATCGAGATTCTCCAGGAAGCTCGGTTTGGCATTTCCCTTCGATGACTGCAGGAAGGGCAACAGCCGTTCCGCCGTGCCGGGTTCGATCTCTGCGTCTACGGCAACGTCGCTCCAGTTGATCGGACGATAGACCACGGGCCCACTGATGCCCGCAATGCTGATTCCGCTTTCAACCAGCGGCGTTACGGCCGCCTCCACCGTTTCAAAGAAGGCCGTCTTGCCGGAGCGGAAGCGGAAGATCACTACCGGCTGCGCTTTGCTGAGCTTCGCGGCGACCTGGATCAGTCGTTTCGTCGGGCGTTTACCTTGGACGTCGGTATCCGCGACCGATTCGATGCTGGCATCGCGAGCGAGCCACAGGTCGGTTCCAAGCGTGAAAGAGGTGTTGTTGTTCTTGCCCTGCAGCGCGATTAGCGCGACGCTTGGCGGACCATCAAGGTCGATCACCAGGGATGGACGCCAGTTAAGCGGTACGGTCACATCCAGCGCGGCTGCCTCGCTGCTGAACACCTCGTTCGGCGCCACCGACCAGGCGGGCGAGATGACGATCTGGCGCAGCGCGAAGCTGCGTGCATCGAGGCGGACCTCGATCGCGACGTGCGGGTCGCCAGCCGAAAGCTTGCTGAGCGCCTTGCGAAGCCAGTGCACCGCCTCCTCGAGTGCCTTGCCGATTGCCTCCGCGATACCGAGCAGCGCGTCAAGCGCGCCACCCGCCTGGCGCGCCAGCCATTTGACCGCCGCGCCGATTATCGCGCCGATGCGTTCCAGCAGCGCGACCAGGCCGGTCTCCGGGACGTTCGGCTTCGGCAGACGGATTGCGCCGATCAGCCGGATTAGCCCCGCAGCGGCATCGGCGGCCTCACGTGCTGCCAGCGCCGTAAGTGCGAGCGGGTAGGGCTCCACAATCTCAAGTCGGGTCAGCTTGCCGGACGATGCGCCCGTAGCGGAATCATAGAGTTGCTCATAGGTTGCGCCGAGCGCGAGCAGCAGCGCCGGATCGCTCTTCGCCCGGACCAGCACGCGCGGCAGGTCCAGCGTGGCGGTAACGTCGGCGCTGGCGGATTGTGGAAGATTGATGTCGGCAGTGATCTGGATTTCGAGCTTGCCCGGATCGAGCTCGATCGTGAACGGCAGCGCGTCGGGCTGATCGATTCGCTTCCGCGGCAGACCAATCGATGCTGTGGCGGCCTTGATTGCACCGGTAAGCGAAAAACTCCCGCCGCTCGACAGCGCGATGCCGAAACCAGTGATGTCGGCGATTTTCTGTGCGAACGGGTTGCCATTCGCATCGATCGTGTCGCAAACGAGCTCGCCAGTGCCATTTTGCGTTGTCGTGATCGTCAAATGGTTCGAGGCGTCTATCGCGAACGCGATCTGAGGCTGTGGCGTGGTCCAGTTGATGTGCAACGGCTGATCGAATTCACCTGCCTTCGGAATCGGCAGGTCGAAGCGCAACAGCGACGCGACGTGATTCACGTCCAGCGTGGACCAGCTCAGCGACGGCCAGTCGATGCTGGGCCACCGAAAGTCGAAGGCGGGAATCTTTGCAGCCGGCAGTCCCTCGAGCGACAGCGACGGGACGGCGCTCACCAGCGCGCCGCGAGTGACCACCAGGACGAGCAGCATCGCGGCAGTGCACGTGTTGCCGCCGAGTTGAACCGTCCCGCGGCTGCTGAGGCGCGCGGTCAGCACGGCCGCATCGTCGGCCGGCTTTGGCTGCAGAGTCGGATCGAGCAGGAGCAGATCGATCGACAGTTGCGCCGTGGCGCTCGCGCCGGCGAAGCCGACGCCATCGATCCCAAGGAAAGCACCTGTGTTTGCGCTCAGCGATATCGAACGCTCCGCCAACTGCTCTCGCAGGTTGTCACGCATCCGCTCCCGCGTCGCGGCGAGATCGGCCCTCGCGGCATCGCGAAATGCCTTGATCTCGGCTTGGATTTCACTCCAAGTCTTGAGCCGTCCGCCAATGGTCAGCTCATCAGGCAGGTCGAAACTGACCTTGAGCTCGCCTTGACCGAGCACTGTATTGGCATGGTTGCGTGCTGTGACAATGATGGCTTCAACGGTCGAGCCGGTTGATCTTCGCGCCGAAAGATCGACCGAGTAATTCACGCCCGTAGCGGAATAGAGTTGAATGACGTCCGCCATGTCCCCCCTCGGTCTGGCACGCCAATAACTTCTGACCTTTTAATAGATCACATCTCGACAACGCTTTCCACAATAAATTGAAACTGCAGCATAAGAGTAGTATAGGTAGCGAGTGCGGCGATGTTCGCGACTAGCTGTGCCTGCGGAGGGGAGGGCGATGGCTGATACGGATGTGCTTGCAATCGTTTGGGGCGAGACCAGCGGGGCCACTTCCAAGGACGGCTCTACGGCAGCCGAAGCGCGACTGGAGGCGGTCGTTTCCAAGCTCGCAGCGGGAGCAAAAAAGCGTGGTCTCGACAACAAATTAAGAAAGCTCCCACCCCCTCGCGTCGGCGCAACCGAAGAGGCACGCTATAAAAGGGTAATGGCCACCGTGGACGCGGTAGAGGCTGGTAGTTGGAGTGGCGCCACGCTGCCTGCGCGTGCCGCATTGTGGGAAGTCACCGTCAACGGCAGTCCACGTGTCGATCAGCCGCTGCCCCAGGGAGTGAGTTGGATCACAGAGGAAGGCGTTACGAGCGGCGGTGACTTCGTAACCGCCGATGGATCAGACGGTCGCGTCTATCGTCTATTCGAAAGTGACAAAGTACCTGCCGACCACGAGTTGCCCTTTGCCTCCGCGCTCACCGGCAGTGGTCTGCCGCAGCTGGGGGGCAAAAACCCATACAACCGAGTTGCTTGGGGAATTGGCATCGTCGCGGCCATCGTCTTCGTGCTCGGTGGTGCATTGTCGGTCTGGGCTGGTCGATCGATGAGCGATGCACGCAATATTCTCGTTACAAGCAATCCCGCCTATCAGTACGAATTGCTGGCGAGAACCACCGAGTTGTGCGCAGCCGACCATAAGCTATTGCCCAATGGCGCCCAATCAGCAGTCTGCGGCAAGCTGTTGAGGGGCAATGATATTCCGCCGCCGACCAACGGACAGCGCCACGATTTTCCGGCGGCTGTGTCCGTTCTCTCAGACGCGATAGCATGCCCGACAGACCCCAGCAACGATGGATGTAACACCATTTGGCGCGCGGCGCTTGACGTTAGCCAAGAACACAGTTGGAGAGGCCCGATCTTCACCCTCTGAACGATGTTTCGGGCTACCTGAGCGGAGTGGCTTCGGCCGCAGGATCGATCTCTGTTCTCGTCCCTTTCCTGATGCTGGTCTCCGGCATTGCAGGGCTTACCATTGCGCTTGGCTTAGGAACCAAGCAGCGTGTCGCCGGCGTGTGGATCGACACCCGGAACCGCGTATCGCTTGCGCGCGCCCAAGTCACACTTTGGACTGCAGTAGCTCTGTCCGGGTATGCCACGTTCGCATTGTTCAACATCGGCTTCGCCGGCATTGCCGGACCGGCGGCAGCAGCGGCCGGAGCAAGCGCGGTCGACATCGCGACGTTCGGTGTCTTTCCGACAATACCTGCCTCGGTCGCTGCCGCGCTTGGCATTGCGGCGGTTTCTCCGATGGTCTCTGCACTTATTCTGCCCACAAAGGACGCCAGCGGAAATAATGCCAGTTTGTCCATTAGGGGCGGTGACGCCGACTTACAAAGACGAGGTGCACCCTTTTTCGGCGTGGCAACGGAGGGGTTGGAGAAACGCGCATCGGCGCGCCTCGCTTCAATCGCTGATATTTTCATGGGCGAAGAAGTAGCCGATTCCGATACGGTCGACGTTTCGCGCCTGCAAAACGTGGTCATCACTGCAACCCTCGTGCTCGGCTTCTTTTCTATTCTCGTCGCGATGACTACCATTGACGCTTTCCAGATAATGGGCGCCAAGACGGCCATATTCACTACTCTGCCGGAACTCGGCACGGCGTTCACGGCGCTTCTCCTCGCGAGCCACGCGACGTACTTGGTCTCAAAAGCGCACGATGCGCAGCCTCTGAGGCCGCCGGATCAGCCGGCCAAATAAAGCGACATTGTGAGTCCAATTGGGAAAGATGTCATGGCAACATTCAGCGTACTTTCACTGGGAACCCGCCGCGACGCAAAACAGTTCCGCAAAGGCGCAGTTGAAAAACTTCAACTATCGCCCGGATCATTCCTACACGCCACGAAGCCGTCGCTCAACGACCTGAAGTCTCTCTTTGCGCGCAGCGATGACGTGCTTTTCCTCGCCGGGCACTTCAGCAATTCATTGTATAACGACGACCAGTCCATTGATCTCGAATTTGGGACCAGCAAACTGACGATCACTTACGATGGGCAAACCGTTGTTCTTAATCGCGGGACGGAGTTTAAACAGACCAGTTGCAAGCTCATCATCTGGGGCGGCTGCAACGTTTGTAGCAGTGCCCAAACAATCGCGACCATGCGAGCACTGTTTGGCCCGCATGTTCTCGTTGGTTGGGTCGGCGTGACCGGTTGGGAGATCACAGATATAATGTTCGGAGGCAAAGGGCACGGCAGTGCCGCGCCGGAGCCCTTGCCGGATTTCGCGATGCCGAACTACTTCTCCGCTCTGGGTGGTTCGATTGGGGACTCTACACGCCTGTGGAAAGAATGGCTAAAAGTCGCAAAAGCAATATCATGGGGGAATGACGCGGAGGGCCGACCATATCTCGAGCGATTCTGTGTTGTGGATGCAACCGGTAAAGCACACTACGCTTCGGAAGCAATCGCCTGAAGGCAAGAGCTTGTGCAAAACGTCGATAACGTTGAGGTAGATCTTGTCTTGAAGACGACCGGTGTTCTCCACACAACCGCAGGAGCGGCCGGAAAGGCGGTATCGCTGTCGCGAACAGCAAGTAAAGGCGGCGGCACGCGGCCCTGAATGGCACGGCAGCGGGCTCGTGCCGTTCACGGTATCGACATTGCCGTGCAGCGAGCAAAGAGGAGTCCGACTTGCAATGGTTTCTGCGACGATCCGAATTGAAACGCATGAGGCGAACAATGGCAATTTTGACGTCCACTTGATAGAGGAGGATGGCCACCAGACGTCCGGGATACTCAAGCGGCTCGACCTCACCACCGGACGATGGACCGCCAACGTCGATCGCGTCGTACCACCGCCTCGCACGGATATCGTAACCTATGTGTCCGGCGTGACTCCGGACCGCCGCAGTCACCCCGATTTCCTAGACATAGCCACGAAACTCTACGACTGGCTCCTGCCGGACGGCGTTCTGCGCCAGCGATGGGCCTCATTGGGCAATCCTCGCCTGTACGTCGCGACCGCGGTCGAAGCACTCGATCAATTGCCCTGGGAGATGGCCTGTCCCGCGGAGCCACCTCTCCAAAGGCCTGCGTTGATCGCCGGCCTTTGTCGGCTGAACCTGCAGGCCCCCCCCGCGACGAACAAGCCGTCGACCTGGCCATTCCGAATTCTGATGGTTGTCGGCTGCAAGGCGGAGGAGGAAGAAGCGCTTGGAATCGGCAAGGAAGTCGAGGCCGTGGAGAGGACGTTCCACCCACTTGGGCGAACCGTCGACGTTCATTGCATGCGCCGTCCTACGCGTGAGGCGATGATGCAATGGATCAGCCGTTTCCAGCCACATGTCTTTCACTTCGCCGGGCATACCAGGAAAGTCGAGGGAGCCGATGAATACGGCCTGCGAATTGAAAGCGACGGCGGTAGTTGGACCTGGTCGAGCAGCGGCATAGACAACGATTTGCCGGCAAAGCACTGGATTCCCACCTTCGTATTCTTGAACGCCTGCCGCAGCTCGGCCGAAATTGGCAGATGGAGTACACACCGAAGCTTCCTGGCAGCCGGCGCCAAGGCGGTCCTCGGCATGCAGGCGGATGTCATTGGCGATCTCGCCGGAAATTTCGCCGCCACGCTGTATAAGGGGCTGGCGGCCGGTGACCGCCTGGAAGATGCCATGAACGAGGCGCGCGCGCTGATCCCTGGCGCTCCAGGGAACATCGCCTGGGCGCTGCCGGCATTGACGGTAAGCGAGCGCAACGCGAAGCTGTTTACGCCTTGCACGCTGCCGTCCGACCAAACCTACGAGAAATGCGCCGAATTCGAGGAGGCCCGGCTGTTCGCGAATTGCCGCGAACCGCGTCGGATATTCACACACTGGGCCTATCCTTGCAGGATGACGGACAAACCGGAAAATGTCCTCATCGTGCTAGGCGAGCCGAATTCTGGAAAATCCCACTTGCTGAAGTGGTGCATGGAGAATTGGGCCATCGGCGGTGCGCGTGTCCGCTATATCAGGATGCATGACGGGACTCCCAAGTCTTTCCTCTCCATCCTTAGGCAGATTCGCGACGGTGACGCCGACAATCGGGATATCAGTACCCAATATTTGCATGCCGGGCTTTCCAAGCTCGCTTTCAGGCAGTTCAACTGGCACCTGAACAATCTGACGCGAACCGGCGCGCCGGGCGACTGGGTTGAGGCTGAGCACCCAGAAACTGAAATTTCAGACGAATGTCGGCCCTTGACCGCTCTGAGCGACAAGCGGCCGGAGGAGCAAATCGGGGCATTATTCGTGGAGGCTTTGCGGCGCGACGCCGCGGATAGACCACTCGTCTTGGTCTTCGATCAACTCGAAGGGCCAAAGGGCGAACGCTTGCTTCCAGTCGACGACTTTGAGCAGCTTGTCCGAAACGTGTTCCTGCCGATTGCCACACAGTCCAGTCACGTCAAGGTCGCCATAGCAGTCACGAACATGCAGGCTGCGGCCTTCAATCTCCTGCCGATGCCGCCAAAATATTCAGACAAGGTGGCCAAATATGAAGTGCCTGCCGATGTGGCGGACGATCACTTGGCTACGCTTGCCGCCGAGATGATGTGGTTCAAGGATGAGCAATGGATCAAGGATTTGGCCGGCTTGCTGTTGTGTCGTTCGCCAGGAAGATCACCTCCACCCAAGGGCTTGGCACGTCTGGTGATGGTTCGGGACACGATAAGACTTCATTTCCCAGAGTACTATAACGCCGTGGAGCGCATGCGATGAGTGTTCCGGATTTCGCGGCTCTCCTGCAAGCTCTGAAGAGCTTTCCGGCCGACACGCCGCTGGACGAAGTGCTCTCGAAAATCCGCCCGCCGCGGCCGGACGGTGTGGTCGAAGCGACCAAACAATGCGCGCTTGTGCGCTGGTTCGACAAACCACTCTACGATTCACTCTGCAAAGACCTGAACGACAAGCCGTCATTCGAGGACTTTATTACCTATCCCGATGTACGCCAGCTACGCCGCAATCGCTGGGCGATCGAGGATGGTGAGCGGGCGCGGTTGATCGCCGAGTGGCAGATCGAACCGCGTAGCTGGAGGCGCCAAAACACCAACATTGGCTCTCATTTCCTGAGAAGGGATGATCCTGAGGCGCAACTCGCCGCAGTGTACCACCTCGCCGCTTCGGCGTCGCCCGAACGAGTCATACCATTCTTCCAGAGATGGTTTGCCCGAGCCGACAAGGTTTTCGACATGGCGCAATGCAACGCATTGCTCGAAATGCTGCGTCTGCAGGAAAGCTGGCGCGGCAAACGGGTATCACGGTTATGGGAGGACTTCCGTTCGTACAATACCGCGCGCCTCCTGTTCGCCGGTGACTATTACAAGACCGGTTCCTATTTTGAACGGCCGCAACTGCTCGAAAGCTTTAAGTCGGTATTCGATCGAAAGCTCGGCGAGCGCGTCTGGATCTTTCACCTGCATGCCACCGGTGGCACCGGCAAGACGATGTTCCTGCGATGGCTGACCACCCGTCGCCTGGTTCCTAATCGGATTCTATGCGCAAAGGTCGACTTTGATGACTTCAGGCTCGAAGAAGTTCAGAGCTATCCGGCACGCCTCTTTGGCCGGATGATCGCGCAGTTCGTGCAGCAACCCAACGGCAATGCGCTCGCACCGCTTCTGGAAAGGCTGAAACGGGAGGAGGGGATTCCAGGGTGGAATCCGGATGTCACAAAAGAAATCCGCCGCCAGCTCAGGGGCGCCAATATCGACACCCCCGTCGTCGTCATGCTGGACACTCTCGAAGAAGCGACCTTGTCGGCCGGCAATTGGCTGGAGGCTTGCATCGACGCGTTGCGCACCATTCACGACGATTTCCCGAATCTTACCTTGGTGCTTTCCGGCCGTTACGATATCGCCAAACGATGCGATGTGCTCCACGACGGAGAATTTCTTGGTTACGATTTGCCCCGATTTGACGACGATGAGGCTCACCGTTATCTGGAGCAACGCGGTGTACCCGGTGGTCCTGTCCGAGATGCGATCGTCGAACGCACGGAAGAGAAGGATGCGTCGACGGGGAAAAACAACGCGTCTACCGACCAGCTGACTGGACGCAATCCGTTCAAGCTGGCCATGTTCGCGGAGCTCGCGCTCAACCGCAAGGAGCTCACGGCCGAGGAAGTCAAACGTTTCCCTAGCGTCGATATCGCCTATCTCGTCGAACGCATTATCCGGCGCATAGATTCGCAACCCATCCGCTGGATGATACGTTACGGTGCAATCGGGCGTCACCTTACGTTCGAATTCGCGAACGCCGTGTTGCTGCCACCGCTTCTTCAGGCTCTGCGCGGTAAGCCATTCGATGATGATCCGGCCAAGGGCCTCGACGGCTTCGAGGATCCTCTCGACGGCAAGATAGATGTCTGGAAGGCAGATTCCGAAGCACTCGCGAATCTGGAGCGGAACGGCATGAAAGATCTTTGGGATCAACTTGCCGGCTATGCGCGCGAAAAGGGATGGTTGACGGACGTCACGGTGGACGGTCAATCCGAGCTACACTTCCACCCGGAGGTGATCAACCCGACACGCATGCTGTTGCGGGAGCAGCCGGTATTCGCCGAACTGCAGAATCGCGCCGCGGAATTCTTCGAGCAGAAGGCGCGCGCGGCGAGTCGGGCCAACACCGCCGTACGCCATTACCAGGATGCAATATTCCATCGCTTTCAGGGGGAAGGCGTCCAAGCGAAGCCACTCTGGACCGGGCATCTGCGAGAGGCGGTTGATCGGTTCGGCCCGGCGGCCGCTGTTTCCGTTGCCGCCGAGATCCTCGGCCGCGAATATTCTGAGGCCGAGCGCATTCCTTACCCGAAAGTGTCCTCTGCGGAGCTGCTTGTTTCCGCACACTGCGAAGTCGCGGAATTGTTGATGCAGGCAGCCGGACTGAAGTTCGCCGAGCCGGTCAACCGCAACGAGTTCAACCGGCATGTCGAGATTGCCCGGGAGATCGTCGGCGTGCATCCGGATATCAGGGGCGCTATTCCGGTCTATCTCGACCAGATATTCGAGGCCTGGCAATCGGGTTCGGCTGAGAATGCTGGGGAATTCCTCCGGGCCGCCATCCCAGGCGCGCAAAATAGCCGCCATAAATTCGTGTTGGAATTCCAGCTTGCTGCCATCCTGCTGCGGCATCCCGGCCCCGACACACCAACCCATTTTCGCGAAGCGTTGCGGTTGCTGTCGGGAGCCGGACCGGTCGGCGTCACGGCGACCGATCTCTATCTCGCGCTGGCTTCGTATTACATGTTCCTCGGCGCTCACGCCGCTGTCATCGAAGCAATGAGCTCGGCGGGGCGGAGCGCAGGGGAGGACCCGCGCGCCCGCGCTCGCGTGATCGACCACCAGGCCTGGTATGCGGTCGGCGTGGGTGACATTTCGACCGCCAGAAAGCGCATAACGGAGATGCGCAAGTTGCCCCCCGGTGTGCTGCCGGTCCCCACGTCGCCGCAGGTTCTCGAAGAACGGCTCGCCATCATGGAGTGCGAACCTTTCACGGCCTTGCGCGCCTGCGAACAAGGTCTGGCCGTCGCCACCAGCGCGAACGAGCGCGCGCGGCTTCTCGACCAGCGCGCGGAGGCTCGAGCCTTGCTGCTGGAGTTTCGAGCCGCTTCCGATGACTGGGATTCGGCTGCAACAAGCTACGATCTTGCGACGATCTCATCGGGACCGGCAAGATGCGCGCTACTTTCTGCGACCATGACAGCCCGCGAGATGCAGGATTATCGGCGTGCGGAGACACAGATCGTGTCGGCACTTTCGTTGCGGGGAAGCGCGGACATCGAGATCCGAACCGAATTGCGACTACTAATGGCCTTTGTGCTGTGCCGAACCGGCCGGCAAGATGAGGCGCGTCAGAACCTGTCGGAGCTGATTGAGCGTCAGGGCATTCCGCCGCACATTCATGCGCGAGTATTGATCTTCGCGCTGTTATTCAGATTAAGGGAAGCATCGAATGATTTTCTGGAGGACGTGCTTGAAACGGTAGGCCAGATACAACCGATCAGCCGAACCGCGGAAGCTTTGGATTGGGTCAGGGACGCGGACGGAAGACTCGATGTATCGCAAGATTTTGTGACGCGGCTGATCGGACAGTTCGCGCGCCCTGGCTCCGAACTGGGGAGCGGCGTCGAATTGATGATCCGCCGCGCCGACCTTTATCGCGTTTTCGGCAGGCGCGAAGAGGCTGCGAAGGAACTCGACCGCGCCAGCGCCGGTTTCGCCACCGAATTCAAGGATGCCAGCGAGGGGCCGCTCTTGAGGGCCTGGCATTTGAACTTGGCCCGCAAGCGGCTGGGCCAGACCGAGACCGGTTTTGGATCCCTGCTTGAGCGTGCTCTTTCAACAGAGCTCGCAAATTTCCCCATATATGGCGCATTTTTGTGCCAGGCCGCCGAAGAGGTCCGTCACGCTGGCGACGCCGCAGCCGCTAAGGATATGCTTGATTCATATTCACCGCCGGCAGAGCTTCCCAATATTTGGCAGGCCCGTCGCGCCGACCTCTTAGTCGAGCTTGCTACGCCGGGCGATCGTCTCCGCCTCCAACGGGAGGCGACGGAGCTATATCGGGCGCTTGGACAATCCGCACCGCCTGATCGTTCAGCTTTGCCGGAGTCGCGCGAGATGGAAAGCTTCGGCACACATCGGCTCGCGCAAGCGACGGAAGGTGCACTGCCGGCGGAGGCGATCACAATCTCTCGGTCGGATTTGGTGCCGCATCTCAGTGATGCGGCCTTGTCGCACGAACTTGCCATCGATTTCTTGTGTGCCGACTGGGCTAGTTTCGCGAGCGAGCTCCGCAGCGTGCTTCGCAGTCGACATGCGGAGGGCGCACCGATCGCGCTGGCGCACGACATTGCGGCGCTGCCATGGGAGCTCGGGGGAGCAGGCACGCGATCTCGACAGGTGCCGGAATTGCGGCCGCCTCCATCCATGGCCGGCGATCGCCGGCGTCCTGGCTCGGTTCAATTGCTGATGCCCTCCGGAGGCGAAGATGACGTACGCATCGAGAGCTCCAGCGGATTCAGCCTCGCCGCAGTGTATTCTGACCTGGGGGTCGCGCCCATCGCTACCGACGTCCGCGATGTTGAATTCTTTTTCAGGGCATTCAACTGGAATAACCAGCCACCGGAGGTTCTGCATGTGGTTGCCGCCGTGCGAGAGGGATACGCGGGAGTCTATCTTGACTTTGCAAGCACGAGCCATCGCGTGGAATCGCTGGGCGGCGGATCAAGCGACGGCGGAGCCGACCCGATCACCGCGTCGTTTCTGGGCAAGATGCTCGGCAGTTTGCCGCAACCTCCATTCGTTGTGCTGGACATCACCCACCCGCGCAATGACGTCGAAGCCGTTCGCATGATGCTGCTGCGAAATATCTTCGCGGCCGAACTCTTCGAATTCGGCGTTGCGCGGGGCGTTCTGGCATGCGGGCTGGCGCGACCTGATGAGAGGCAGGATCTGACGGCGAAAATCGCGGAGGCACTATTGTCTGACTGCGTGCGCGCTCCGCTCAGTCGACTGCGCGCCGAACCACCGCGGGATCTGGGTCATGTCCTGCCGCGCCACGCCGCGGCGCTTTGGACCAATGATCCGAAAGACCGGCTGTTCATGCCATGAGTGCAGGACTGAACCAGCGGCGACGCGCCGAGATCGACGCCAAAATGGAAAGCCTCGACAAGGAGCTAGACCATTGGAGGCGGCTCACCGATGACGAGGGGCTCGGACTGCGCCGGCATTATTCTCAGATTCGTCGGCTGGAAACAGTGCTGAACGGGCTAACCGCATCCGTCAGGAAGGATCTCGGCGATCTGCCTCCAGACGGCACCGTGATTGACAAGGCGGTATCACTGGAAAACAGCATTCTGGCGGCGCATTCGATCTGGGAGGTATTTCGCACCAAGCTCCTGCTGCGCGAGGACGAGATGTTCCGCGGTGTCCTTGCTGCATGTGATGACCTTGCTTGGGAATGCTACGGGCCGGCCATGCAGAGGTTCGATCCGGGCCTCAAGGGCCCGCCGCTGGTGTACTTCTCGGCGACCTGGAGCCCCTTCATGGTCCCGCGCGACTCAAGTTTTCAAAACGAGGTTCGCGCCGGGCCGGGCGCGGCCGGCGCGTTGCGCGATGATGCATTCCTCGAGGTGCTAAAACGCCTTCCGATCCCGTTGATCGGCGTGCCCTGGTATCACACGGTTCATCTGCCCGGCGCGATCATCATCGCCCATGAAGTCGGCCATGTGGTTGAGTTCGATTTCGATCTGACTGCCGATATCGCGGCCGCTTTGTCCAACGCAGCGCTCGATCGCGCGGAGGTCTGGCAGGGCTGGGCATCCGAGGTTTTCGCTGACTTGTACGGCTGTTTGTGCATGGGGCCAGCGTTTGTTGGGGCGATGATGGATCTGCTGACGACATCTGTCGACGCTGTGCAGAAAGAGATCCGCACCGGTGGCAAATACCCCACGCGCGCGCTGCGCATCGAGCTAATGCTCAATGCCCTCACGCAAGCCGGGCATACGAAAGATGCCGCCCGTCTGCGTAGGACGTGGGAGGATGTCTACGAAACGAAAGGCACGCTGGTCGATTTCGAGAGCGATGTCGCCAAGGTGATCTGCGCGATCTACAAGGGCCCCTACCGGGGCCATGCGCTAACGGACATCATCAGCTATACCGTTGATCCATACGCGGACAATGTGATCGGAGAAGCTGCGGCCTTGGGTTCAACTGCAGTCCTGGCAGATCACACGGATCCCCGCAGGCTGTTCGCGGGCGCCCAGTGGTTGCACGAAAACCCGCAACCCGATCAGGATCCGAAAGCCTATGGCTTGATCGTCGAACAGATCGGCAAGAGGCACGCCCAACTATACCGGAGCGACGATGGCGAGCCGGTCGCAAATAAGGCCGTGATCGAATTGGAGGTGACGGCACGAGCAGTTGCTGACCGCCGGAGCGGCCGGGACTTGGCGGACCTTCTTGCGGCCGCGACCCAGCAGCGGCGAGAGGACTGAATTGCCCGTATGGCCGCCGCTGGCGACGGCGTCGGATGCCTTCACGTCCATCAAGTTGGCGGCATGTCCTCGACCCTCAGCCGCACGGCCGGATCTCCGAGGACGACGAAATTGCGAGCATCGTCACGCGAAACCCAAAGATTACCAAGCCTGCGCAGAGAAACGTCTACGCCCTTCGCCGCATCGGCCTGCATGTCGCTCAGCTCGGTCGCAATCGAAGCCCAGCGCAAATTGAACATGTCAGTAGCCTGACCGATACGCTGGCCGTTCAACAGCCGGCCGATGACGTCGCGGAAGCCCTGAATTTGCGAGCCGCCGCGCTGGCCTTGGAACGAATAGGCCCAGGCCCGTTCGACATGGGCCAGCACGGCGAGCGCGCCGCCATTGGGGTGCCCGAGCAAACGCTGCGGCAGTCGCGCCAGGAAGGGCTTATCCGCAATTCTCTTCGGCGCCTTGTTGAGGCGGTCGAAATCATCGAATTGTGTGCAGCCGCCGCCGTGGCAAGCAAAAAAGAAATGCATCATTCCCTCAAGCCTAGCGTCGTCAGGAACGTCCGCGGCCGATAGCCAATGGTCAGCCTTCACTGGACCGGAGCGGATCCAATCCTGGCACACGATAGCGCCTTGAGCGTGCGCCTGACGTGAGTCACCGAGGGAAAACTGCATACCATGGCTACCGCTGAGCAGCAGTGCAGGCGTCGGCTGCGCTTGGCCGCGAAGCACCTCAATGAGTGCGGCTTTTGTCGCCCGCTCACTGAGCAGCGTTTGGAGGCCAAAACTCTGTCGCTTCCACACGGTGGTGCCGCCATTTTCCCCCTCGGCTAGCGGCTTCGCCACTTGGCGCATGAACAATTGGGTGGCTTCGTCGAAGTCGTGTTCGGTCGCGAAAATGGCGCCGCGGCGCAACGTCGGGACGCTCACTGACGTCTCATATTTGACGACGCTTTCCGCATAACGGCGGAATTCATCCGCGGTCTCGAACCACAACCGTCCTGCCGCCCAATAGATATCGAGCGAATACTGAAACTCGAACGGCAGCTCATCGGGTGGGCCAACCAGCAGGAGATAGAACGGGACGCCCTTTTCAGGATCCACCACGTCCATGCGCACGTTGCGCCTCTTGAGCCAGTCATTCGCGGTGTCACCGGGACGGTAGCCGTCCGAACCATCGAAGATCTTGAACGGTTGCGCCTGCGCCTTGCGGCGCTCGATGAGTGGCGCCAGCGCGTCCTTGACTGCTTGGCTTACGCTGGGCGCATAGATAACACCCCACCCGGCCTGCGCCAGATCGCTCGGATCGACGTAGCCTTCGGTGGCGAAGGAGATGTTCGCGGGGTCGACGCGGCTCGACAGTGCCAGCGTTTCAGCTGTCGGCTCCGCTTTTCGGCCCAACAGATCGTGGATGACCTCGTCAGTCAATCCGTTCAGCGGTAAGCCATTATCGGCGTTGATGCCAAACGGGACTGGCGCATCTTCATCAGTCTGGTCCATGGCGGCCTTTCATCTAATCTGGGACAATGCGCGATGCGAAAGCCGCAGCCCATATCAAATGGGCGACTTCCGGTCCGGCGATGTCATTGTGCGCCCCGCTCGCGCCATCCATGCGCGCGATGAACTGCGAGCCGTCCACGTTGTAGATTTTGCCTGCCTCAAATGCGTAGCCTTCGGCCGCCGCCAGCATCTTCAGTTCGCTGCGCGAACTGTCCGGAATGCCCTGGAGACCGAAGGTGCCAATAGCGCCAAACTTTGGAAACCCGTCGGCGAAATTCACCGAACCCTTGATGCGCGACGCTAGTGGATAAAGTACGCCCACGGCAGTGTCGTGCTTCGATTGCGTAGTGACGATTGGCCCGCGTACTTTATGATCGGCCAGGATGCGGCTGAAATATCCATGACCCGCGCCGTCAAATGGAATCTGTCCAGCGTAACACCATAGCGACACCGCGCCCTGAACCAAAGCCACCGAATCGACGGGCCGCGGGAGCTTGCCGCCAGCATTTGGACCACCCAGCATCCCCGAGACCACGATGGTGCCGAAGCTGTGGCCCATCAGATGGATTTTGGTATGGCTGTCGGCGGTGGCATTCTGCAGGTTCTTCAGGAAATTGTGCATGCCGCCTTCGCCGATGGTGCGCGCCCGCTTCTTCATTGTCCAATAGGAGAGCTGGCGAAGCGGGCCAAGCAAGCCGCCGAGATTGGTGATACCGCCACCGAAGGATGCCGATTCCTCATTCGCGGCCTCGAAGGATTCCTCCGGATCGAAGCCTTGTCGGTCAGCATCCGGCGGCGCATCCACGCCTTCGCTCTTCAGCCCAAGCGCGTCGTTCAGGTCGAGATAGGCCCTCTTGATATGTTCTGGCAGTTCGTCGGGAGCCGAATTGCGCCGCGCTTCATCGATGATGATCTCAAGCGGCCCGCGGATCTCCGGGCGGTCGCCGAGCCGATCGAGATATCTCTGTAGCAAGGCAGCGCCTAGGATCGGAGCACCAGCTTCGAAGGAGGAAGCACCGACCTCCTCGTCGCCGAATGGCAGACTCGGCCAATGCAGCCCGATGTAGAGCGGATGGAAATTCGGAAAATGCGCGGCCGCCTTGGCGCTGTCCGCTGAATCGGCAAAGGCCTTGATCCAGAGCGCATATTGCTCCTTGGCAGCGGGTACATCGCCCTTCCACCCGTGGCTGAAAAAAAAGATATTCGTTGCATTATCCGCCCGCGCCTTGTCGATTAGGCGCTGGCTCATAAGGCCGCCGGGCTCCGGTATCTCCTTGCCGTCGGCATCGAAGCTGATCAGTCCATATTCGAGATTGGTGCCGGAGATCGTTTCGAAGCCCATGCCGTTCCCCTCGCTTTTGTATCCCACTTCAATTAAATTAAAATATAATCAATAGTTGTAGCGCGATATCTAAGCAGCTTCAAACGTTCTTTAGATTCAGACGCTTTACCTGACGAATGTGCGACCGCCAGTCGCCAGAGGGGTTAAGTATGATCGCCAAAACTCATCGAGCTGACCTGACGCGGGGCAGCCCAGCGATGGACCTTGCGACGACAGAGCGCAAGTACTGCAAATTTCATCGGCGGGGTGATCATTGGCAAGCTGACCATGCTCAATATCACCTGGTTCCTTTGAGGAAAACTGCCAGGACTGCGACTGAAGACAAGACTGCTGTCGGCGCCGCCACTCAGGTATGACCCAATGCCCCATCGATCTGCGCCATGACGTCGGTGAAGAGCTCAACGACATCCTGGATACTTTGATTCTTGAAGACTATCCGCGTCCCCTCAGTAAGAGGCCCTACCAAGGGACCTGCGCTGGGGACAGGTGCAAGATGAACGATTTCTTCGACTCGTATTGCTACGCTCGTATTATCTGGGCGTGTAAACGTAACAAATGCCATCGTAGCCCCCATGAAAGATCTGCGCATCATCTACGGCTGCCAACGCCGAGGTCGCAGACGATTTCGAAAACAGGTGGTTTTTGGAATTGCAGTATATTCCCTTGCCCATTTTAAGTTGATTAAATAGCAAACTCGAGATGCGTTGTCACATAGCTCGATGAGGCTATAGATGCTCACCTCTTTGGCAGGTTGCCAGCGATCGTTGTTGGTTGCAGGGCAATGTGTCGCTTGGCAGATGGGATGGTTGCCGCCCTCTTCGAGCGGTGCTTTATGAACAGGCAAGGTGTTCCTCTAACGGGCCTCGCCCATCTGAAGCGGATCGAGGCGTTGATCGAGGGTCCGACCTGTGGCCCGCCCGCTAATCATCACGGAATGCCAAGATTTGCTGACACAGATCTCCGAGAGGACAGAAAGATCGAGAACAAGACGAAGGCCTTGAAGGCACTTGCGGCCGAGACGGATACGGCGCGGCGACTGGAGACCATGCCTAGTGTCGGCCGCCTCGGTAGTGCTGGCATCGAGACCTTCGCGCTCTGCGCGAAGCAGTTCTCCGCTGGCCGGAATTTCTCGGCCTAGCCAGGGCTTGTGCCCACGATGGCATGGGCGGTGAGGAGCGGCGTGGTCGGGCTCATCGGTGCGATGACGCGGATCATCGGGCGGTGCGTATGCTGACACGCAAGCCCGAAATGCTGATGTTGATTGCACTTGCCAACAAAATGGCGCGTCAGATTAGGGCCATGCTGACGAAAGGCGAGGACTATCGGGATCCGGCGCAGGTGGTGACGGCGATCGACATACCGCCACAAACCGCCTGACGTCGGTGTTGGAAAATACGGCATCCTTCCTCCCCCAACTCCGCATGCAAATTGATTCCAATTTACGTTGCAAGCGTGGCTGCATGCTCTGGTTGAAGAATTTTCTTCCAGCCGAAGGAAAAAATGCCGTTTTAGCGTGATTGTGTCGCTCTGTGGATATCACGCTGAAAGGTGCCCGCGGGTCGGGCTGTAGTACCCGGATTTCGATAGTCTTCGTCGGAAGATTAAGAGCCGGATTTCTCCCCAATACCAAGGGTAGAGGGGCGGGTCGTTGGTTCGATTCCTTTCAAGGCGGCCTTTAGATCGGATTGAGATTAGGCGTTCCGCCGGCTGCAAACGCACGTCTTTGACCCCGTCATGTACGAGGAAGCGAGGAAGTCAGCCAAACGATCATGAATGGGATTGCGAGAGGTCCTCCGGTTGTGGATAGCTCAACTGGATTTTGCCACTCGCTGCATATCATCTTTAGCACCATGGCGGCGCGAGTTCTTAAATCCCTGACCCCTCGAGCTCTTGGTCGTCGCCGCCTTCCCAGGGCGAGGGCATCGAGATGCGATCGAGATTGGCCGAGGGCATCGGCATCCAGCACTTCAATTCCGGCTCGGGGTATTCGATGATGCGACCGGGCGAGGAATCAGAGGCGCGCCAGCCTTCTGCACCGAACTGATCGCCATTCGACCAATACGCGAGGTCAACTTCTGCCGCCCCTTGTTCGGACGGGCGGATCGTGACGAGGATCCGACTGCCGTTTTTCGGCGCGCTTGCCATGTGACGCCAGCGGTCTGGCTCGGCCATCATTTTTCCTCCTGCCTCGCTACAGGTTGCAAGTGTCGCCTCGCCGTCGAGAAGGGTCAACTCAATCTTTGCACAACCCATCGTCTTTCGATGGACTGTCCGATCAGAATGAACGCCCCGAATTGAGGCGTTCCATCGCTCCTCGGCTGGCACTTCGGAGCGTGGGTCTGCCGTGCTCAGCACATCAAATGCAACAGCAGCAAACCGGTCGACGTGCGCGAGCGAGGGGGCGCGGCATTAGTAGGGACGATCTCGGCCGCATTCGCCGTGTAAGGTGGCGCCCGGTAAACGGGATCGATCGAGCATTTTCCCAGAATCCTCCTCTGCAGGTTCTTATGGCTCCTATCTTATGGGCGCCTTAGTATGTGGCGCATCTCCGCAAAATCCTGACGTCCAATGCCCCTCGCATCTGTATGCTCCGTGTAACCTCGCGGGTCAAAGTCTGGCGAGATGATATCCCGAAGGCCCGGCAACCAAACGGGAAACTCGGTATCTAAGAAGCGCTTGAAACGGGCGTTATGCTCAGGCTGATAGTATTTTATCGCCATCGCCTCAAATATTTCCGCGCTTGCTTTGTGTTTAAGGTTTGCTTCGAGGATAGACCGAAGAAGAGACTCTCGTTCAGCAGCTCGTCGCGCATGCGGCCGTTGAAGCTTTCGATGTAGCCGTTATGCATGGGCCTTCCCGGCGCGATGTAGTGCCACTCGATCTTGTGCTCCTTCGACCAAGCAAGGATGGCGTTCGAGGTGAACTCCGTGCCGTGGTCGGAGACGATCATGTTTGGTTTGCCGCGGCGCTCAAGGAGTGCCGTCAGTTCCCGTGCGACGCGACGGCCGGAGATCGAGGTGTCGGGATCGCCGCCAGGCAGTCACGCGTCACCTCGTGGAGGATGTTGAGCACGCGAAACCTCCTGCCGCAGGCGAACTGGTCGTGAACGAAATCAAGCGACCATCGGGCATTGGCCTTCGCCTCGACGAGGATCGGCGCTCGCGTGCCGACGGCACGGCGTCTGGCTTTCCGCTTGCGAACAGAAAGCCCTTCCTCGCGATGCAGCCGATAGATGCGGTTGACCCCGGACGGCTCTCCCTCCCGCTTGAGCAGGATGAACAGCCGCCGGTAGCCGAAGCGTCTCCGGATCCAGAGCTCACCTGCCTGCAGGCTTTTTTTATGGCTGAGGTCGAGCCGGTGGAGATGACGACCAACATTGGAGCGGTGCACGATAACGCCGCGCTCGGCGAGTTCCAGGCCCAGTTCGTCCAGCGTCAATTCGTCATTCTGCGCCAAGCGATCGCGAACCCAGTCGCCATGCGCGTTCAGCTTGCCACCACCCAGATGGCCTTGCCGCCGCGGTGCCAGCGATCCGGTCGCGCGTTTGAGCTTCACCAGATTGTTCACGAAATTCGGTGACACCCGGAAGTGCCGGGCCGCGGCCCGGTGGCTGTGACCTTCCTCGACAAACGCAATGACACGACTACGCAAAGCAAGCGGATGTGATTTTGCCCATGGTGTCCCTCCCGTCAAAGCGAGGGAATCGCAGCCAAACCCGATTCGGGAATCCATAAAAATCGCGACCCGCTTTAGCGACCTTCATGCTCGCTTCGGACGAGTTCCTTTGTCCGCGATTTAGCCTCTTGGATCTGGGCCATCACTGAACCGAGATTCTCGAGCTCGATCTGCAGCCGTTCGGGCGAAAGCTCTTTCGATTCCGCGAGGTCCAGGTTCATGCGTCGGATGAAATAAAACGCAAGCGAGGCTCGCATCTCGATGTCAAGGCGGCCATCGACCATCCCGTAGTCAAGCTGGATTGCCTTGCTCTGCTCTGGCGAGAGGCCGCGGTGCGGTCTGAGCCGGAGCATGACCTTCGTCGCCCACTCGATGTCATGTTCGGGATCGAATTGTACTGGCTTTGTTTCTCCGATTTCGTCGATGCGCGAGAGGACGAAATCGCGGAAGTCCTCGTTATCGCAGCACCAAGCGCGAACGTGCCAACGGTGACCGTCAAATGCCAGAGCATGAGGTGCGATGGCACGGCGACGCGCCCCAGTGAGAGCGTGGTAGCGGACGTCGAGTGCTACACGTTCGCGCATTGCCATTAGAATCTGCCGCAAGCACTCGGGTGAAACGCTCCGGGCTATATCTGGTGCGACCTCAACTGGTGGGTCCTCCCTGAACCAGAGGTCAGATCTTGGGATGACACTCGAAAGAGCCGCCCGCAATTGCAGGAGTAATCGGTCGGCAGAGGGAATCAGGAAGTGCGGCTTGAACTTTGGCGATGGTTTGTAACCTCTCGCGGTCGACTCGAGATTGCCGGGTGCGATCTCTCTGTAATGCCTTAGATCCACAGAGGCTTGCGGTGTGGAAATGCCAAACGTTGATTCCAGGTCGCTTCTGATAACTCGGTTCTCCCAGAACATCTTCCATTCCAGGAATTCGAAGCGCCGCTGTTGCGTCCATGTGCGTCGATCGTCGGATTCCGACATTGTTACCCCTATCAGGACTTGACACGTATAGGAATTATAGCCCTATACTAATGATGCAGGTCGAGATGGCACAATCCGACTTCCCAGGGACAGAGGCAAGCCCGAATCGAGGGAACTCATAAACTGGAGCGGCAAGCATTCGAGACCGATGCAGTGTTTCATCGAGAAAGGATTTGCTGATGGCCAAAAATACAGGTGACGGTTACCGACGCGGCGCTGTGACCGGCAGAACACAGTTTGAGCGCCCCGATGGAATGTACCAGAAACGCGACGAGCGCTCGGGACAGTTCATGGAGGTGAAGCAGACGCCGGGCAAGTTCAAAGGGGTTGCCCAAGAGCCCGACGGCCGCGACACAGAGAATTCGTGACCATGGTTTGGACCTGGCGCGGCGGAGATGTTTATCACCAGCGTCGCGCCAGGTCCGGCGCTCACCTTCCCATAGTTGGCAAACGAAGCCTGTTGGCTGGCGGCCTGAAGGACGGCGGCGGCTCATGGCTGGGGCGTAAGCGGGGCTGGAAGTATGCGTTTAGTATTCGGGTTGTCTGCGGATGGCCGCGTGTATCCCGAGGCGACTGGGGTGGTAGGCGCCATCGACGCAGCGGTCGTAGGCCCTGCAGGTCTAATCAGCGTGCTGGAGGGCCAGCTCGGGCTCCTCGGCCCGATCGTTTCGCGTGCGGCGCGGATCGCAAGCTATCTCCCCAAGCTTCGAGCTGCGGGCAAAGGTCGCTTCTGGATTGCATCCTTTGAGAAGGATCCTTGGGCAACAGCAGCAACCTTGCTGCAATGGCGCGATAATCTCATTGCGGCAGGATGGCATGGAAAACCGGTTGGGACGGGAAGGATTGACGATCTCGCCGCGGCCGAGAATGCCGGAACGAGCTTGCCGCTTGGCCTTGCAGATCGCGCGGTTCAGCTGCTGCAAGCATTGCCAAGTCGTTCCGGCCTGCGTCTTAAACGGCTCACGCTGGCTGAACCGCGAGCTCTGCTTCCCCCGCTGTGGCTGCGGTTGGTGGACGCACTGGAGGCCGCCGGCGTCTCGATCGATCAGCACGAAGGCTGCGTACCGGCCGTGGAAGGGTCCGACCTTCGCAAGGTGCAGGGGGCTCTTGCCGGGGAACCGCCGGAACCGCTCGAGGGAGACGGCACTTTCGTCGTTGTTGAGGCCAACACGGAACTGATGGCTGCGGAAGCAGTCGCCGATTGGCTGGCGACCGGTTCTGCTGAGGAGGGTGCGGGCACCGTTGTGTTGGCCCCGGACGGAGACACGGCCTTGCTCGATCATGCGCTGGCTGCGCGTGGCCTTCCGGCGCTTGGCCTCTCAGCCGCATCACCCTGGCGTGGCGCGCTGCAGGTACTGCCACTCGCCTTCGCCGCTGCTTGGCGACCATTCGATCCGCGAGTGCTGCTCAACCTTCTTATGCTTCCTCGACCGCCGATCTCCCGTTGGGCGGCAAAGCGTCTGGCCCGTGCACTGAGCTCGGAGCCAGGAATCGGTGGTGCGGCTTGGCTTAATGCTTGGGCCGAGATTGAAGCGCGGCTCCTGGAGATGCACACCGAGCTTGAATCAAAGGACGCGAACAAGAAAGTTGATGCCGTACTCGCCGAATGGCGCATGTGGACGGATGTCGGCCGTTTCGACAGGAGTGTGGGAATTCCGATGGTCGAGGCGCAAGCGATCGCCGGTCGAGTGGCCGCATGGGCGATGCGCGCGGATGCTGGACGCAACGACAGGCTCTTGCTGGCCGTCGCTGCAGCCGCGGGTGCTGTGGTGGATGCCCTCACTCGCCTGGAGCAGGAGGTCGTCTCGGCCTTGCTGCTGGAGCGAATCGTCGGCCAAGTGCTTTCGGAGGGTGTTGTTAATCCGGATCATGTTCCCGAAGCAGGAAGCGTTCGTACCGTGCGCGCGCCCGGAGCGTTGTGGTCGGCGGCGCCGCGGGTGGTCTGGTGGGGCTTCGTTGGCCCAGGCGAACGGCTCGCCCACGAACCTTGGGATAGCAACGAGGTCAAGGCTCTCGAGGCCGCAGGTGTGACCTTAGAGTCGTCAGCCGAGGCGGCGCGCAGGATTGGGGCTGGCTATACCCAGGTTCTACAGCGCACGGCAGAACGGCTGATTTTCGTGCGGCCGGCGCTTTTGCGGGACGAACAGACCACAGTGCATCCTCTTGCCCATCAATTGAAACCCATTCTTGAGGGCGCCGGCGAAGGAGTGACGTTCAAGGCCGAGCGTCTGCTGCGCGAGCCAGACGCGGCACTTGCCGGACGCCATCTCACCCGTCAGGCTAGCGAAACCAAGGATCCGCCCGGCGGCGTCGCGACGTGGACCTTGCCGGGTAGCACCGCGACCGCCTTCATGGAAGGGCGGCGTGAGAGCGCAACCTCGCTTGGTCGACTTTTGAACTGCCAGTTCGGTTGGTTTGCCCACGATGTCTTGGGCCTGCGGCCCGGGCGCTTCGCTGAAATTCCAGGGCCAGATCAGCTCTTTGGCAATCTCGCCCATGAGATCGCACGAAGGTTGCTCCCTCCCGGACCGCCACCGCCGATGGGTGGTGTGCGCACCGGCGCCACGGAACTCTTCGAAACTCTGCTGCCACAGATCGCGGCGCCGCTGCTGCAGCCCGAGCACGCGGGTGAGCTCTCTTCTGCGCGCGAACTCGTGCCGGCTGCATTGGAATCGCTCGTGCGTTTGCTGCATGAGCGCGACTTGGAAGTCGTTGGCTCGGAACTTGAACGGGAGGGTTCTCACCAAGGTCTCAGCCTTCACGGGAGACTGGATCTGCTTGTGCGCCGTGGCTCGCAAGTCGCGGTACTGGATCTGAAATGGACCCGATCCGAGCGGCGTTACCTGGAGCAGATCGCCGACGGGAGTGCGGTTCAATTGGCCGTGTACCGCGCGATCTCGGCGGAAACCGGAACTAAGGGCACCGGAGGCTACTTCCTGCTGCGTCAGCGCCGGATCCTGGCCGGCGGGGGTTCGATCTTGACTGATCATCCGATCGAGTCCGAGCGCACGGACACCGAAACGCTCGACATGGTCGCAGGTGATTGGAAGCGCTGGCGTGATCTTGCGTCGTCAGGCGTGCTGGTGGCGGCCGGATTTGAGGACGTGGTCAACGACCGGCTTGAGGGTCTCGAGTTCGAGGCGCCGAAAGAGCCTTGCCGTTTCTGTGATTTGACGAGCCTCTGCCGCGTCCAAGTGGAGACCATCTGATGCGTCGACTGAACACCATCACCGCAGCCGCCGGCGCCGGCAAAACCACCCGCATTGTTGCCGACATCGCGCGCGAGGTCACTATCCGTGCACCGGAAGAAATCCTAGCCACGACGTTCACGATCAAGGCGGCTGACGAACTTGTCGAGCGCGCTCGCGCGAAGCTCTTCGAAGGGGGGAATGTGGAAGAGGCGGCCCGCCTTCTCGGAGCACGCTTCGGCACCGTCAACGCCGTCTGCGGCCACATCGTCAGTGATTTTGCGATCGATCTGGGACGATCACCGTCAACGAGCGTCATCGGCGAAGGCAACGAGGCCTTGGTCTTCAGTGTGGCAGCGGATGCCGCCATTGCGGCAAGAGCCGGAGTGCTGAATCCGCTTGCGGAACGCTTCGGTTATAACGACCCCAGGCGTCCGGATAGCGGTGAGCCACCGGACTGGCGGCGCACGGTGCGAGCGATCGTGACTCTGGCCAGGGCCAACGGTCTCGATGCTGCAGGCTTATTAGCTTCGGCAGAACGGTCGGTTGAAACATATCGAACACTCCTGCCGTCGCCGGTCGCTGACGGCGCTGCCCTGGACGCAGCGCTCACCGCGGCGCTGGCAGCCGCCATGGCTGCTCGACCGGCACAGCCGAGCGCGACCGCGGCAAAGGACCTGCCGACCATTCGCGCCGCTCATGAGCGCGCCTCGCGTGGGGAGGTGCTCAATTGGTCAACTTGGGCAAAACTGACCAAGGTCAGCTGCGCGCGGACCAAGGATGGGCCGGCCTACGCGGAAGCCTTGGCCGATCTGGTTGCCGCGGCCGGACGCCACGTGGATCACCCACGTTTGCGGGGCGAGACCGAGCAGTTCATCCTTGAGACGTTCACTTGCGCCGCGGAGGCCCTGACGGCCTATCACAACTGGAAGGCAGAGCGCGGTCTTCTCGACTTCACGGATCAGGAGGCGCTCGCGCTTGAGGTGTTGAAGGATCCCGTTCGCGTTGGGCGACTGCGCGAGCGCGTTGGCCGCGTGTTCGTGGATGAGTTTCAGGATTCGAGCCCCCTGCAGCTCGCCGTGTTCACGGCTTTGGCGGAGGTCGCCGAAGAAAGCACCTGGGTCGGCGACCCGAAGCAGGCAATCTATGGCTTCCGCGGAGCCGATACGGAACTCACCCAAGCCGCTTTCACCGGCTCGGGCGTCGCTGCAAATCCGCAGGACGTGCTTTCGAAGTCCTGGCGCAGCCGCCCCGGAATAATCAAGCTGTCGAACGCCTTGTTTACTCCGGCATTCGAACGAATGGGGCTGGCGGCGGCCCAGCATGCGTTCTCTGGCGCGGCCCGATCGGACGTCGAGTTCGACCGCCCACCGATCGCTTGGTGGCCGCTCCTGGGCAAAGTCGAAGAGCAGGCGCAAGCCTTGGCCGAGGGAATTCGCCAGTGCCTGGCGGATACCTGGCAGTGGACGGTCGAAGGAGTTCGCCGCGAGCATCGACCCCTTCGCTCGGGAGATATCGCTGTCCTTTGCCGTACGAATACCGACGTGGCCCGTTTCGCTCGGGCACTGAGTCGAGCTGGCTTGCCAGTGGCGGTGGAGCGTTTCGGACTCGTGCGCACCCCCCATGTCGAACTTGTGCTCGCAGCTTGCCGTTTGGTGGCAGACGCGACTGACCGGCTGGCGCTCGCAGAACTCGCCCGGTTTTTCGGTGGCGATCCGGAATCGGATGACTGGTTGCATGCAGCCGCCGCCGAAGACTCGGCTGCGGCGCTGCGCGCAAGAGTTCCCGTCGCGGACGAGCTTGAGCGACTCCGCGAGCGCACACTCAATCTTACGCCCGTCGAACTGATAGACTCAGTGCTCGCCCTGCCGGCGCTGATGGAGCAGATCGAGCAATGGGGCGACCCGGCGATCCGTTTCGACGACCTCGAGGCGCTTCGCGGCTTTGCCGCCGCCTATGAAGGCGAATGCGCCGCGTCCGGCGCACCGGCGACGCTGCAAGGCTTGCTTCTCAGTCTCGATGGCGCTGATCCAAAGCGACCGCCGAGCCTCGCCAAAGATGCAATCCAGGTTATAACCTATCATGGCGCAAAGGGCCTGGAATGGCCCATGACCGTCCTGACGGGGCTTGCGTGGGAACCACGGGCACGGCTGTTCGAGCCGATCGCGGAGGTCGATGGCGCGCTCGACTGGCGGGCACCTCTCGAACGGCGCTGGATTCGTTTCTGGCCATGGCCTTATGGCCAATCTGGTAAAGACAGCGCCCTCGAAGTCGCTGCGTTCGCTTGCGAACTCGGCCAGTCTGCCTGGCGCCGCGCCGTGCATGAAGACATCCGGCTCCTGTATGTGGGGGTAACCCGCGCTCGTGATTACCTTGTACTTGCACCGCCTGCCAAAGGGACGTTGAACTGGCTGAAATTGCTGGACGAGCCTGATGCCGCTCCACACGTCGTTCCGCCAGCGGCGGACGACAATCTGTTGGGCGTGGGTGACCAAACCTTTGTTGCGGATGTCCGGCCCCTTGCAGCGAAGGAAGCGCCGGAGGAACGATATCCGCAGCCGTCTTTCGTGCGGCCGCGAGGCGCTCCGGTAGATCGGTTGCCGCTGTACCTACGGCCCAGCCAGGCGGAGGGCGGCGATTGGAGGGTCGTGGAACGCGTGAGCCTCGGGGGGCGGTTGCCGATCGATCGGGTCGCAGACATGGCGGCGGTCGGCGAAGCCTTGCACGCCATCATCGCGTACGATGATGTCAACCGGGACCCAGCACAGCGGCTGGAGGACGCCGACGCGACGCTCGCGCGTTGGGGGGTCAAGGGGTTCGCCGCGGTCGATGCATTGACCGCGTCCGACAGGCTTTCTGCCTGGCTCCGAACCCGTTGGCCCAATGGCAATATGTTGCACGAAGCCCCCGTGACGGCCCGGTTCGGTGATCAGCTCGTTCAAGGCAGGATCGACTTGCTCGTCGACTACGGCCATGGCTCGGCCATTGTCGACCATAAGAGCTTCCCCGGCCGCATGGATCATTGGGAGGGGCACGCCCTCCTGCACGCCCCTCAGCTCGGGCTTTACAGCGACGCCGTAGCTGCGGTCTCGGGCCGAAGGTGCGACCAGCTATGGATTCATATGCCAATCGTTGGCGCGCTACTGCGCGTGATGGCGCACGGTCATGGAGGTGCTGAATGCTAGTAGTTCAAAGCGGCATGCTGCGCGCCTTTCAACACGGTGCTTCGGTTAACCGTAACGGTGGGGTGTCATCTAACGTGCTCGACTAAAGGTGGATTTTCTGCTCAACTCTCGCGAGGGGAAGGGAACATTCAAGCGACTGAGCGGAACCCGCTGGCATTTGGTCGATCTGGCTGTTTGTCGTAAGCGTTTGGCGGACGCAAACTAGGTCAACCGACTGCGACGGGGTTCGCTGCGAAATTTTGGAATTGCCGACACAAATCCCTCCCGCATCACTGGAGGCGGCAATGCCGTGCACCAATGGATTTAATTGATGATCATATTGCATACACCGAACCTCATATCCGGCCGGTCCTACTTGGACTAAGGGCTGCAATTAGGGGTCTTGACCCGCGAATAGTCGAACGCGCAACACCTGCGCAGCGCATAGTTTACCTCATCGATCGCATCTTCGCGGAAGTGAAGGTGCAGAAGGGTTGCGTGCTTGTCCGTTTCTTCGACAGACGTATTCCAGATCCCGAGCGGCGAGTTCGGCACATCGAACATGCCCGGAAAAATGGCTGGCAGCACGACAAGGAAATTCGTCTGTACGAACTGAATTCCGTGGATTACGCAATGCAGTTTATATCGGCGTCCTTAGGAATAGTCGGCCCGCCGCTTGTTTCAAATAATTCTTTTCCCGTCAGAAACTTACCAAAATCTGAGGTGCCTATGTCAACTACCATTACCATTCCCGCAGCTCGTGTTCGTCAGGGTGATTTGACGTTGTATGCGACTGCGCTCAAGGTTAGAGATCTGATCCGCCCCGGGTTCTATACTGTCGAGACGCTTGACCCGTCTGACACGGACGACAAGGGATACCAAAGGCTCCTAAACAAGAGTCGCGCGAGAAAACTCGCGGACTACGTTGTGAAAGGCCAGGACGCGCGGGACGCGTTCCTACCCACATCGGTATTTCTTGCGACGGACAAGACTGTTCCGTTCGACGAAAACGGAAATACTATTACCATTGATGTCGCGAAGGTCGGCCCGTTCAATGTCGTCGACGGACAACATCGGCTCGAGGGATTGAAGGTTGCCTCAGAGAAGGATTCGCGCGTCCTTGATTTCGAAGTGCCGGTTAACGTGGCCATCAATCTTCCGACGCTGCATCAGATGTGCCACTTCCTGATCGTCAACTCGACGCAAAAGAGCGTCGATAAGTCGGTCGAGCAACGAATTGTGGCGAGATTGACCGAAGCGTTGGATGTTGAGGACATCCCGAGTTTGCCGCGATGGATCCTCAATACAGTGGAAAAAGGAGAAGTTGAGAGAGCTATAAGATATGTAGACTTTCTCAATGACCAGCCAGACTCCCCCTGGTACGACAAGATTCGTAAGGCGAATGATGACGCTGGGCCTGGACGGATCAACCAGAGCAGCTTCGCGAAGTCAATTCTAAAGTATGTGCTGACCGCAAATAATCCGATCTCAGCCATAATGGACTTCGATAAAGAAAGAAGAATATTTTTGAATTATTGGAAAGCGATTTCTTCCATCCTTGATGATGGCAATTCAGAAACTCTATACAAGTACGGTGGCGTGGAGCTGTTCTGCCAATTCTCAGTTCCGTTTTTCATGAAGCTGCAAACCAGCGGCAACTACCGGGTGGAGACCATGGAAACCCTACTGCAGTCCTGCTTCGACAACGTCGAGGGAGAGTATGCCGGAGTGGGGCATCCGGAATGGTGGCGCACGGGCGGGCAGGCTGGCCGGTTGAACTCTGGAGCACTTCGCCTGGTGTCGAACGAAATGGCCAAGGCACTGAACAAATCTTCTATGGCTGAAACGATCCAGATATGAATATTGGCGAATTGGTTCCCCGGCCAACGAAGAGGGAAGCGTTCCGTCGCAGCAGATTGCGCTTCATTCCAGACGGCAGTGGTTGCTACGTGCTGACGTCATTTGATGGGAATGTCCTTTACGTCGGCCTCACGAAGAATCTCAAGCGCCGAATGGGGCAGCACCTGGACAATCCGGAAAAGGTAAATGCCACTAGCAACGGGCGGGCAGTGTGGTTTTCTTGGCTCGAATGCGACGATCTGAGCAAGGTGGAGAGAACGTGGATGAACATCTACGCCCAACATCATGGTACGCTGCCGTTACTCAACAAGATCTATTCTGCTACGTCTTCATGAGATGATCTTGCAAGACGGAATCATCATCTGGGAACGCTTGGAAAATAGTTTGAAATAATTTCCAGTTTGCAGGAGAGCAGGCGGGTTTGGAGAAATGGAATTACCGCGAAAATCCGTGCAGGAAGTCGAAATCGATCACTTGCTGGCCGAGGAGTTTGCATGTGATCCACTGTTTGCGCAGCGTTTCCTCTCTGGTTGTGGGCTCGGTTCTCTGAATTTTAGGACGATCACGGTCACTGTAGAGCCAAGCCTTGGCGGGGAAGGCTTCGGGGATCTGTTGGTCCAAGGCGAGGTGGACGCTAACCGTGTCGCGCTTCTAATCGAAGACAAGATCTCTGCCGCACCGGCAGTACGGCAGGCGTTGCGCTATTCGGCCTATGCTGGACGACTGCGAGCCCAAGGCTGGGATGCGGTCTGGACCATCCTCGTGGCCCCAGCGGCCTATACCGGCGAGCGGAAAAGTTACGACGCGAGTATCGATCTAGAGTCAGTCGCAAAGCTCATCTCATCACCGGATTCTGTGCGGCAGGAATATCGGCGCTCCATCATTGATCGCGCCATCCGGAAACGAATCGCGACGGGCGTGCAGATCCCCGACCTCGCTCTTCACCGGATGAAGTCGGAATATTTGGAGTTTGCAACCACCTGGTGTGCAACGGAGGGAATTGCTTTCGATTTTCCGCCTCTTCGCCCCAGCTATTACGACGGCGATTCTTGGGTCGAGCCGATCCGTGATGCACGCTTGCCCACCCATGTCAAGCTTCGGCATCGCCTCTGGACTTCCGTCAAAGAACCTGGCGGCCAGGTGGACCTCATCGCATCACCCGCGGACGAAGACGAAATGGCGCGCTTCTTCGAGAACGCGCCGGAAGGGGCGATTGTTACCCCCTATTCAAGCGGAAAAGGTGTGCAGGCGTCGGTGCGCTTGCCCGAGATGCGGCAGGCGTCAGGCTTTGATCGCGAAACTACGTCCGCCGCTTTTTCGGCAATGTGCAAACTCGTTCAATGGTACCTGGGCGTGGGGGCAAAGCAGGGCCTGCCATAAGGCATGTCTTGTCCGGAGATTGGGCGATGTGGCTTTGATTAATTTGTTATCTGGCCGGGCGCGTACATATCGCCCTGGCTTCCTTGCAAGGTTGTTTTCTTCCGGAAAATGGAAGTTGGTCCTGGACCCCAGGCGATCTGAAAGCATCCGGCTGAGCCAGAGTGGTGATGTCGAACTCAGTTGCCTCGATATCGTGTCGATTTCCACCAGCAAGGCGCTGCTCTGGCACACCGTCGAGATCCGCGCACGCAGCAGAACAGATACCCTATCAGGGCTAACGGGTGAATCGGCCGCACAGCTGGCGGCAGATGTTTATGCATTCATCAACACCCACCTCTTTGGCCTCATCGGCACAGAGAGGGATCATTTGCTCGATGTTGATGCTAAGCTTCGGGAGATCACCAAGGGCAACAGACAATATCTCGCTCAGACCGATGTCGGCCGGGCTATCGCCGGCGTGCCCGGCAGCGCCGCCGCCGCCCTCTCTCACCCGCTTCTGGATCCACAAATGATGCCGGTCGGGCTCAAGGAGTCCCTACCGGCTTCATTTGCCCTGCTGACCGACCCGAGCGTTCGACGCGCCTATAATGAAGCGTTCGTCACCTCGGAGTTCCTTAAATTCCAGCAATTCTTCGACGATCTCGACGGGCGCTCGCTTTCTGATCAGCAACGCGAGGCCTGTATCCGGCTAATTTAGAGGATAACAACCTGCTCGTTGCCTCCGCCGGGTCGGGCAAGTCCGCGACCATGGTCGGCAAGGTTGCTTATGTCCTAGAAAAGCAGCTCTACCGGGCCGACGAGATCCTGCTTCTGGCGTTCAACAAGAGCGCGGCCGATGAACTCAGGTTCAGGATCGCGCGACAGCTCCACGTCGAGGAAAGCTCGTTGGAGTGTCGCGTCACGACGTTTCATGCGCTTGGACGCGGCATCATCGAGGAGGTCGAGGGACGCCCGCTCCAGCTAGCCAACTGGGTGGATCATCCCGGCGGCGAAGCCAGGGTTATCGGAGAGATCATCCAGGGTCTTGTCGAGACCGATCCGGAGTTTGCCCGACTGTGGAGCGACCTGCTCGTGGTGCATCCCAAAGCGGACATCCCGGCCGAGGTTTTCGACACTGAGGCGGACTTTCGCCGCTATGTGTCGGATCGCCTCAGGAAAGGCGCGGCCACGATCGGGTCACTTTCCGGGGTGATCGTCAAATCCCTGCAGGAGCAGAAGATCGCCAACTGGTTATGGCTGCACTCCGTCGCGTTCGAATATGAGCGGCAGATCAAGATCGAAAATGAGGACGGTACCCGCCTACACCTGCACCCCGACTTCTACTATCCGCTGACGGATACGGTACACGAGCATTTCGCGCTCAATGCCGACGGCACCTCGCCCTTCACAGATTATGTCCAACACGCGGACAGCAAACGGCAGGCGTATCGCCGGAAAGAGATTGATTTTTTCGAGACCACCTCGGCGCAGGCCAGCAGCGAGACGATGCTCAGCGCTCTTGAAGCGGAACTGGCACGGCGCGCCGTGCCCTTCGAGCGCAGGAGCTATAAAGAAATCACCAAGGCCCTCGAGCCGGTCGTGATCAAGCACTATCACAAGCTTATAGCCACCTGCATCAAGCATATCCGCGCCAGTCATCTGACGCTCGAAATGCTGCTCGAGCGCGCCAAGACCCTGCACGACAAGGAGCGTGGGAAGCTCTATGCGCGCGTCGTGTGGATGATCACGCAAGGGTATTCCCGGAGACTCGAAGAATCCCAGCGGATCGATTTCGACTCGATGATCGCCGATGCTGTAAGTTTGATCCAGACCGGCCGATATCAAACACCGTATTCTCTGATTCTCGTGGACGAGTTCCAGGACATTTCCGCGCCGCGCGCCAACCTTATCAAGGCGCTCAAGCAGCAGAAGGCGTTCAGCAAGGTGTTCGCGGTCGGAGACGACTGGCAGTCGATCTATCGCTTCGCCGGCTCTGACATCACGATCTTCACGCAGTTCGAGGCGAATTTCGGAGCCAGTTGGCAGGGGCGCCTTGAACAGACCTATCGGTGCAACCAGCTCATTGCCGAGACGGCCGCGAAGTTCGTCCAACGCAATCCGGAACAGATCACGAAATCGGTGCATTCGATACGTGCTGCGGTACCTCGCTCGATACGGGTGATACCCATCGAGGGCAAAGGTGGCAAGCCAGACTTCGGGTTGGCCTGCCATCGCATTCTCGAGCGGCTTGATGCGTTTTTGGAAGATATCGCGTCGCAATGGCGGAGTGCACCAGGCACCACGCTCAAGGTTTTGGTGCTGTGGCGATATAATCACGTTGACCCTTTTCAAGGAACTCTACCGTCCTATGCGAACATCGAGGTTTCCGGCCAATCGTTTCATCGGGCGAAGGGACTCGAAGCGGATTACACGATTCTGCTTGATGTTAGCGAGGGCGATTACGGTGTGCCGAGCCGGATCGAAGATGACGAGCTGCTTAATCTGGTGATACCGTGTCCCGAAACGTTCGCCTACGCCGAAGAAAGGCGCCTTTTCTACGTTGCGCTGACACGCGCCAGCCGCGGCGTATACATCGTTACCAACAGCCGCCAGCCGTCACGATACATCCGCGAACTTTGCGAGATCGCGGGCGCTGAGGTCCGCTTCGAGACGACCGAAGGGGCTGTTTTACGCCAGTGTCCTACCTGCCTCGTGGGCCAGATCATCGAAATCCGCAATCGAGACGGCTCGGTATTTTGTGGGTGCAATCAGTTTCCCGATTGCAGTCGGGCTGAACGAGGTCCAGTGCGGTCAGCGCCCAGACTGCGAAGAAGGCGTTAAACCGCGGCAGCTGCGCCCTGCTTTTGACGAAGGGCGCTGTTCATCCGATGTTCCCGCTTTGTGCGTTTAGGATCGCATAATGTATCGTCTGGAACGCTCTAAAGCGCCGGGGGCAATGCCGCTGACTCGCAGCCTAATGGCGATGCCGCGTATACGGATCTGGACCGTCGTGCACTGTCGCAACGGACGGGCAGCTGTTTTTTGGGGCTCAGCGAGACTTCAGTCCGATTTTCTTGCGAGCGGCAGGTGGCGGCGCTCGCGCTGGTGCCGCCGGTTCTTGCCCAGCCCAGCCCAGACGCGCGCGCAAGCTCGGAGCGTTGTTGAGCATAGCTTGGATCATCGGGTAGTCGGCCGGGAGACCCACTTCTCACGATATTGCTCCGGAGTGAGGCCGTACTTTGCCATCAGGTGGCGTCTCAGGGATTTGAACTTTTCACCATCCTCCAGGCAGATGATGAAATCGGCTGTCACGGACTTCTTGATCGGAACGGCCGGGCGCTGTTCCTCGACGGCCGGTTCAGCCTGATGTCGCGAAGACGTGCCGCTCAGCGAGGAATACGTCCGCTGGATAAGATTGGATAGATCGCCGGCAGGAACGACATTGCGGCTTAGATAAGCCGCGACGATCCGGCTCGTCAGCTCCAGCTTCCGCTCCTCATTGCTCGAACGCGATTCGCTCAACATCGTCTGTCGATCGGGCCGCTGCGCTGAGGGTGCAGGTATTTCGGTCGGAACGAAGTCGGTGTCGCTGGAGAGGTGTGTTTTTCGACAGATTTCTGGGCATTTTGGTTTGTGTGTCCTGTTCTGCCGACCTCATGCGTTGCCAGAGTCTCCCTCGGTTTCTATCCTGACACATGATCCGCACCCTACTGGTGCGCCGAAATCCGAGGGCACTGGAGGCCGATGGCATCTCAGCTAGATATGTTTCCCTCGCCGCGTGAGCCAGGCGATGATGTCGTTGTGAAGCTGCGACCGCCCTTGAAGCTGCGCGAGCGGAGGCGACTCGATGACGAGAGCATGGCCCGGCTTTTGGAGGAGAGCGGCAGCTATCGCGTGCTTCGCAAGCTTGTCGGCCGCCAGATCGTCGATACGCCGCGCCCGGGATTTCCTCGCATGGGAGTGATCGTTGACACCGAGACGACGGGCCTCGACCACAGCAAGGACGAGATCATCGAAATCGGCGCAGTGGCCTTCACCTTCAACGACGAGGGCGATATCGGCGACGTCACAGGTGTTTACGGCGGCCTGCAGCAGCCAACTGTCCCGATCCCCCCTGAAATCACCTGCCTCACAGGAATCACGGACGAGATGGTTGCCGGGCAGATAATCGATGTCGGGCTGCTTCGAGCGCTGCTCGACCCGGCCGACCTCGTGATCGCCCACAATGCCGGCTTCGATCGTCCGTTCTGCGAGGTGTTCTCAAGCATGTTTTCCGGCAAGGCATGGGCCTGTTCCGTCAAGGAAGTCGATTGGGCGGCGCGCGGTTTCGAGGGCACGAAGCTCGGCTATCTGATCGGTCAGAGTGGCTACTTCCACGATGGCCATCGCGCCGTCGACGATTGTTTCGCCCTGCTCGAGGTGCTCGCCGGCGCCAGCGGGGTGACGGAGCCGAGCGCTTTCGCGGAACTTCTCAAGACAAGTCAGCGCTCGCGCGTGCGCATCTTCGCCGAGCACAGCCCCTTCGACATGAAAGATCATCTGAAGGCTACCGCTGGTCGGATGGCAGCGACGGCCGCCCGAAATCCTGGTGGATCGAAATCGACGAGGAGCAGCTCGCCGCGGAGCTCGCTTTCCTGAGGTCAGAGATCTACCGGTGGGAAGAGGCCGACCCACCGGTCAAAAGGCTGACGGCGTTTGATCGTTACAAGGCTTGATGGGGATGGCCTGGGGGGGGCAGGCTGTGGCATGCAGGTTGCGCAGGCTCGTTACCGCGATGGTGGGGCCGTCTCGAAAGGTGTGAGGAGGCAACAGCTGCAGCTGGATCACAGTGCGGCTTGCTCAAGGTTGGAACGCTATGAAATCACCGTGGAAATTCCTTGTTCAATTGACGTCGCGGCGACCATCGGTGAAGGCGCAAGAGAGTTCGATCGGGAATGACACCGATCCCAAGGCTCTCGAGAGCGAAGTGGAGCACACGTCCGCACTTCCACCCAATTCGAGGGTAGCTGCCAGCCCACCTGCTCACGATGAGGACATCTCGGTTGATCGAGGGTCGGTCGCATCGGACAGGGCGAAAGACGATGACGATGTCGCGCAGGCATTAGGACCGCCGATCGATGCTGACGAGGCTCAAACACCGGCGCCGAATAAAGTTGACCACTCAGGTGCCGAAGCGAATTCGTTGGCACCGAAAAGCACGGCAAGCACAAAGTCGCAACGCAAGCCGCGGATCAAGCGTCGAGAACATGGGAAGAGAGCCAACGCCCACGTAGCTGCGCAGAGCGCGGTCACCTCAATGGATCATCAAAGCGTGCGACCCTCGTCTTCACGGGATTTGTTCTTCCATGAAGTGGCAATGCTCGACGAAGAAGTCAAAATGCTGCGGACCCAACTCGCTCAAAAGCTTCATCTGCAGAACGTTCAGCTAAAGAAGATGCTTGAGCGATTCGACGTGTCGTGAGCCTGGCGGCGCTCCCCATAAGCGCGCACCTGCGTCATCTTTGCCCGGCAAAGCTCTCGCCGCCACTCAATTGAATGAGTTGGGGAGCCTGCTGAGCAGGCAGCCATCAATCGCACACGCTCAGCGTCTATTCGCCACTGCGCGCGCTGCGCCTCAGGACAGCCCAGCGACAATACTCAAGCCTAGGTCGTCGCGAATCCCTGCTTGATAAGCGTTGATCAGCTTTGCGGCGAGCGCTTCAGCTTCTTCAGACTTGCGCGACAAGGCTCGCCTTTGCAGCTCGTCTTGGAAGGCCCTTCCGATCAAATCCAGCTCGTCAGGTCCAATCGGATCGAAACTCAAGGTTTGACCTGAATTCATCTTTTCCCCTTCCGCTACCCGATGCGACGGAAGACCCTTTGTGTCCTGCGTTTCAGTCTGATTTGAAAGGGTGCAGCTTGGCTGGAGATCTATCGAAAGTGAGCCGTCTTTAAGCCCGGACCATCCGTGTCGGTCCACTGCAGTGCCGCAATGGCGGAGCCGAACAGGAGAGCAGGTATGGCCAGAGCTCCCATGAACCTGAGCATTTGGAGCCGACGTGTGCGCTTTCCATCCCAATCGTAAGCCATTTGCTACGCCCTCAAAAGCTACTCGGAAACAGTACGTCAGGATAGAACCAGAGAACAACTTTCCGGTCGAGTCTATTTTCAAGTATGACTTTTCAAGGAATTTGATTGGCGGGTTTTATATTGCGCGTCCAACGGCGAGGCGAGAAAACTAGAAGTAGAGTTGCTCAAGCAATTGAAGCATGACGATCGCCTTGGCTGTGACGGGCGGGCGTGATCGCCAGAAGGCGGTGTCCTGCGGTAACATACTGCGATGCCGTTGGCGCTCGCGTCGAACCTGCTCCAACGTGTAGGGGTCGCACATCGTCAATTGGGGAACAGTGATAAGCAGGGCGCCGTTTATTTCAGGTGAGACCTCGTAGCCTTCACGCATCGTCGATCGTCAGACTCCAGGCACAAGGCCAACATCAACTTCCGTAAAGCAGGACTCTGATGGTTGTGTTGACTCTGTGGTGCACTCAGCGGAAAACAGGCGATGACTAAAGGAGGGAATTGCTGATGGCTGATGAAAGTAATGCAGGACCAGTTGCTGCGACTGTAGCGACGGACGCAGAAGTGAAAGCACCAACGGCTAAAAAGCAGAGGTCGCCACGGCGTCCGAAGGCTGCTGCCGAACCGGTGCAAGCTTCATCAAAGGCGTCCGCCGCTGAGCCTAGGAGGTATAGCGAACAAGAGAAGAGCGAGAAGCTCAAGCTGATCGAGACGCAAGTCACCGAAGGCAGCACCCTCAAGGACGCTATCAAGAGCGCCGGCATATCGGAGCAAACCTACTACCATTGGAAAGGTGCCGCGAAACCTGTAGAGCGAAAGGACACTAAGAGCACCAAGCCCCGACCGGCCGGCGATGAGTTGGCAGATCTTGGCCAGCTCGAAGAGGAAAACCAGAGGCTCCGCAAACTCCTGGCGGAAAAGTTGCGAGCGGAAAATGCCGAACTGCGCAAGAGGCTCGGTCTGGACTGACCTGCCACGGGTAATTTCCTCCAGATTGGATTAGAGTCCGGCCTTATTAAAGGACGGACGCATGAAATGCCGGGAGCGGAGGCCGTCCAAGTCTTTTGAGGACTAGTCTTCATGCCGTGAAAATTCAAATCGTACTTGGAAATGTTGCTCTTCTCCTGGGGCGAGATTGACATTGTATTCCCGTTCGTCAAATGGAATGCGCGTGCCCTCTATATCGCCGTGGCCCGTACATGGTTCTAACGCCAGAAAGTCCTGCTGTGGAAGAGACCACACAACCCAGTGACGTGCATCTGGCGCATCAATTCCAATTGTGACCTTCTCTCCAACAAGCGACAGCCTTTTACTATTCGCATTCAAAAAACAAAGCGCTTCATTTTGGAAAAGGCTTTCATTTAGATGAAGGCAACGTCCGTGGAATGAGATTTTCCGTTGATTGCCTTGAATTAGCCCTTGGGAAGATATGCACGGGACGAGAGGGGATTCCGATTTCTCGAATTGCAGCCGCCAGGTATCTTTGTGCGGAGACAGTAACGGCCATCTAAATCCGGGATGTATTCCGATGGAATAAGGCAAGAATGCGCGATCGGACGTGTTTTTTACGGAAATCCCAGTGTGCAATTGCATATCTACAATTGTATACTTAATTCTCAAACGGAAATAAAATGGAAACATTGTTTTTGTGAATTCATCGTCAGATGCTTCTAATGTCACCTCAGATTCTGAGTTGGAAACCAAGGCAAATTCCTGCATGCTGATGAAGCCGTGAACAGGCATCGGATAATATTGCCCTTTTATTTCGACACGTGAAGACTCACTCCATCCGCATGATGGGAACATCAGGGGACAGGTTTGGTTCCAACCTAGGGAGTCTCGCGGCCAAAGGAGGTCGTTTGCACCGACCTGCCACCCAATTAGCTCCGCTCCTTTTCGGTTGACAACTGCCCGTGCAATACCAGAACGAATAACGACAGCATCATTCATGAATGTTGTCACCTTAGAACCTTTAGAACCGGCAGCTTGGCGGTCTTTGCCCTCTGCAATCGTCGCGCGACCAGATTAAACTACTGTTTTTCGACCGTTGAGGACCAGCTTCACACCATTCTGTTCTTCCGCAGATAATTGCAAGATCATGCCCTTGATCTCTTTTGCAGCACCGGCCGAGCGTTGGGCCAATTCACGAACCTCCTGAGCGACAACCGCAAAGCGCTTCCCGTCTCGCCGGCACGTGGTGCCTCTACGCCTGCATTGAGCGCGAGAAGGGTGGTTTGAAAGGCGATTTCATCAATGACTCCGATGATATTGATGCCGCACTGATGGCGTATCGGACCCGCGTCGTTTCGCCTGAGGACGAGATCTGCACCTCGGTGATTTTGCGGCTCGGCGTGCCGGCTCGGCGAGCATCTGCTCTCGCAGCTGAACGGCAGCAAACATCTCATCCTCCGCCACTATCCATTCCGCACCTGGAACCAGATAGGGAAAAAAAATCGATCAATCTCCGTGGTCATTCGCATGGACGGCTGAAAGCGATGCTGCTGTCGCATCCCGGTGCCATTTCGGATCCGTTTTTCTTGACGTTCCCGAAATGGGCCCTGTTGCCGATGGTGATGCTTGCTACTGCCGCAACAATCATCGCCAGTCAGTCAGTCATCGCCGGAGCGTTTTCACTCGTCCGGCAAGCGATCCACCTTGGATTCGTGCCAAAATTCGAGATCTGTTACACCTCGGAAACACAAACGGGACAGAGCTATCTGCCGTTGCACTCCTCACCGGCGTCCTTGTGCTCAATGTTTGCGTTCAGCAGCTCCGAATCTCTTGCCCCGGCTTATGGTGTATCGATCATCGGCGGCATGGTGATCGATACAGTTCTCGCTTTCGCATTCCTCCGAGATCTGTCGAACTGGCCCGTCTTCGCGGCAATTGCATTCCTGCTTCCTCTGTTCTTGCTCGAACTGGTTTTCTCGGCGCCAATTTGTTTCAGCTCCACCACGGGGCTGCGTTCGGTCAGGAGAACGGCCTATATGGCTGTGTCAGTCCTATGGTCTCTGAAACTGCGGCGACCAGCCGCGCGAAATGTGGCACGCCCAACAGGATCTTTAAGGTCCTGATAACGTCGGCCGCGTCGACAAGGGCGGCCCTGACCTTTTCCGCGCTATGGGCGGGCAACTGGCACGACCTGATGCTATTCCAACGCGCAGGCTTGTCCGGCGTTTGTGGAAACTGCTCCTTATGGAGTGCTTGTTTTGATGGTTTTGCGACCCAATCAGATTCGAAGTGTAAATCTCCGCTCGTTCAATCCCCAGCCTCTACACCAGTTCCGACTTTACTATGCCAACGACGTCGATCGAATGGGAACATAATGTAATCGCGCACGGTAAGCGGCTCGGGCTGGTTTCGGAGGCCGACGTCCGGCCACTCATTCTTTTTTGGCCAATATGCCGTTAGAAAAACCGTGTCCCAGATGGTTGTAAAGAACCCATAGTTTCGGTGCCGGTGATGCGGTTCCATCGAGTGGTGAATGCGGTGGAACTTATTGTCGCCAATGATATATCGAAGCGGCCCAAGATTGATGCGGGTGCTAGAGTGTGAAAGATGGCCCTGAAAGGTAATCAGTGTCATGGCAACAACGGGCACTACGCCAGATTCGAAGTGGATCAGCGCGAGTGGCAGTGCTACCAACGCTGCGTAAATGAGGGGCTCGGAAACGTGATGATTGCAATTCCATGCCGTCAATTCGCGGATCGAGTGGTGAGTAGCGTGCAGGCGCCAGAGGAATGGAACAGCATGCTGAGCGCGGTGCATCCAGTAGTAAAAGAAGTCGCCGGCAATCGCCACTAAAACCCCTGAAAGGACGGCCAATCCATTATTAATGATTGCGTTGTCAGAGTGAAGCAACATACCGAAATTGATCGTTACGAGCGGCTTTATCCCTAACCAGCCCAAACCCACAGCGAAGAGGTGCCAGATCAACGCACCCCATCCGAGGCGAATAATCCAATTCCGGACGCCGCGCACGTATGAGGCAAAACTGTATCGATAAGCCGGAAAGGTTAGCTCCAGCGCGGCGCAAAAGGTGGCGAAGATCACAACCAGCTCAAGCGCTTTCACGAAGGACTGGATCATCTGATTAACATCGAGAACGTGCATTTGGTTGCTCCGGCGAATCGTTAAAATGCGCCAACCTCAGGTCGGAGTGACTCTCATTACCGCGGTCGTCTTCGTCACGGGGGCGGGTCCAGTAGTTATGAATCTGCAGCGCGCCCGACAAATTCGGGTCGGCATCCGGATCGATATCCACGCAGAAAGCGCGAATTGCATATAGCCACGTCTTGCAAATTTCCTTTTCACTGCGCATCCAAACGGTGATCCTTCCGCCAGCACCGCGTGGACGTGCTATGCGGCATTCTCGCAAATTGGTAAAATTGATTGTTTGGATAAGACCAATCCATGCCACAAATGGGTGGAGGAGTCCGGTAGACGAGGTGGCTTGCGCGAGGCGACCGACTATGCCTCAGTGTGTTGAGGCGGCGACCTCCAATGGCAGCAGAGCCTTGTAATAGCCACCAGTGTAGCGAACGGGCGTGCCCTGAGCTGATCGCGCCTTCGACGAGCGTTCGGACCTCCTGGCCAGACGCGCTGGTTAGTTGCTTGATCGTCTCGCCAAACTTGAGGGTGAACGGCTCGCCATGACGGGCGCTGCGTGCTCCAGGCCGACCGCCGCAACTTCTACGACCGCATCGAACTTCTCATTTCCCTCGCGAATCCTCAAAGCCGTCCACGTGATCGCCACCTGCTGCGTCTTGTGATCGCGGTGGAGCGCGATCCGCTCCGCGAGCATGTCTTCGCCGGCAATCACCGAAATTCGATAATCGATGCCGGCGGTGGCGAGATCTTCGGGGTCGCTGGACCAGGGCATGGTCAGTTGCGCGCGATCCTGACTCACGACCCTGTAGTTTGGCGCGGATGCCGTCTGTCTCCTTTCAAGGCCAGAGATAAACAGTCGACTTCCCGAAAAGCGGCAATCATCGGCCGGTCTACCGATCGCCTAAAATAGGGTCGAATTTACCCGTTGCCGCAGGTCTCAGCCCAGCGCTCGGACCTGTTTGACTTGCCTACCAAAGAAGCATCGCTCCTCAGGCACTTTACCCCCGGGCGGCGGCGATCTGAGCTAGTCCATTTTGAGTAGAAATGAACGGCGAGATAACTATCGGGACTAAGCGATAATGACATTGGCGCTTGATGGTTGTATCGGTAAACATAATTAGAGCCAAGTATTTAGCGACGGCGTTATCTGAATGTACTTAATTTAATATCCATCAATTTTTGAACGCTTACTAGAATACTATCGCAATATTTTGCAATGGTCTCAGGCGAAGTTTAACGCACTCAGGTAGAAACTCAGAATCCGAAAGATATAGCGAATACGAAGGAGGCATAAATGTATCGCACGAGTGCGCCCCTGAGCAATTTTGCAGATAACGACAAGGTATTGCCGAAGAAAAGCAAGATTGTAGTGCTCGCTAAGACCGACCTGTTCGCCGAATGTCTGACGCAGGCGATCAGCGCGCGTTTTCAAGATCGGGACGTCGTAAGCCTTTCCAGCGCCGAGCGTCTCCTGGATGGCAAACTTATCAACGTAAGCCTGATCATGCTCTACGGTCTGCCGGTGGCAGCATTTCCATCGATCATGAGGATGGTCCACGAGTTCCATCCAAAGGCCGGTGTCGCCCTGATGGTGCAGGATGCGGACGAGCTCGACTCGTCGATCGCGGGATTTGTCGACGAAGGGTTGGTTCACGGCGTACTGCCCCTGAATCTCAATCTCGACGTATGCCTTACCGCCATCGATCTCTTGATGAAGGGCGGCGAGCATTTTCCCGCCGCGTTGCTTCGCCGCCTGGCGCCGAGAGCGCTCTCAGGCGGTGGCCTTGTCGAGCAAAAACAGGCGTCTTCGGAAGCCGTCGATCTGGAACGCAGGACCGACTTTGGCCAAGGCCTCCTGACGACGCGCGAGATCCAGGTTCTCGAGCTCATCTGCATGGGCACGCAGAACAAGATCATCGCCGATCGTCTCGGGCTTTCCGAAAACACCGTCAAAGTCCATGTCCGCAACATCTGCAAGAAGATGGACGTGCGCAACCGGACGGAGGCGGCGTCGCGCTACTTCCGGAGCGACGCTGATCTGGCCTCACTCCGCGCACCATCACGCTGACGGAACTGACCGAAGTCGGCTTGATTGTCGTGGCGCCGCGCGCCTTATCAGTCGGCCGTGAACAACGGAGGAATTTTCTTGTGGTAGGCGACGCCTTGGCTGGGCTTGCAGCAACAGCCTCGGGATCAGTCTTCATCCTCGGCCGCTTTTCCATGCTTCTCCGCTTTCAATTGGGATGATCCGCCTACCCAATAAACTAAATAGTTGCCGCAGATAGCGGCTGATGTGGTTTTACTTACCAATCGTATCCGCGAGACCTTCCACAATCTGCACCGCGCCTGTGGCGATGATCAGTGCGAGCACCGTCATAATCGTCTTCGCGAAAGTCCAAACTCCACTGAAGCTGATCTTAGAACAGTCGGTGGCGTACAGGACTACTGATGCCAGGAAATACGACGTGCAGAGCGCCAACGAGAATATTGTAGATGCGCTTAATCGCTTCGGCGACGATGGGTCCGCGTGGACCAACCTTGCAACCCTGCTTACGGGGCTGAAGCGCCCTCAGAACGGCAAGGCTGCTTTCTCCCCTATTTCCTTGCTTCCGGCCTCGAGACATTCCCTGAGAAGGTCTTTGCGCTCATTGGATAACATCGCCGCTCCGGTCTTGATGCCTTCCTGCCATTGGGGCCTACGTTCCCATGCTTCTATATAGACCATTGCGAGGTCGGGAGATCGTCTGGTCTGCAGCAGGGACAAGGATCCCGGCCTGCATCACGTCCTTGTCGCGCTTGAGTGCACTGTCGGCATGACGCCGGGACGCGACGATGAGCTTGTGAACGGCATAACGCGCCGGGTCGGGCACCAATACCGAGACACCGGCTCCGTACAGGAGCACCGTTCTGACGGGTTCGCGGATCAGGAAATCCATAAACCTAAGCGGCTGTGCACCCGCTCCACCAAGGGCAGGCATTTCGGCAGGCTTGTCCAGGTACTCGCGCTTGCCTCGATTCGTAGTCAAAAACTCGACGCGATAGCCTTCGCCGTTGGTGAACGCGGTTGTCTCCGCCCCGGTCAGGGTCGGCACGGCACGGAAAGTCGGGTCAATGGATTGCAGCAGATTGAGGATCGGTGGCAGGCTATCCATGACGCTGGCCGAAAACGCATAGCCCTTTGCGAAATCGGCATCTGCGGTCACGATGGCAGTGGAGGGAAGGCGGACACCCAGAAGGCCGGAATAGGCTCCGAAGGCGAGCGTGCCTACAAGCACAGCGCGAAGCCGGAAGAGGCCTGCAGCCGCCAGAGCTTCGACGATCACGCCTGAGCTTCGGTCGGCCGCCAGCAGGCCGCCGTCCGTCGTGAGGCTGGAGACCAGACGTCGGCGTGTCCTGTAGTCGGTTTTGATGGTGGAGAAGTCCTCGACGCGTTTCGTGATCTCAGGATCTTCGACGGGGCCGACATATTTCCGCTTTTGACCGCCTTCGCGTCTGGCTGATCGAAATACCAGTAATCGCGATCCTTGACCCTGACCTTCACAAAGCGACCAGTCGGCAGGAAGCCCAGCGTCCAGGCGTCATCCATCGCACGCTGACCGACCTCGGCGAGCATCGTCTGGTACATCATGTCGACGGTTTTCAGCATGGATCTCGGCGTTATACTGGATTTCCAGATTTAGTATAGTAAAGTGGGGGTCCGTATCAACGCTATTATATCATAATCAAAAATCTAGTATAACTGTCGTGCTCAGACGCGACCGCTTGGTAAGTGCATCAACCAACTCTGTTGTTGCGAGTTGAATTCTGTGTTTCCATCCTGGTTCTGCAGGGCTAGCGGCAGCGCGACGCGCTGAAGACAGTCTGGCTGTGGTATATCGGCCCCCTCATTTCCGGCTTTGCCGTGCTGTTAGGGGGAGGCCGTGTGGGGGCACCGTGGGAATTTCCGTCATCGATGAGAGGAGACACAGGCAAGCTTGAGGTCGAATGGGACACGGTCTTGTTTACCGGATAGGCAATTAGATCATCGAAGCGGGTGGCTGAAATCGCCGGCGGAAGGGGCGTCCGTGTGGTGTACGACTCCTGATGGAGTTTCGATCGGTTCTTGGTCCCGCTCTACGTTGCGAAATTTCGTAGCAACCCGGCTAGCTCGGCATGGCACCTTCTTCTTTTCTATATTAGCGCTGTCGTATAAATTTACCTGCTCAGCTTGCTATTGGGAACAGAACGGGCGAGATGCAGACAGCGCGCCGCAATCGGACTGCACGCGCACATCTCTCGGTCAGGTCCTCGGCCATTGAACCAGCAGGAACGATAAAAGCAGCAATACTGAACCTGGAGAATACATGATGGAAAATAGCGCCGGTGACGCCGTTTTTCGATATCGCGGCTCAACGTTCGATAGCATGATCGAAACCCTCGGAGGGGTTTTCGGCACATTCGACGCCGAGCTCGTCGGCCGTGCTCAAGACTTCCATTGGGCGATCGATCTTTCGGCCTGTGAAAGCGCAGTATTGATTACTGGGTATCATCAGACAGGGTTTCAGTTCCGCGCTCAGGGGGCTTCCGATGCAACAGAGCACCTATCGATCGTAGTGCCGCGCAGAGGTGGCATGGGGGTCACGTACGGTTCGCGCATCGCCGAGGCCGGACAAGGGAAATTGCTTCTTTACAGGAATTTCGAGCCTGGCGGCATCTCAATGCACGGGCAATCCAATCTCATAGACGAGTTGGTGCTTGATTGGTCCTTGATCCAACGGACAATTGGCGAAACTTTCGATGTGCCGTTTAATGGCTCGCTCGACCTGTTGCCCGAATTGGATCTGTCAACGCCAGTTGGTAGGACAATCGGCAATATTACGGAAGCGGTCATCGACGGAATACGCGATAATGGCCCCCTCACTCAGTCTCCCGTAGCGATGGCACATATTACGCAGGCACTAGCCGACGTGGTAATAAGGATGGTGCCTCATCGGTTGTCGCATCTAATGAATAAGAAGCCTTGCATGATTGCTCCCGGACATGTCCGCCGCGGGATCGAGTTCATGTGTGCCAATATCAACCGTCCGATTACAATGCCAATGGTGGCAGATGCAGTGGGTGTTTCCACCAGAGCACTCGAAGCGGGTTTTCGTGCTTTCAAGGATACTACGCCTGCTGCCTATCTACAGATGCTTCGGTTACGCGCTGCACGGGAGGACCTGCTCGATCCAGAGAACCGTATGCTTTTGAAAGAAATCTGCCTGAAATGGGGATTCTTTCAGTTCGGGAGGTTCTCCGCAGTTTATAGGGCGCACTATGGAGAAAATCCGTCCGAAACAAGGAGACGCGTCTGTGGATCACATTCTCGCAGGTCCTCCTGACAAAGCGGATGACGAACGCCCTCACGCGGCAAATAGGATGACCGGTTTGCGTAAATCGGAAGACAGCCATGCCGTAGATATGCCTCTGCGTCGGCGGATGATCGCCGTTGGCGCCGCTGACTTCTCCTCGTCAGCATCCGTCGCGCTCAGCCGCTTCCTGAGCGGCCAATTTGTCGTCCGCTTCACGGATGAACTTCGCAAGCGAGCCAAGAGGAAGTCGCTCCTCGTTGTTTGACCGCCCTTAATCAGTGTCGTCGACCGCCAGAAGCTCTTGACCGAACAGGTCAAGCTATCGGCACGCGATGACGAAAGTCCGACCGTTCACTCGCTGAAAGCCGGCGCGACGCGAGGCTAGATCGCTAGCATTGCCCGAGCACGGCGCGTCCGCAATCCGACACGCCGTATTCAAATTCGCGTTCAATATGCAATTCGCGAATGAAAGTTTCCATACCCCGTCTCTGCACTGTGAAAATGTCAATTTGTATTACTAATAAACGGTGCTGATAGGTCGGATGGCATACATCCACGGTATGGATAAAGAAACATGCGGTTCAAGGGTCTTGATCTAAATCTCCTGGTTGCGCTCGACGCTCTGATGGCCGAGCGGAACCTCACGGCGGCGGCACGCAGCATCAACCTGAGCCAGCCGGCGATGAGCGCCGCCGTCGCCCGGTTACGCACCTATTTCCGTGATGAGCTATTTACGATGGCTGGTCGCGAATTTATCCCCACACCGCGTGCGGAAGGGCTCGCCTCCGCGGTGCGCGAGGCTCTGCTGCACGTTCAGCTCTCGATTATTTCCTGGGAGCCGTTTAACCCGGCCCAGTCGGATCGTCGTTTCAAGATCGTGCTTTCCGATTACGTCACACTCGTGTTTTTTGAAAAGATCGTGGAGCGTGCGGCGCGGGAAGCTCCCGGAGTCAGCTTCGAATTTCGGCCTCCCACCGACGATAATGAGGACCTTCTTCGGCGCGGCGATGTCGATCTGGTAATTCTCCCGGAAATCTTGATGTCGAACGCTCATCCTCGCGCGAAATTGTTCGAAGATGTACACGTGTGTGTAGGTTGTCGCACGAACGAGCAACTGTCAGAGCCACTTACATTCAACAGATACATGTCGATGGGGCACGTTGTGGTCAAGTTCGGGAATAGCCGGAGGCCAGGCATCGAGGAATGGTATTTGCTCGAGCATGGTCTCAAGAGACGTACCGACGTCGTCCTACAGGGCTTCAGCATGATTCCGCCCATGCTGGTGGGGACCGAGCGTATAGGAACCATGCCCTTACGGCTGGCGCAGCATTTCGCAAAGACAATTCCCGTGCAGATCGTTGAACTTCCGCTGCCACTTCCCCCATTCACCGAGGCTGTCCAATGGCCTGCCCTTCACGATAGTGATCCGGCAAGCCTGTGGATGCGCGAGATGTTGGTGCAGGAGGCGTCCCGTATGGGTTCGCCGCTTGCCACGGCCGAGCCCCTCATCAACCCGGACAAACACGAGTATTGTCCGGCTCACCTCTGATCCACAAACTTCATCGGGGCCAGGACTGTAAAATGGGTCGCACGGCACCCCTTGCTGGCGAAGCGCGTCAATACCGCCGGTACGCTTGTCCGTTCCCCTCGCAGCCTGCTTGCGATTGGCACATGCGCCGGAGGATCAGGCGCTCGCTACATTGCGCAGTTGGTCGATCGGAAAAACCTGTCCTCAAAGATAACGAATTCAATGATCTCTCGAGATTCAGCGGCTAGAAGAGGCGCTACTCTCTACTGCATCAGGACGAGATCAAGATCGCTTTACATACGCATCGTCGGTCTCGAGATTTAGCTGCGAGGACCGGTGACTCTATGAGGTAGCCGATCAGACGGATCTGACGTTTTCCGCTTTCGACTTCCCCGTCTTGCGGTCCTGCCCAAGGTCATAGCTGACCTTCTGACCGTCGCGAAGCGGATCCCCACCCTGCACAGCCGAAACATGGACGAACACGTCCGCTCCGCCATTGTCGGGTGTAATGAAGCCAAAGCCCTTGTCCTGGTTGAAAAATTTTACGGTACCGGTCGCCATGAACATCCTCGTGAGCTGAGCGGCGTCGGCGCCGCCGGCGAACCTTATTCGCTGCTGCCCGCGCCTGCAACCGCGTTTCTTGAATGAACAACCTTAAGGGAGTCCTGTCTTGAAGCGTCGCGGGGCCCATATGGGAGAGCCTGGAGCACATTGCGAATGGGAGAAACATCACGACATCCAGCGTCAACTGATCCGTGCGTTGGGGTCGCAAGTGTGAGGGAGGAGCCTTGCACGAGGACGCCAGAGGCAGCCGATGGGGCGAGATTAGGTGAATACCGAGACGAGAACGGACAGCCAGATCAAGATGACTCCCAACGCCAACGCTCGCCTGGCGGCTAGGACCTTCTCCTCGCCGTCATTTGCAACGGGGGTAGTCACAATCCAGGGCACCGAGCCAAGCGCTGCAAATCCGACGAGCGCCAAAATCACAATGACAAGATCGGCGCTGCGCCAGTCGTCGGGCTCATACAATCCCCAATAGCCAAGGAACGCCATTCCCACTGCGAACATGGTCGCGGAGGCAGAGCAAAGTCCCGCAACAGCACCTGATGGCGCACGCATGTAGCCTCCTTTCCGTGCCGTCAATTCAATGGCGACATCCATGATGGTGCAAACCGCCTTTGTACATGTGGCAGTGCGCCGTCTCATTCTGATCAGGTTTTCCGCGCACTTGGTGCACGAGGATTCACGTACCTCGCGGATAAGTTCATTGATTCGGAATCAAAGTTCAACATTCGGGACAATCTTCCCGGTTGACGACAAGGATAGCAGCGTTCAACAAAGCCGCGGCGGCATCAACTCAGGAGATTTTGGGGGCTCCGCAAACAGCGCGACGCCCGTTCCGCTAGTTCAGTAGGAACGTGGAGGTTGGCACTCGAAGTGCAGCAGCGATGCGCCGGAGTCTGCCCGGGTCGGCATCAGCACCTATTTCAATCCTTGTGATTTCGGCGCCAGTCAGGCCACAGGTTATTGCAAGCTCCTCAACGCTATATCCCACCGCTTCGCGAGATCGCCGAACCGCGGCTCCTGTATCGCCGTAGCCTCGGTCTGCGACGGGCGCCCTTATATCTCTCATTGAAGTTGTCATGGGTTGATCCCTCGATGGTGCGCCCTAAGCGAGCCGGCCGTCACAGAAGTTCGGACAGACAGGCTGATTTTGTTGCAGTGCAATATAAGAACAATAAGTATGATGAATATAAGGCAGGCGCTGGTGTCCGGAGAGCGGTGGGTGGGGCAATGGCTGGAGAGGCATCCTTCTGTCGAGATCGTAAGCCGAAGCCGTAGCGGATTTACACGTACTCGCGAGGGTGCGCCGCAAGCACGTCAGATGGCAGATCGGTTCCATCTAAGAATAGATGAGCCTTCCGGCCGCGCCACAGGTGCCCCGTGGCGGCCCTACCGAGGGCGTAGTGCCAACCCGGAGGGCACGTGGCCGGTTGCCGTGTATTGAGCACCTGCAAACTGGTAGATAATCAATATAGATTGGCAAACGTTGCGGTACAGCCAGTTAGAGATGCGCTAAGGTACCTCGGCCCTGGCGCAGGGCTGCACTGTGCAACTGACGACCGTGCAGGTGGAGCGTTTCGACGACAACCTGCCGGAGATCGGGGCCTTCGACCCGCCGGCATGATGGCTGTTCGAGGCCCAACGTGCCCGGCCCCGACGGGGGATCCATCGTTCAGCTCTGCACCTTTTGAAAGGCTGAGCCCGTTGGCGCGCTTGCGCCTTCCATGACATGGCGGCGCACGTAAGCTTGGGGACTACTGCCCATTTCGATGCGGAACGCATACACGAAAGCCGATGTCGAGCCGTAACCAAGCTCCATGGCGACTTGTGTCACGCCCAGACCACCGCCCAGAAGCTCTATTGCACGGAAGAGCCGAAGGCGCCGTCTCCATGAGCGCAGGCTCATGCCCAGCTCCGTGTTGAAGCGGCGCGCCAATGTTCGGGTCGAAATATTCAGCGCCAGCCCCCATTCCTGCGGGCTTCGGTCATCCGTAGGGTCCAGATAGAGCGCCTCGCACAGCGTGGTCAACGGCTTGTTGCGCGGCCATGGCAAAGCCGATGGCAGCGGCTGGACCCGCACGAGCTGATCGAGGATGAGGGCGGTCACGCGACCTGAATAGCCATCTCCTTCCGGCTCGCCCTCGAGTTCCGTGGCCTCGATGATCAAGGCCTGCAGCAAGGGTGACATCATGAAGATCGTCGGGACTCTCGGTAGGTTTGCGCCGGCGGCATCCGCGATCCAGAGGCTTCGAAATACCGCGCCGAGAAGCGAGCCGACGCGGTGCACGACGCCGGTCGGCAACCACACTGCCTGATCCGGCGTGATCACGAAGGATTGGGCTTCCGTGTAAACCGTCAGCACTCCGGAGATCGCATAGACCAGCTGGTGCCAAGTATGGGAGTGGTCCGGAAAATAATGACGCGCGGGAATGGATTGCGCTCGCACCGTGATCGGTTGAGGAGGACGAACCCCCGGCGGCGCGGCGATCGGATGCCAGATCATGTTTATCTCTCGCTTTGGCAGGTATTCTACATAGATTGTCAGTCCATTGAAATACAGCCAAATCGAAATTCGCTAATCTTTGGTCAAATCGAATGCTAAGCGCCTTTTCCGACCGACGCGACCAGACCTCGCGCCGGATCAGTCCCCTCATGCCTTGTGAAGCCGGATGTCAGAAATTACCGCAAGCAAAGTGCTCGAACCCGCTGCCTCATCTCATTATGACGCCGCACGCGGCAACCTTGCGAGGCTGACCATTGCACAGGCGTTGGGGGGCGCGAATTCGGCCGGCATCTATTCCACCGGGGCGATCGTCGGAAACACGCTTGCTCCTACCCCCGCGCTCGCCACGATGCCGATATCGATGTTCGTGGTGGGGATGGCGGTCTCGACGCTGCCCGCCGGTGCCATCGCGCAACGCTACGGCCGACGTACCGCATTTCTGGTTGGGACGGGCTGCGGCGTGCTCGTCGGGTTGCTGGCGGCGGTTGCGGTGGTGATCGGCTCGTTCTGGCTATACTGCGCCGCGACGCTCTTCGGGGGCGCCTATGCCGCCGTAGTGCTTTCGTTTCGTTTCGCGGCTGCAGACTGCGTTCCGGCTGACCGGCGTCCGCGCGCCCTGTCTCTCGTCATGGCCGGCGGCGTCCTGGCCGGCGTGATCGGTCCGCAGCTTGTCAACAACACCATGTATCTCTGGATGCCGCATATGTTCGCGGCGAGCTACCTCGCGCAGGCGGCAGTGGCGGCACTCTCCGCACTGCTTCTGATCGGCGTTCGCCTTCCGGCCCCGACCAAGGTGGAGGCCGCAGGCGGTCGTCCCCTTGGTGTTATCGCCCGCCAGCCCCGGTTCATCACGGCAGTCATCTGCGGGGTCGTCTCCTACCTGCTCATGAACTTCCTGATGACCGCGGCACCCTTGGCAATGCAGCTCTGCGGGCTGTCGCAGGAGTCGTCAAACCTCGCCATTCAATGGCACGTGGTTGCGATGTATGCCCCAAGTTTCTTTACCGGGCGGCTGATCACGCGCTTCGGCGCACCCCGCGTGGTCATGACGGGCCTGGTGCTGACGGGCATCTCCGCAGCCGTCGGATTGACGGGAGTCGATGTGGCGCATTTCTGGATCACCCTGATCGTGCTCGGTGTCGGCTGGAACTTCGGTTTCCTCGGGGCCTCGGCCCTGGTGCTCGAATGCCACCGTCCCGAAGAGAAGGCGCGGGTTCAGTCGCTCAATGACTTCGCAGTATTCGGAACGATGACCCTCGGCTCGTTCCTCTCCGGGGGACTGCTGACAGCGTACGGATGGAATACCATCCTCGCGCTTTCCTTCATTCCCCTCGTGCTCGCCCTTCTTGCGCTGGGTGGGACCTGCGTGCGCGGTGCGGCGGGGTCGCGGTGACTGCGATTGGCGTATGCGCGGCTCAAGGCAGCCGTCGCGGCGGGATGATCCCGCGCCGCAGCGGTAGAGGCCAAAATCAGAGCTTGGTCAGGCCGGCATCTGCAGCACGTCGGCGTGCTGAAGGGCGGCGTCCTTGATCCAGATCTCGGCGCCCTCGGGGCCGGTCATCGCCTCAAGCGGCAGGCCAGCGGGCAAACGTCCCCAGCTGTGCGCTTCCAGTTGCTCGGTGCCAACTGTCAGGCTACCGGAAAGCATGAGGAGTTCGAGACCGCGGCGATTTTCGACCGTCACGGTGGCCTCGGGCCGCCAGCGCTCGATCGATACGCATTCTTTCCCGTCGTCGAACAGGACCCGCGCTGCCTCGGCTCCATCGCGCAAGGGTGCTGCCTCACCTTCGCCAGGCTGGCGAACGATCTGCGTGCGGTCGCCATCCCGATACTGCCAGAGACGCACGAAGATCGTGCAGCCATCCTTCGACGCCGGCACATGGGAGGTACCGGGCGGGTTGCGGAAGTAGCAGCCTGCGGGATAGTCACCGTGTTCGTCCTGGAACGTGCCCTCGAGCACGAGGATTTCCTCGCCGCCGCTATGGACGTGGCGGGGGAAGGCGCTTCCCGGCGCATAGCGCACGATCGTGGTGGCGCGCGCAACTTCGCCGCCGACGCGATAGAGCATGTGGCGATCGACGCCGGCGGACGGACTGGCGACCCAGTCGAGCTTGGCCGAATGGACGATAACCGGTTTCGTCAGGTCTTCATTGATGCGCATTGGTCTGGTCTCCCATCGTCAGCACGATCCGGAACTTCGCGTCCCGGGATCTCATCTTCTGGACAGCTTCCTGGGCTTTCTCCAGCGGCATGGTGTCGATCATAGGCCTGACGCCCGCAAGCACACTGAAATCAAGCGTCTTTTCGTTCTCATACAGGGAGCCGGTGATCGAGCCGATAATGCCCCGTTCAGCCCCCACCAGGTAGCCCGTCGAGACCGGCAGTGGATCCTTGCCGACGCCAAGCACGATCAGACGCCCCTCCGGCTGAAGCGCGGGCATCAGCGCGGTAACGGCTGTCGAATTGCCGGTGGTGGTCAGGATCGCTTTCGCGCCGCCCAACCCGTTCAGCACATCTGCGGCGTTTTCGCTCTCCATGTCGATGTAGCGATGCGCGCCCAGGTTCATTGCATCGGTGGCGATATCCTCGCCTCGACCTACCGCCACCACCCGAAATCCCATCCTGCGGGCATATTGGAGCGCCATGTGGCCGAGGCCTCCGATTCCGAGAATGGCGACGGTGTCGCCTGCTTCGGCGCCCGATTTTTTCAAGGCATTGAACGTGGCGATACCCGCGCAGAGGATGGGTGCCGCTTCTTCTGACGACAATTCGTCCAGGATAGAGACAAGGCCTGTTGCACGCGCGATCATCATCTCGGCACAGCCGCCGTCGCAGGAAGACCTGACAATGGGCTGGTTGCGGCAAAGGTTGAAACGTCCTCGCCGGCACTCGCCGCATTCGTTGCAAAGACCGCCCAGACGGCCAACGCCGACGCGCTGCCCCACCTTCCAGATCGACGGCGTGTTGGGACTCAGTGCTGCGATGCGGCCGACGACCTCGTGACCGGAAACACGAGGCGGCTCAAGCGCCGGATCAGCCCGGTCGATATCGCTGGCATCGGCGCCGCAGATACCGCAGGCTTCGACGGCGATCAGCACCTCATTCACCCCTGGCTTCGCCGTTGGCCGCTCCACCAGTTCCAGGCGACCGCGTGTAGTGACCTGCATCGCTCGATAGGTAGTTTTCATGATTTCAATTCCCCACGGTCTGGGATGCTTCGGTGAAAGCCGTGAATGTGTGTGTCTCGACCTTGCTCAGTCTGCCGACGAGTTCGTTTGTGATCCGGGTGGCGGCTTCGACCGCACCGGCCAGGTAACCAGGTTCACTGATGCTGGTTTCGCTCCCGGCCAGCGAAATGTAATCGCGCCATTTTCCGTTGACCCATGGCCGTCGATCGGGGGTGGGATGGCCACCGGCCTGCCTGTCGTCCGCAGTTGCAGTCAACGGGTCGTCCGTCCAGTCCTTGAACAATGTCGCGCGGGGACTGGTGGCCTCCGGCCCGAACATGTGGGCGAGTTGCTGAATCGAAGCGGTGACGATTGCATCGCGTCCGACAGATGCGCGCTCACCGGCCGGGACGCCGACGAAGCCAAACAGTGCGGCTCGGCCCGAGGCGGTTGTCGCGTCGTGAATCTCGGCCAAAGGCCCCACCAAGCTTTGCGCCGTTCCCGAGAGGCCGGCGTCGCGCCAGAATGGGCGGTCATAGAGTGCGAAGAACTTGGCATGCGGCGCCATCCAGGTCGGGGTCTGCCGCCATCGCTCGGCTGTCGCGTAATCGAGCGATGGCGAAAACAAAACCTTTGCCTCGATGAGACGCGGCGGCAGTGCGAACAGGACATGCGACGCCCGCTCTTTATGGGACGACCCGCTCGCATCGACGTACTGCACAACGACGCCTTCGCCGTCGAGCGAGACATGCGTGACGCGGGCATTCAGTTGAATGCTTTGTGCGGGCAGGGTTTCGGCAAGCGTCGATATGACCGCTCCCATGCCCCCGACGAGCCGCATGCCCTGCGGTTCCTGCCGCATTCCGCGATAGCGCTGAGGAGCTTCGCGGGACATCCGCTGAAAGATCACGTCGCCGTCGCTGTTCTGCTCGAAATAGTTCAGCCCGAGATGGTGGACGAAGTCCACCATCTCGGGCTGCATGTCAGGCCAGAACCACGACGGGCCAAGATCGAAGCCGTCGCCTGATGGTTCACCGCTGCAGTCGACGGAGAGAATGCGTCCGCCCAGGCGCTCACGGGCCTCAAGAAGCTGAAAGCCGAGGCCGGCTTGATGGAGGAACCGGGCCGCGCTCAGGCCTGCAAGTCCGCCTCCAACGATCAGAATGGATTGTGACAAGGGACAGCTCCTCGTGAAGAGTGAGGGCCGGTGTCCGGGCCCTCCAGTACAACCGGGCTGGGCTTAGTCTAGGCCACAGCGTAGATGCGGACTTCCGCGGCGGCAGCCAGAAGCGGCTTCAGACCTCGACGACATCGTCGTTAAACAGCGCGCTTTCCAGATAGGCCTTTGCGTCTCCGACGCTGTTGGATCCGTGAAGCACCTGAACGAGTGGGTGACCGGTCGCGAACTTCGCGACGTCGAGATTCCGCACTCGCTCGACCCGGGGGTCCGGTGGCAACCTTGCTGCTCGCATATGACATAGGGATCTTTACGCTGCGAGCAGGCCGTGCCAGCGCGTGTCGCGCGGTGATGGGCGACGATGAAGGCGGCGGTCGAGCAGCGCACGGGCCTTCGCGGCTTCGCCGCTCCGCATGAGGGCGAGGAGGAGCATGTCTTCGATCATCTCGCGCTGGGCGCCACTGCCGCCGATGCGCGCGACGTCGACTGCGACCGGCTCCAGGATACGGGCGCAGCCTGCGTAATCCTCCTCCGCAAAGGACAAGGCGGCGCGGCAGATCGCCGGTACGACTGGCCCCGCGGCCAAGGCTCCGGCATCGATCAAGCCAGTCAACACCTGCACACGCTGCTCGACTGCAGCCCTGTCGCCGACTGCCGCCGCGATTATGGCCATGTGGACATCCGCGAAGGCGAAGCCGGCCTTCTGGAAATATTCCCCGGAATAGGTTGCCGCCGCCGCCCACAGCCCCGCCGGCACCGTGTGACCGTAGGCCTGGAGCCGCCACAGGAAAGAGGCCGTGTCGCTGACCACGTTGACCGGCATACCGGCCGTAACCGACGGCTGGATGTAGTTCTCGTAGATCGCAAGTGCTCGCTCGGGATCACCCCGCTCCAGGGCGCCCAACGCCGAGTGCCAGGCAATGTGGCCGTGAAGGATGCCAGCGCGGTCGTAGCGGGGCAGCCAGTTCGCGACCAGCCTCTCGGCGTCCTCGCCCGCGCCGCCTTCATACATGGCATGTGAAAGCGCATGTGCCGCATTTGCATTGTCGATCCTGAGCTCGTAGCCGCGCTCGGTGAGTTTTCGGCCGTGGGTTACGTTTCCGTTCTCGGCATGCGCCCAGCCCAGATACGTGAGGAACCACCAATCGTCGCCGTTAAAGTGGCGCGCATGACGTTCGCAAAGATCCACACGCGCCTGGTCGTGGTCGGACATGCCGGAAAAGGCGAAGAGTCCGAAGGCGCCAAGAGGCAATGAAAGGATAAGGATGTCGCGCGGCCAGCGGTCGGCGTGGTCGAGAGCTCGCTCCAGCGCCTTCGCCGCCTGCCCGTTGATGGCAAGCGAGAGGACCTGGACATGGCTTCGCTCCCTCTCGGTCCCGTACCGGGAGACGATCTCTTCGGCTTTCGCGATCTTCGCCTTAGCGCTTGCGAGTTCGGTGCGGACGGCATGCAGGCGCGCGCGTGCCGCATGTGCAAGAGCAAAATCCGGATCAACTGCGATGGCCTCGTCTAGAGCCTCTGCCGCACCCGGCCAGGCCGAGAGGAGCAGGTCGACCCCCTCCCGGTAGTGTTCGGCCGCGAGATTGGATGTCGTCGAGAGTGGTAGGCCACGGCTGTCGATGTGGGTCATGGCAGGTTCCTCAAACCAGGATCGGGCACGCATCAGCGCCCATTTCGGCTATTATACGGGATTGCCGCTGGCTGTATTTTGACAATATGCCAATTTATGTCGAACAACTGCCAATGACGCCCGAGGAAGACTGGCCTGTACGAGAGCGGCTGTTCCGCTCTCGAACATCGAACGATCGTCGAGGACGTTGGCGGTGAACATCGCGCCCTCGAGGGTAGCAAGTACCCGCACGGCGGTGTCGCGGCCCAGCCCCCTCGCGTGAGCGTTTCGATTCCGAGCACGAAGAACCGTTTTACTTCTTCCCTCACTTCCCCGGCCAGGTCGTGGGACACTGCTCCCATGGCGCCGCAGAGGCAGATCCTGCCGTTGCGGTGCAAGGCATCGCGGAAGACCTGCCGCCAGGCTGTGACGATGTCGTTGCCCGTAGCCTGTTTCTGATCCACCGCATCCAGAAAGCGGTCGGTGTAACGGCGGGCGACTGCCGCTGCGAGCTTCTTCTTGGTCGGGAAGTGATAGTGGACGCTCGAACTCTTAACACCGATATCCGCAGCGACTTCCCGAAAACTGAAGCCACTATAGCCTGCTTGACGGATACGCTCCTCAGCGGCGTCCATGATTGCTTCGGCTGTTTCGCTCATTTTGCCAAAATCCTCTCTATCGATAGATAGAGAAACAGAGATCAATATGCGATTTGAAGGCAAGGTAGCCGCCATCACCGGCGGCGGGTTCAGGCATCGGCAAGGAAGTGGCCGCTCGTCCCGTTGCGGAAGGCGGGAAGGTCGCTATCAACGGCCGAAACCGGCCGGTCAGCTTTGTAGCGGCAAATGAGTCTCGCAAGATGTCTTGGACGGCTAAGGCAGCAGCCGTTTGAAGTTTAGGAGGCAGGCTGTCGAGCCGACAGCTTTGACCGTGTCTTCGGTTTTTCTTGTGCGGCCTGGAAGTGCTCTAGAATCCGGTCACGCTGCCGCTCGATGTGGTTTCTTATCGTTTCGGACAAGCCTGCCAGGTCACGGCGTTTGAAAGCATCCAGAATGGACCGGTGCTCCTGCACGATGACCATCGAACACTCCGGGTAGCGGTCGTACAGGTTCTCGAACCAGTCCAGGTAAACATCGCAGTCGCGCCCGACTTCGTTCACCGCTTCATTACGGCAAGAATGCCGGATCTTGAGGTGGAACTTATGGGAGACGCTCTTATAGGTCCTGACATCGTTCTGTTCGACGGCGGTGGCCATCTGTTCGGCATATCGCTCAAGCTCGTCGACGTCGTCTTCACTCGCCGATAGCGAGGCGAGGTAGGTCCGTCCCACATCGACGATCCACCACAGTTCGAACTTCTCTCGAATCATCTCAAGGCTTGGGACCGTTATCTTCCGATCCCGCATTCCCGAGCGTTGGGTAAGCCCGGCACGCTCCAGTTCCGCCAGCGCCTCGCGGGCCGGAGAGCGACTGACACCGTAGGTTTCGGCCAGTGCTTCTTCCGAGATGGGACTACCTGGAAGCAACTGTCCTTGCAGAATGTCGTTCTTGACCATCGAGTATAGCTGGGAAGAGAGCTTGGATCTCTGCATTTGGCGCTTCGGACCGGTCTCTGAAACCATTCGTATTCATCCTTTAACGTTCATTTCGGCAGGCGCGGCTACGCCTCCCGAAAACTCAGTTCCTCGGGTCTGCAGGTCACAAGCCGGAGGGGAACATGCACATCGGCCGTCTTCCTCATTTTCGCGCGTCAGCTCGCCCGTCTGACCAAATCGTTATCTGCAACCATAAACCACTTGCAATCGCTTGTCACGTATGTATCCTGAATCCCGTATTCTGTATCCGAAAGACATGCAGATTAAGTTGGCGCCTATTCGCCGCCGACAAACCGCGTCGTCGGGCCGTTGACCGGCTGAACGAACGCATCAATGAGGAGGAAGTTAATGGCTGAAGTTGTCTGCGCCCTGAGCATGTCCCATGCCCCCGGCGTCCTTGGATGGGCGGACGCGCCATCCGAAGCGGTAAAAAAGAGCATCCACGAAGCCCATCAGGAATGCGCTCGGCGTCTCGACGCGGCACGCCCCGACTTGATCATCGCCTTCCTGGACGACCATTTCGAAAACCATTTTCGCAAGATGATGCCGGCCTTTGCCGTCGGCATCTCGGCGTCCCATAGCGGTCCCGCCGACTATATGATGGAAGCTCTCAAGTTCGACGAGAAAGTCGTGATCGAGAGCAATGTCGAGCATGCGGAGACATTGCTTCGTGGGCTCATCAAGCGCAACTTCGACGCAGCTCGCATGGGCGAGATCGAATACGGCAACAACCTTCTTGTGCCGTGGAAGCTGATCCGACCGCAATACGACATTCCTGTCATTCCGATCTACACGAACGTATTCTCGCCGCCGCTCCCGAGCATGGCGCGTGCATACGACATGGGTGCAGCGGTGCGCGATATCATTGAACGCGAACTGCCGGCCGGCCTTCGGGTTGCGTTCCTGGCGACCGGCGGGCTGTCGCATTGGCCTCCCGTCTGGACCGAAGGTGCGCCGGAAGACGACCAGTTCCTCCAGCGTATGAAGCGCTATCAAAGCGAGGGGAAGCACGTCGCGGAGGAAGATCCGACGCTCTATTCCGACCTGGCCGCCTACGAGATCGAAATGGCCGACAAAATGCAGTGGCCGCTGCGCCATCAGCACCCCCTGGTCAACGCGGCTTGGGACCGCGAAATCATCGATGCCTTCGGAAGAGGCGACACCGATTATCTTCGGAACTGCACGTTCGAAAGCGTCGAAGAGGGTGGCGGACACGGTGGTCACGAGATCCTCAACTGGATGGCCGTGATGGGCGCCATGGGCGGGTCCAAGGCCGATGTGATCGGTTATGAGCCGGTCGTCGAGTGGATCTGCGGCATGGGCTACATCGCCTACGACGCTGCAGCTTAACTGCACTCATCCATCGATTTGCCGATAACAGCAACCCGCACCGGGACAAGTGCGGTGCGGGTTCACGCATTCATTCGGCAAGAACGTAGCTGGCGTTTCTGGAGCTTCACATGCCCCATTTCGAAGACCGAGAGTTCTCGATTGACGGCCACCGGGTCGCTTATATCGAGGGCGGCAAGGGTTATCCCTTGCTGATGATCCATGGGTCCGGTCCCGGCGCATCCACGTTGGGAAACTGGAGCCGCGTCCTCGGGCCCTTGTCTGAGCGATATCATGTCCATGCAATGGATCTGATTGGCTTTGGAAAGTCGGACCGGAAGAAATCAGAACCCTTCTTTGACCTCGATCTTTGGGTCCGGCAATGCAAGGCCATGCTGGCAAGGATCCCGGGCGAAACAGTTGGGATCATCGCTCACTCCATTTCGGCCTCGCTCGCCCTGCAGGTCGCTGCTTCCGAAGCCCGCGTAGGCCAGGTGCTGACCACCGGGGCGATGGGAGCGAAATTTAATGTCAACGAAGGTACGGTCGCCTGCTGGACCTTTCCGGAAACCCGGGCGGATCTGCAGAAAGCGATTGGGTTCCTGATCAATGACAAATCGCTGATTGACGACGCCTATCTGGACGCGCGGGTAAAAGTCCTCCACGAGGATCCCAGCTACAAGGACTACTTTTCGCGGATGTTTGCCGGCGACCGGCAGCGTTACGCGGACCTCGCCATCATCGACCCGTCGGTGCTGGCCCGTATCAAGTGTCCAGTGACGATGCTGCACGGAAGAGTGGACGAACCGTTCCCGCCAGCGACCACTCTCAAACTTGCCGACCACATACCGCAAGCGGACGTCGTCCTGCTCGCAAATTGCTCTCACTCAGTGGCGCTTGAGCGAACGGACGCGCTGTTGTCCGCCGCTCATACGCTGTTCCCGCAACCACAATAAAATAACAACACCTTAGAGGGGTTCTACTATGGTTACCGGAATTTCGAAATCCAAACTCAGCTTTGCCCGCATCGCCTGTGCTGTCGTCGTTGGATCACTTTTTGCGTCGCATTCCAGCTTGGCCGAGGAGCCCGACCGGCTGGCCGGAATCGTTGAGCCGGTCGTCGCGACCAAGCCGCTCAAACTCGGCGTAACGCTGGTTCACCTCAATGACGATTTCTGGAAAGGCATCGCCTACGGGATTGCCGACGAGGCAAAGCGAAACAATGTCACGGTCGCCCAGATTTCGATCGCCGGCGCCTATGGGAACGTGACGCAACAGTTCTCGCAGATCGAAACCTTGCAAAGCCTTGGTGTCGACTATGTCGTGCTCGGCGCTGCTGCTTACAAAGGCTATGATCCCCAGCTCAAGCGGCTTAAGGATGCGGGCATCGGCGTCATTGCTGCGGGCATCCCGGTCGACAGCAAGAACGTCGATTTCGGTGTCACGCAGGATGACGAAGCAATCGGTCTCGGTCTGGCCAAGGAGATCTGCGCGGCTGCCGGACCAGACAAGGCCGGCGCCATTGCCCTACCGGGTCCCGCCGGCGCTGAATGGGCGCGCTTGCGGCTTGATGGCTTCGAGCAAGGCCTGAAAGCGTGTCCGAACGTAGCCTTGGTCAAGGGTGCTGTTACCGGCGGGCTTGAGCTGGAGCAGGGCCTCACCCAGGTATCGGATATGCTTCAGAAGAATCCGGACACGAAGTTTATCTTCACGCCGGTGATACCGCTGGGACTGGGTGCGGCTCAGGCTGCTCGGCAGAGCGGCATCCAAGCCCAGGTGGTTTCTGCCACGATCGTCCGCGAGGCACTGCCGTTGATCAAGAACGACCGCTTGTTGGCGCTCACGTCGGAGCCGGGCATCCTGATGGGCCGTCTGATCGTGCAGTTCGCCATTCGAGATCATGAGAAACTCTCGAAAGGTGACGAGTTCAAGACGCAGGGCATGGCCTATCCAACGATCTTCACCAACAATGCCGTGATCACAAAGAAGAACGTCGATTCCTACGGCTACGATGTCTACGACCTTCCCCCGAAGGATTGGTCCTTGAACATCAAGCAGTGACGGTGCCCTGATGACACCACTCCTGCGACTAGTCGACGTCAGCAAGTCCTTCGGAGCGACAAGAGCGCTCCGGGGGGTCTCCATCGATATTTTCCCCGGTGAGATTCATTGCATCATCGGGGAAAACGGGGCGGGCAAGTCCACTTTGGGCAGAATCTGTGGGGGCTTTGTTCGGCCAGATACCGGCAGCTTCTGGTATGGCGGCAAGGAAGTTCCGTTTTTTACTCCTGACGAAGCGCGAGCAGCCGGTTTGGCGATGGTTTTCCAGGAGCTTTCGCTGGCGCCGGACCTGAGCATTCAAGACAACCTTTTCCTGGGCGCTGAGCCGACACGCAACCCTCTTCGCGTCCTCAGACGTTCGCGAGAGCGGTCGCAATGCCAGAGCGTTCTGGAAGCGGTGGGCCTCGGCAGGATTGAGATCAAGCGGCCAGTCGGCCAACTCCCGCCTGGCCAGCAGCAGCTTGTTGAAATCAGCAAGGCCCTGGCGCGTAACCCGAGAATTCTCGTGCTCGATGAACCCTCGGCCATGCTTAGTCTGGCCGAGCGCAAACACCTGCACGGGATCATGGGCGAGCTTAAGGCCAACGGCACTGCGATCGTCTTCGTTACCCATCATGTATCAGAAGTCGCCGAGCTCGCCGACCGCGTCACCGTGCTTCGCAACGGCGCTCTCGTTGAGAGCATTGCCGGGCGCCAGACCGTCGATCAGATCGTTGAGCGTCTCGGCGGCGGAGGCATTCCCGCACCGCATCGGCAGCGCCAGGTCGTGCAAAATCCCGACAATGACACCGCCGATCTGCTCTCGCTCGTGGTGCCGCGTCTGGACGGTAGCACCGAAGCAATTCGCGTCGCGCCTGGCGAAGTCGTCGGGCTCTATGGCGTCATCGGCTGCGGTAGCGAGCGGATTGCATCGATCGTGTCGGGCCAGGAATCGGATGCCGCATCCGTCGCGATGGAAGTCGAGGGGCAAAAGATCGCCATCAATACGCCAGTTCGGGCTCGCAGGCTCGGAATAGGGCATCTTCCAAACGGCCGCGCCGCGAACGGGATCCTCCCGACGAGAAGTATCAGCGAAAACCTCTATCTGCGTCCTCGCAGCCGCAATCAGCGGGCGACGCTCGCTCCGACGGGCGGAGATCCTGACAAGGAACTGTCGGAAATCGGCGTTCGATACGGAAATGCGAAAGATCCGATTACGAGCTTGAGCGGCGGCAACCAGCAGAAAGTCCTTATCGGTCGGCTGCTCGGATCCGACCTCCGTCTGCTTGTGCTCGAGGAGCCGACGGCCGGAATCGATATCGCCGCAAAAGCGGACGTTCACAATCTACTGCGCAAATGCACTGGCAAGGGATGGGGGATCCTTCTTGTGTCCAGCGATCTCGAAGAAGCGATCGCCCTCAGCGACCGCATTCACACGATGTTCGACGGACAGTGCGTGCGCACGTACAGCGCCCCGACCACCGGCGACATGTCGTCGATCTCGGCGGACGTGGTTGGCGCGACACATGCAAAAGACAGGGAGGAAGTTCTATGAGTTCGCAAAGTATCAACCAGGCCGGTCCTCCGAAGGTGCGGCATCTGTTCGGACACGTCGGCTATGCCGATTTGATGTTGCCGTTGCTTATACTATTGCTGGCGCTCGTCGCAGTGATGATCGAGCCGCGGTTTCTTTCAACGAACAACCTGCTCAATCTTCTTCGGCAATTGACGCCATTGCTGATTTTCGCAGCCGCGCAAGGCATCGTGATCATGTCCGGCGGGCTAGATCTTTCCCAATCGTCCGTGTTGTCTGTGGCCGGGGTCGCAGGCGTCCTCGTGATGCCGCAGCTGGGTATTGGTGCCGGCGTCTGCGTGATGGTTGCTGTTGGGGCGTTTTGTGGGCTGTTCTCAGGCTTCGTCGTCGCCGCGACAGGGGCAAGTCCGCTCATCGTCACCCTATCCGCCCTTTCCATCACACAGGCTTTCGCGCTGATTTTGGCGAACGGCGTGCCGATTTATGACGTTCCCGGCGAATATACCGATCTGATCGGCTTTACCTCACTTGCCGGAATCCCGGTGATGGTTTTGATCGGCCTGGCGGTCTTGGCTTGCTGTTGGGTCCTGCTGCGCTTTACCGTTTTTGGACGGTACGTGTACGCGATGGGCTCGAACTTTTCGGCAGCTTCGCATTCAGGCGTCGACGTCCGGTTTTATACGGTGCTCGTCTATGTCTTGAGCGGCGTCTGCGCCGGGATTGGCGCGGTTGTCGTGACCGCCTGGACAAGCGCTGCCCAACCGATTGCGGCACCTAACCTCGCCTTGCAAGCCCTAGCCTCCGTTGTCCTCGGTGGGGTGGCCCTCAAGGGCGGCAGCGGTGGAATGATCCATGTGGTCTTCGGCGTCGTCACGCTCGGGATGCTCTCGAATGTCCTGAACATGATTGGCGTGTCCGCCTATTTCCAGACCTTGGCGGTCGGCCTCGTTATTCTGTTGGCAGTCTGCCTCGACCGGCTCCGGCAGCGCTCGGCTCGCCGTTAAGAGTCCCCCGAGCTCGCATCCCCCGTGGGTGGCGCGGTGCCCACCCATCCCCTCAGACAGGAGTAAATTGATGAAGTTTGTTACGTTCCAGCATCGGGGCAACACTGCCGTCGGCGTTTTGGTCGATGACGGTTCGCGCCTGGTCGATCTTACTGCGGCAGGCCTCGCAGCAGATATGCAGGATCTGATCGAAAACTACGATCAGCACACCGCCCAGATCGCGAGGCTTGTCCAAGAGAAAGCCAACGTATTGCAGCTCTCCGAGGTGGAGCTTCGCGCGCCTATCCCGACCCCACGCCGGAACATCTTCTGCGTTGGCAAGAACTATCATGAACATGCTGCAGAGTTCGGGCGCAGTGGCTTCGACGCGGGATCGATCGGCGGCTCAGAAGTTCCGGAATATCCGATCATCTTCAGCAAACCGCCGTCATCGGTGATCGGCCCGGGCGCGACGATCGAGTGGGCGAATGATCCCTATCAGTCGGTGGACTACGAAGCCGAGCTTGCTGTCATTATCGGTCGTGCCGGCCGCGTCACCGAGAACGATGATCCAATGGATTTTGTCTTCGGCTACACCATCATCAACGACGTGACCTCGCGTGAACTGCAGAAGCGCCATAAGCAGTGGCTGCTCGGAAAAGGTATCGACACCTTCGCGCCCATGGGCCCTGCGATCGTCACCCGGGAAGCAATGGGCGACATTTCTTCGAGGGGCATTCGCTGCCACGTGAATGATGAGCAGCGTCAAAACGCTCGCATCGGCGACCTGATCTTCGACATTCCGACCCTCATACGCTCGATCGGCCGCTCGATCTCGCTGGTAGCCGGCGACATTATCGCAACCGGCACCCCGGTCGGTGTCGGCATCGGCTTCACGCCGCCGAAATACCTCAACCGTGGCGATCGCGTTCGCGTCGAAATCGACGGAATCGGGACGCTCGAAAATCCGGTCGGATAATCATCGCACATCGAAGATAGGAGTATAGAATGGCCGATATCAATATTTACAATCCGGAGAAGCTTGGCCCGCCCATGGGTCAGTACACACATGTCACCCGTGTAAAGGCGAACGAGTTTCTGTTCATCGCCGGAATGCTTTCCGGTGACTCCGCGGGAAACGTCATCGGTGAAGGTGACTTTGACACCCAGACCGCGCAGGTTTTCAAAAACGTCGAAGCCGCACTGAAATCTGCCGGGGCATCCTGGAGCAATGTCGTGCAGTTCACGACCTATTTGGTCCACTCGCAGGACATCCCGAAGTTCATGGAGTTCCGCCTGCGTGAATTTCCCAAGATGTTCCCGGACGGGAAATATCCGCCGAACACTTTGTTGATGGTCGACCGGCTGGTGAAGGAACCGTTCCTCGTAGAGGTTCAAACGATCGCGGCGCTCTAAGCGCGAATACCTTCATCCGATTATCGAAGAGAGCAGGCTCAGCCATGCAGGCCGGGGCCTGCTCTCGGCCACCTCGTTTGTGAAGAAGAGTTGCGATGCCCATTTCCAAGATACTCGTTGCCAACCGCTCTGAAATTGCCATCCGTGTGTTCCGCGCGGCCAACGAGCTGGGACTTAAAACGGTCGCGATATGGGCTGAGGAGGACAAGCTGGCGCTGCACCGCTTCAAGGCGGACGAGAGCTATCAGGTCGGGCGCGGCCCGCACCTTGCCCGCGATCTCGGGCCGATCGAGAGCTATCTGTCGATCGACGAGGTGATCCGCGTCGCCAAGCTTTCCGGCGCCGACGCCATTCATCCGGGCTACGGCCTGCTCTCCGAAAGCCCGGAATTTGCGGAAGCCTGCGCCGCCAACGGCATCACCTTCATCGGCCCGAAGCCGGAGACGATGCGCCAGCTCGGCAACAAGGTGGCGGCGCGCAACCTGGCGATTTCGATCGGCGTACCGGTCGTGCCGGCGACCGATCCGTTGCCCGACGATCCGGAGGAGATCAAGCGGCTGGCGCAAGAGATCGGCTATCCGGTGATGCTGAAGGCGTCCTGGGGCGGCGGCGGCCGCGGCATGCGGGCGATCCGTGAGCCCAAGGACCTGATCCGCGAGGTGACCGAGGCCAAGCGCGAGGCGAAGGCCGCCTTCGGCAAGGACGAGGTCTATCTGGAAAAGCTGGTCGAGCGCGCCCGCCATGTCGAAAGCCAGATCCTTGGCGATACCCACGGCAACGTCGTGCATCTCTTCGAGCGCGACTGCTCGATCCAGCGCCGCAACCAGAAGGTCGTCGAGCGCGCACCGGCACCGTATCTCACCGCAGCCCAGCGCGAGGAGCTTGCCGCCTATTCGAAGCGGATCGCCGAGGCGACCAACTATATCGGCGCCGGCACCGTCGAGTATCTGATGGATGCCGACTCCGGAAAATTCTACTTCATCGAGGTCAATCCGCGCATCCAGGTCGAGCACACGGTGACCGAGGTCGTCACCGGCATCGACATCGTGAAAGCCCAGATCCACATCCTCGACGGCTATGCCATCGGCTCGCCGGAATCGGGCGTGCCCTCGCAGGAGAACATCCGGCTGAACGGCCATGCGCTGCAGTGCCGCATCACGACCGAAGACCCCGAGCAGAACTTCATTCCGGACTACGGCCGCATCACCGCCTACCGCGGCGCCACCGGCTTCGGTATCCGTCTCGACGGCGGCACGGCCTATTCCGGGGCGGTGATCACCCGCTACTACGATCCGCTCTTGGAAAAGGTGACGGCCTGGGCGCCGAACCCGGACGAGGCGATCCACCGCATGATCCGGGCGCTCCGCGAATTCCGCATCCGCGGCGTGGCGACCAACCTCACCTTCCTGGAAGCGATCATCAGCCATCCGAGCTTCCACGACAACAGCTACACCACCCGCTTCATCGACACGACGCCGGAGCTGTTCCAGCAGGTGAAGCGTCAGGACCGCGCCACCAAGCTCTTGACCTATCTTGCCGACGTCACGGTCAACGGCCATCCGGAGGCCAAGGGCCGGCCGAAGCCCAATGATGACATCGCCGCTCCCGTGGTGCCGTTCATCGGCGGCGACGTGCAGCCAGGCACCAAGCAGCGGCTCGATCAGCTCGGGCCGAAGAAGTTTGCCGAATGGGTCAAGGCGCAGCCTCAGGTGCTACTGACCGACACGACGATGCGCGACGGCCATCAGTCGCTGCTCGCCACGCGCATGCGCACCTACGACATCGCCCGCATCGCCGGCACCTATGCCCGGGCGCTGCCCAACCTCTTCTCGCTCGAATGCTGGGGCGGCGCGACCTTCGACGTATCGATGCGCTTCCTCACCGAGGATCCGTGGGAGCGGCTCGCGATGGTGCGCGAAGGTGCGCCGAACCTGCTCCTGCAGATGCTTCTGCGCGGCGCCAACGGCGTCGGCTACAAGAACTATCCCGACAACGTCGTCAAATACTTCGTCGCCCAGGCGGCGAAGGGCGGCATCGACGTCTTCCGCGTCTTCGACTGCCTGAACTGGGTGGAGAACATGCGCGTCGCAATGGACGCGGTCGCCGCGGAGAACAAGATCTGCGAGGCGGCGATCTGCTATACCGGCGACATCCTGAATTCCGCCCGGCCGAAGTACGATCTCAAGTACTACACGGCGCTTGCCGCCGAACTGGAGAAGGCCGGCGCCCACATCATTGCCGTCAAGGACATGGCGGGCCTTCTGAAGCCGGCAGCCGCCCGCGTGCTGTTCAAGGCGTTGAAGGAAGCGACCGACCTCCCGATCCATTTCCACACGCACGACACGTCGGGCATCGCCGCCGCGACCGTGCTTGCCGCGATCGAATCTGGCGTCGACATCGTTGACGCGGCGATGGATGCGCTTTCCGGCAACACCTCGCAGCCCTGCCTCGGCTCGATTGTCGAGGCGCTTTCCGGCTCCGAGCGCGATCCCGGCCTTAATCCGGAATGGATCCGCCGCATCTCCTTCTACTGGGAGGCGGTGCGCCACCAGTATGCCGCCTTCGAAAGCGACCTCAAGGGACCGGCCTCTGAAGTCTACCTGCACGAAATGCCGGGTGGGCAGTTCACCAACTTGAAGGAGCAGGCCCGCTCGCTCGGGCTCGAGACCCGCTGGCACGAGGTGGCGCAGGCCTATGCCGACGCCAACCAGATGTTCGGCGACATCGTCAAGGTGACGCCGTCGTCGAAGGTCGTCGGCGACATGGCGCTGATGATGGTTTCCCAGGACCTGACCGTTGCCGATGTCGAGAACCCGGCGAAGGACATCGCCTTCCCGGATTCGGTCATCTCGATGCTCAAGGGCGATCTCGGCCAACCGCCGGGCGGCTGGCCGGAAGCTCTGCAGAAGAAGGCGCTGAAGGGCGAGGAGCCTTATGCGGCCGTGCCGGGCTCGATGCTGCCGCCTGCCGATCTCGACGCGGAGCGCAAGTCCATCGAGGAGAAGCTCGGCCGCGAGGTCACCGACTTCGAATTTGCCTCGTATCTGATGTATCCGAAGGTCTTCACCGACTATGCGCTGGCCGCGGAGACGTACGGGCCGGTCAGCGTGCTGCCGACGCCGGCCTATTTCTACGGCATGGCGCCGGGCGAGGAGCTCTTCGCTGACATCGAGAAGGGCAAGACGCTCGTCATCCTCAACCAGGCGCAGGGTGAGATCGACGAGAAGGGCATGGTCAAGATGTTCTTTGAAATGAACGGCCAGCCGCGCTCGATCAAGGTTCCGGACAGGAACCGCGGCGCCTCCGCCGCGATCCGGCGCAAGGCGGAAGCCGGCAACGCCGCCCATCTCGGCGCGCCGATGCCGGGCGTCATCTCGACGGTGGCGGTTCACCCCGGCCAGCCGGTCAAGGCCGGCGACGTGCTGCTCTCCATCGAGGCGATGAAGATGGAGACGGCTTTGCACGCCGAAAAGGACGGCGTGATCGCCGAGGTGTTGGTCAGGGCCGGCGACCAGATCGATGCCAAGGATTTGTTGATCGCCTACAGCTTTTGAAACATTTAACTGTTCCCCAGAGGCTAACGTCGCCTCTCTTCGCCCCGTATCCGCGATATCGGGCATTTTTTCGTGAGCCCACCTTGTCACGCATTGGGTCATTGGGAAGAGTTGGCTCCAAGAGCGATTGGAGGTTACCCATGGCCAATGATTTGGTGAAGGGACGCCTTCTTTTTTTCCTCACAACCCGCCACAATCGAGCGAATACAACTTCTCAACCAAATGTGCCCTGCGTCTGTCTGCTTCGCTCGGACGTAAATCAAAGAAACTCGAACGTCAGGGAGAGCAAAGGGCGGACGCGTGACCACTATTTCGCTGCTTTCATCCAAAAGTGACAGCATGCCATCGGCGAATGCTGCAATCATTTGTGTACCCTTAAGCACTTTCGGAGCAACCATGTAGTACGGCACAGTCGCGGCAACGCGGCGTGACAATCCCATTGCCTTCAGTGCCCCATCGCTTACGCCGGATTCATCGCCATCCGGAGATATTTGCAAATGAGGCATCGCAAGATATTTCTCTAGTGTCAGATCCTTTATGACCGGATTCGCTACCCAGGCGGCGCAGAGCATTTGATGTCGTGCGAGAATAGTTTCGACCACATGCGCCTCCCGAATGATAGGATTGCCGAGTAACACGCAATCGAGATCCGGATCGCTCAGCAATTCGGAAGCCTCATAGAGATATACCGGCACGATGCGAAGTCGAGCGTGAGGTGCTTTGGCGTTGAACTCCTCTAGGAGCGCAGGAATATACAGGGCACTGGTATAGTCTGTGACACCGATTCGAAATTGGCGTTGGCTTTCACTCGGTTTGAAATTGACGTGTTGGGATACCACTCCCTGAATATCGGACAGCGCTTGCGTGATTACGGCTGCCAATTCTCTGGCCTGAGCAGTCGGGTTCATTGACCCGGCATGCTTGACGAACAGCTCGTCTCCAAAGATCTCGCGCAACCTATTCAGCGAATGACTGATCGCCGATTGTGTTCGACCAGCCCGCTCTGCGGCGCGAGTGACACTGCGTTCCTGCATGAGAAGATCAAAAACTTTCAGTAGGTTCAGGTCAATTTGATTAAGACTGAAATCGCTTCTCATCCGAGCCTCGTTTTACGTTTTGGCCCGGTATAATAATGAATGTGGCTCATATTACCATGCCGAATATTCATTCGCCGCCCAAGGGACCAGACGGTATGGTCCTTTCGCGGGTGTAGAGAGGATGCACCCTACAAAGCCTGTTCTCGCGCACTGTTCGGACAGAGAGGCAAGTCACACTTGCATCTCTGATGGCCGACGTGCGTCGAAACCAGGGCGATGAAGACAAACGCAACAAGGGAACATAAAATGACTGCCATTAAATCTGTAATGCTTTCGACAGCGGTGCTGATGGCTAGCGCAACTGCTTCGCTCGCAGACGAGGTTCCGCTTCCGGCCTATGTGAAGGACAGCGGCAAATTGCCAATCGCGACCACCATTTATGCTCCCTTCTCTTACATCGACGAGAGCGGCAAGCAGGTCGGTCTCAGCGTCGAATTGGCTCAGGCAGCTGCCAAAACACTTGGCGTCGAGCTGACCATCGACCAGGTCCCATTTACGTCTCTCATTCCGTCTTTGAGTGCTGACCGGATCAAGATCGCCTGGCTCAATGCATCGGTAACTGAAGAACGTCTCAAGCAAGCGGATTTCGTCGCGTGGATGGAGGACGGCACCATCGCTTCGACCCTCCCCGAAAACAAAGACAAATACGCGAAGCGCACGGCACTGTGTGGTGGCACGGTCGCGGTTCAGTCCGGCACGGCAGCCGACTTTTCTGCGGATCAGCTGAACCAGGAGTGCAAAACCGCCGGCCTTCAGGAATTCAAGAAGGATATATATCCGTCGCAGCAGGACACTGTTCAGGCCGTCATCACCGGACGGGCTGACGCTTATCTGGATGACTCTACGTCAGCCGGATACTACTCGCAGGTCAGCAAGGGAAAACTCGTTCTGACGGGCGAGGTCTTTCACAAGAAACCTATCGGCCACATCATCAAGAAGGGCGACGCCGAAACCGCCACCATGCTTGCTGCCACGATCCAAAAATTGATTGACGACGGCACCTACAAGGCCATCCTCGACAAATACGGCATGTCTTCGGCCGCGATCGCAAAGCCGATCGTCTACACGGATGTATCCCAGCTCAAAGATTGACCTCCATCTCCCCGCTCTGCCGATCTGGCAGAGCGGGGAGAACAGGTAATTCGGCCGCAACTCGATTTGCGAAAAGTCATCATATCACTCTAAGAAGGAATCGAGGACTTGAACGTTCTCCCCCTCAAAGACGATAGCGTCGCTGCAAAGCACACGACGCAGTTCAAGGTGGTGCCTCTCCGTCATCCCTGGCGCTGGACGGCTGCTGGTTTGGTCGCAATTCTTATGCTTCTGCTGATGCAGGCAGTCGTCAGCAATCCCAACCTTCAGTGGCCCGTCGTAGCCTCCTACATCCTGAACCCGATTATCTTGCAAGGGCTATGGATAACTGTCGGATTGACCCTGGCCATCATGTTTTTTGCCAGCGTCATTGGCATGATCGTCGCCTTGATGATGCTTTCGCCGAGCAGAATGCTGTCACTCCCGGCCGCAGGGTTCATCTGGTGGTTCCGGGGCACACCAGCGCTCGTCCAGCTTATCCTTTGGTACAACCTGTCGCTCATCTTCAAAGACATCACGCTTTGGTTGCCGGGCCTTGGTACGATCTTTTCGATTCCCACGAACACGATAATGACGCCGTTGGTTGCGGCGGTCGTTGCGCTGTCCCTCCATGAAGCGGGCTATATGGCGGAGATCATCCGAAACGGATTGAAATCAGTGAGCCGTGGCCAAACCGAAGCGGCTCTGTGTCTTGGGATGAAACCGTCTCTGTTGCTGCGACGGATTGTTATCCCTCAAGCGATGCGCGTCATCATTCCTCCGACCGGAAACGAGACGATCAATCTGCTCAAAACGACGTCCCTCGTCAGTATCATTGCCGTCGGCGACCTTTTGTACTCGGCGCAGGCGATTTATGCCCGGACGTTCGAAACCATCCCTCTCTTGCTCGTCGCCACTTTCTGGTACCTCGTTGTCGTCTCCATAATGACCGTCGGTCAAGGCTACCTGGAACGTTACTACTCAAGAGATGAAGCCGGACACGACTCCGCTCCGGTTGGCCTATCACGGCTTGGTTTGATCCTCACTATGCGTGAAAAATGGAGAGCCGCACAATGAAGACCAATCACTTCGAACGGTTCGGTGTCTCTTCCTCCGTCATGATACACGCGTCAGATGTCAGGAAATCCTACGGTAGCTATGAAGTACTGAAGGGCGTGAATGTCTCGGTGCCGAACGGATCGGTCGCCTGCATTATCGGACCGTCCGGCTCTGGTAAGAGCACATTTCTCAGGTGCATCAATCATCTCGAGGAGATCAACAGCGGACTGCTGCTGGTCGATGGGGACTTCGTTGGGTACCGCTTGAAAGACGACAGGCTCCATGAACTGAGGGCGTCGCAGATTTGTGCACGGCGTGCCGAAATCGGCATGGTCTTCCAGCATTTCAATCTGTTCCCGCATATGACCGTGCTTGAAAACCTCATGGAAGCTCCGGTCCGCGTCCGCGGTGAGAAGCGCGTCGAAGCGCGGCAACACGCTTTGGAGCTTTTGCGCCGAGTAGGGCTGGCCGAAAAGGCTTCCGCCTATCCAAGACAACTGTCCGGCGGCCAGCAGCAGCGAGTTGCGATCGCGCGAGCCTTGGCGATGCGCCCGAAAGTGTTGCTGTTCGATGAGCCGACCTCGGCGCTCGATCCCGAATTGGTCGGCGAGGTCCTCTCAGTCATGAAGGACCTGGCCCGTGACGGGATGACGATGGTCGTGGTCACGCATGAAATCGGATTCGCCCGTGAAGTCGCGGACCAGTTGATCTTCATGGACGGGGGAACCGTCATGGAACAAGGCGATCCGCGCGAGATGATCGCCAACCCCAAGTCACCCCGCACACGCGAGTTCCTGGCCAAAGTCCTTTAGCCGCGCTGGAACGACCAGACAGATAATCGGAGAATATTATGCACGATTTGCACCGGGCGCCGGCCGACGCCGCCGCGGAAACGACCAACTTTGACGAAGTCCTCGACCGCTCGACCCTGAGCACCGTCAAATGGGAAATGGAAATTGATCGTACCGGGAACAAATCCCTGCTCGGCTTCGGTACAGCAGATATGGACTTCCGGTCGCCCAAGCCAATTGCAGCGGCTCTTGAGCGCACCGCGCGGCTTGGCCATTTCGGGTACCCCTACAAGCCAAACAGCTACTACGACGCGCTGAGCGGCTTCTACAAGAGGCATTTCGGGTGGGAGATCAGGCGCGAGTGGATCGCCCACAATGTTGGCATCTACCCCTCCATGCGACCCTTGATCGATCGCCTGAGTGTCGAGGGCGACGAGATCATCTACCAGCCGCCGGTCCACTTCCAGTTCAGGAATATAGTGGCCGCCGCCGGTCGCGTGCCGGTTGCAAACCCTCTGATGCTACGCAATGGCCGTTATGAATTCGACTTCGATCAGCTGTCCCGCTGCGTAAGCAGCCGCACAAGACTGCTCTTGCTTTGCAACCCTCACAACCCTGTCGGCCGGGTATGGTCGCGAGAAGAATTGGCGCGGCTTGCGGAATTTTGCCAGCAGCACAACGTCGTTGTCGTTTCCGACGAGGTCTATTGCGGCCTGCTGCACGAAGGCGCTCACTTTACTCCTTTCGCGAGCGTTTCATCAGAGGCTCTCATGAATTCGGTGAGCCTGCTTTCCGCCAGCAAGATGTTTAATTTGACCGGACTGAAGCACTCTCAAGTCATTGCCGCCAATCCTCGGCTCATGCATGAGTATCTCGAGGGGTTGAAGCGCGATACCTCCGGCTACGGCGGTTCTCTATTCGGCCACGCCGCGACCGAGGTGGCATACCGGGATTGCGATGGGTGGCTGGGCGATCTCATGAGGTATGTTGCCGGAAACTATGCCTTCGCCGAGGCTTTCTTCAAGGAAAGACTTCCGCGTATTCGCGCGCGCCCGACGGAATCCACCTACTTCATGTGGCTTGACCTGTCGGATTACGGCATGTCGCACCAGGAAATGCTCGACTTGTTTGAAACAAGGCACGGCCTCGTCCTCAACTATGGTGAAGACTATGGGCCCGGCGGTGAAGGACATATCCGCCTGAATATCGGCACGCCAAGGTCTGTTCTTGCTCAAGGACTCGAGCGAATGGCGGAAGCATTGTCCAGCCACGAAAGATGATCGCGGCATTCCCCCCCTGTTAGCTATCACTCAACGATATGTCGGCGCGAACAAGTGCCGACACGCGATCCGTTCGAATTCGATATGCCGTGATGCATTGCGTAAGACGCCCATCTCCAACTCTTGTGAGGAAGCCATGGAAATCTCGACCCCTAACGCGCCCGCAGCTGTCGGTCCCTATAGCCAGGCGAGACGCCATGGAAATCTGCTTTTCGTTTCAGGCCAACTGCCTCTTGACCCCGTGACAGGGACCATGGCGAGCGACGCGGAAGCGCAGATGCGCCAGGTGCTGGCAAATATCGAAGCGATTGTGACTGCGGCGGGGGCAAAGATGTCCAATGTCCTGAAGACGACCGTGCTCGTGACCGATCTTTCGAAGTTCAAGCAGTTGAACGAGATTTATGCTGCGGCCTTCTCAAAGCCCTGTCCGGCACGCGCGACCTATCAGGTGGCGGCGTTGCCGATGGGCGCTCAAGTTGAAATCGAGGCTATCGCCGTCATTCCAGGTGAAGCGGATCATGTTTGTAAGGGATCCTGCGCCGCGGCGGCCTTGTAATGAAAACGCATCCCCTTAGAGGTTAGCGCGATGACAGATCAAGTTGATTTGGTCCCACTTGGCTTCTTCCCAACCCCGATCGACAACTGGGAAAACCTTGGGCGTGAACTCGGCATTTCGCTCAGCGCGAAGCGGGATGATCTTTCCGGCCTGGGCGGCGGCGGAAACAAGATCAGGAAGCTGCAATATCTTCTTGCCGAAGCCAAAGCGGAAAAGGCAACGACGCTGATCACGGCGGGCGCCGCGCAATCGAACCATGTCCGGCAAACCGCGGCTGTCGCCAGAAAACATGGCATGCGGCCTTTAGCCCTGCTTCGCGGGCAGCTGCCCTCCAACCCCTCGGGAAACCTGCTTCTCGATCGACTTTTGGGCGCGGAGTTGGAATTTCACGATCGTGACGACTTCAACGCCATGGTCGTGGACCTTATGCTGGAGCGCAAGGCAGAGCTGGAAGCCTCAGGCGAGCGCGCCTATGTCATCCCGATTGGCGGGTCGAGCCCCTTGGGAGCTCTTGGTTACGTCGATTGCGCCAAAGAGATGCGCGAGCAGTTCGATGCGCGCCGGCAGAGACATCCGGATTATATCGTGGTCGCAATGGGCTCGGGCGGCACGTATGCCGGCCTCGTCGCAGGATGCGCGCGATATCTGCCCAACACGCAAGTTCTCGGTATCGTTATTACAACAGCGGCCTTTGCTTCGCGCGAATGCGCGGCGTCATTGACGAACGACACCGCCCGACTTGCCGGTGTCGATCGGCGCTGGGATGCGGAAGATCTGTTGCTCAACTATCAGCATATCGGGCCGGAATACGGGATCGCCAGCGAAGAAGGGAATGCTGCAATCCGCAAGGTAGCAGGAGCTGAAGGGGTTTTTTTGGACCCGACATATACGGGAAAGGTCTTCGCGGGTTTGATCGCATCCCTCGGGGAGACGATCCCGGCAGGCAGTGATGTGGTTTTCGTGCACACCGGGGGAAGCCCAGCCCTTTTCGCACGCGGATAACGCGTTCCATCGAAATGGAACTCTCGGAGCACGTCGTTATTACCGCGGATCGCCAGCAATCACACTCCTAGCCAAGCGCGCGTCTCGCGTTGCATTTCAGCTTCCGTCACACACCCAGGAGCTTCGATGTCTGTTCTGAATACCTCGCTAAAGCCTTTCAAAGCGCATGTCTTCCGTCAGGGCCTCAACTCACGCTCAAGCAGCGTCATGACGACGTGCGTCGCGCCCCTTCCTTCTCGCTGAGTAGCCCAGGACGCGATATTAAACTGACCTTTGCCGGCTTCCACTCGGCCACGAATTCACGTCGCTTGTGCTCGCCCTTGTGTCGCTGTGCCGCCACTCAGTCACAGTTTCCGCCCCCACCTGCGCAACAGCTGCCGTAAAACTCTTGCGCACCCGTTGGCGCATGGCAGACCTGATGACCATCTGCACAGAGGGTCATCCTGCTGCAGATAAAGTCTTTGGACGTTGCTGCACCGATCGAGCCGGCACTCGGGTGGGACGTTAGTAGCTTGTGCTCACATAAACCGGGGCGGCTCACTTGAAGAACCGGGCGGGTGTTGTTCCGAACGTTTCGCGGAACGCTGCTACAAAACTGGAGGCGGACTCGTAACCGACATCCAAGGCGACATTGGTCACAGCTTCTCCGTAAGCCAGAAGTTCAAGTGCCGCCAGCAAGCGGAGACGTTGACGCCAGGCACCAAACGCAAGATGGGTTTCCCGCACGAAAATGCGTTCGACGGTTCTTGAACTCGCCCCCACTCGTGCAGCCAATGAGGCGAGTGGTTCGCGACTCGAGGGATCGCGCTTGAGGATCTCCACTATGCGCAAACCCCGTGGATCACTGGGGACAGGCAGATCGACAGGCGAGCGGTCGAGCGTCGCGATCTGGTCAAGCAAAACCTCGCAAAGCCGAGCTTCCTTCGAACCTGACTGATAGTTCCACGACAGACCCGCGCACGATGAGATCAGCTCGCGTACAAGCGGCGTCACCTCCACAACAACACACGACGATGAGGTCGGTGCACAAACAGCATCCGGGTCGATGTAAAGAACGCGGATTTCGGCTGCTCTCGCCACGCTCAATTTGTGGTCTGTATTTGCGCATATCCACAATGCCCGTGTGGGAGGAAGCACCCATCTGCTAGCTTGTGTCGATACGTGAATCACACCTTTTATCGCGTAAATCAGTTGGTGGCGCCGGTGATTGTGGAAAGATCCCTCACTTGATGACCAGCTTTCGACCTGGCCCACAACAGGAGCGGAGGCGAAATCAGGATCGGAGTCGTTTTGACGAGAGGGCAACATAGACGCAGATTATATCGATAAATCGTCGTGCGATCCAGTTGGAGAAACATCCGCTCTGACGGCATGGACGGGAAGCGCCGATCGCGAGTCCGGCCGTGGCGCTGTCGCGTCATCAATAAATATTGGCCGCCTGCAGATATTACCTCGCTGAATCGGCTGATATTCTGGCCCGCACTTCACCACGAGAGACGCAACGCGCCCGCCTCTACATTGTCGCAGGCGGGGCGGGGCGCCTACTGCGCAGCCACGTGGCCCGAAGCCGTGGAGAGGACAGAACAAATTATCCTACCGACTGCGTTTCCTATTCGCACCCGTTGGAGCCAAGCACGGCGCAATCAAAGGGTGTCATGATGGACTATGATCGCACGATATCAGCGTCGAACACGACACTCGAAATGCTCGATGATGGCGATGAGGCTCTTGGCGACCCGCGTGTCATGTTCCGATGGCATCATTACCCGTCGGCGCACGTGGTCACGCGCCATCTTCACGCCCGTGTCCAGCTTATTTGCGTTTTTGCCGGTGTGGTCCTGGTTGAAACAGACGGCGGGCGCTTTATGACGCCGCCCGGTCATGGCCTCGTTGTGCCTGCCGGGCTGCCACATTCTCACATCGTCCTCAGCGACGTAATGATGGTTTCCGTCTATTTGAATCCGACAGAAGGCGTTGGGCGGCAAGAGCCCTTTGTTTTTGAAGTGACGGATCTTGGCCGTAGCCTCTTGCTGGAAGCCGTCAAGCTGAAGGAAGCTGCCGTCGCAAACCCAAGGTCTTGTCTAGTGCAAGAACTCCTGCTCGAAGAGATCACGAATTTGGAAGAAAAACATCTCGTGCTCTCGTTGCCCTCAGATGTGAGGCTCGCAAACCTATGCCGCGGCTTCTTGGAAGCTCCAACGCCTAACGATCATATTGATGATTGGGCCGGGAAGCTCGGGATGAGCCGCAGAGCCTTCACGCGTTTTTTCCGCCGAGAGACTGGCGTAAGCTTTCTGAAATGGCGCCAACAGGCGATAGTGTTTTCAAGCTTGCCCCGTCTTTCAGCGGGGCAGCCGGTGACATCTGTCGCGCTCGAGGCGGGCTACGGCAATATCGGCGCCTTCACCACCATGTTCCGCCGGGTCATGGGCCTTCCCCCAAAACAGTATGCCAAAAGGGCAGGTCCTTTGCTAAGCGCTGACCATGTCAAACACGCAGGCTAGGGATCCGGCTATGGACGGAAATGTGGATTTTGCGAAAGACGGATCCTCCTTCGGCGAAGGGTGCACGATGTAGCGCTCGATCTTGGTCGCGAGCCTGAGGGTTTTTGGCAAGGCAACGAGGTTCGTCAAAAAAGCACAGCGTTTCGCAGCCGTCACAAGCTCAACGAGGCTGAACCAGAAAAACTCACAAACCAGTTGGCGCTGTCAGGATATCGCTACAGGCTGTCCGTTCCTCAATATCGGCCGCCGCGCAAGTCCTTTAAGCCTTTCCAGAACGCCTGGTGAATCTAGGACAATAGCGACGAGGCCGTGCGGATATGAACAAAGCGGATGTGAATCCCCCCTACGATATCTTCAGCGTGACCGTAAAAAAAGCGACGTTGATAACCCCGCTCTTGAAGCGCATAAGCGTGGATGCGCAAGAAGTATCGGGGCTGCGACCAGATCTGCCTGGTCAATACCTGAAAGTTTTCGTTCGCGACTCAGACGGATTTCGGCAGCCTGGGCGCGCTTATACTGTTAGGCGGTTCAATCCGACGACGAGTGAACTTGAGCTCGACTTTGTATTGCACGGCGACGAGGGCAACATATCCAGGTGGGCGTCCCGAGCAGAAGCCGGCGATAGATTGGAAATAAGCAGGCCTAACACGCGGAGCGGAATCTCGATTAATCCGGAAATCAGGAACTACATTCTTTTCGCCGACGAGACCGGTTTGCCAGCTGTCGCCGCCATCGTGGAGGCGCTTCCTCCGACGGCGGAAGCGCAAGTATTCATTGAGATCGCGAATGCTGAAGAGATGCAGTCCGTTGGCGCAGCGGCGGCAGTTTCAGTGCGCTGGCTCTGCCGCGAGCTCGGCGAGACACTGGTTGATGCTGTTAAGGATCTATCCGTCCCATCGGGTTCCCTGGTTTGGGTAACGGCAGAATCAGGCCAGGTTTCGGCGATCAGGACCGAGCTAAAAAGACAACAATCGCTTGAAACCTGCGCGGTTCATGCGAGCGGGTACTGGAAGAAGGGCGTGGCGGATCACCGCGAACCTGACTGACCTATGTCCCATTGGTGCAAATCGCGGTCGTGACCGATAGTGCGCAAGCGCTGCAGCACCTTTCCAAGCCGCCGAGGAGGGGCAGCGGAGTAGCGTCGTAGACGTAGGAAGTGGCACCCGAATTTACAGAGCAGGGGCGGGCACTAACATAGTGGGGCAAGCGCCCGGGTGCTTACCGCTTAGTCGATGTTGCCGTTTCAACTTGAAAGCGTCGCGATCCCGAGCCGGCTAAAACCTCTGGGAACGCCGGATGCGAGGAAGCGAGGGAGACCAACGCGCAGGTAGAGGACCCAACGGGCAGCCACGTTTCGACTGGCCTGTCGTCGCCAACGTCGACCTGAAGGCGGCAGGTTACCTGCGCGCCCACGCCTGTTGCACCGCACTGACGCTGCCCATCGGCAACGCCGGATCGATCGTCGTGATAAGCGTTGACGTAAGTCGGAACTCGCGCGTCTGCCCGGAGGTCGGCAGAATCCAGTGATGGTCATCGGGTGGACCCGCGCATAAGCATGCGGATCCTGTTCTTGACGGATTAGCGACGTAAGTCGGCATTATATCGAAAACCCGTTCTCCGTTCCAGAGTTAGATGGCTGGAACTCAGGAAATCAAAAGATGGGTCCATGACAGATTCGAAATTGAAGCTGGCCCGCAGGAATTCTGCGATCAACCCCGATGCTGATGTGCAGTTGCGAGACAGTAAGCGCGCTACGCGGCTTTCCTTCTTCATTTCAGGCTTCGCGCTGGCATGCTGGGCACCGATGGTGCCATACGCGCAAAGCCGCATTGACGCAGATTCTGCGACCTTGGGATCGGTGCTTCTGTGCCTTGGCCTTGGCGCGGTCGTGGGCATGCCGACTGCAGGTATAGTCTCCAACAGGATAGGAAGCAGGCCAGTCTTGATTGCCGGGGCTGTGGGCCTAGCCACGGTGCTGCCGCTCATGGCGGCGCTGGCGAACCCGATAGTCCTCGCAATTGCACTTCTGCTGTTTGGTTGCTCAATTGGCGCGATTGATGTCGCCACCAATATGCATGGAGCCGAAGTTCAAGATCTTGCAGGCGTGCCCCTGATGTCAGGGTTTCACGGCGTCTACAGTATTGGCGGGCTGGTCGGGGCGGCAGGAATGACTTTCCTTATCGCGGTCGGGCCCGGCGTCCTCGCCGCTTCCGCCGTGGCATCATTGGTTATGATCATTTGCATTGTTTGCGCGGTACCCGGATTTCTTAAAACGAAGCCAGCTTCCGACGGGGCGATTTTTGCGGTTCCCAGAGGAAGGGTGCTCGCGGTCGGTTTGCTTTTGATGGTCATCTTCCTAGCGGAAGGTGCGATGCTCGACTGGGGAGCCATTTTGCTGACCTCCAAGAAATTGAAAGTTTCATTTTCGGGCAGCGGCTATGCTCTCTTTGCAATCGCGATGACCGTTAGTAGATTTGTGGGCGACAAGGCGGTTGAACGCCTCGGCGAGTCCATGATGCTCGTCTTCGGCATTTCAGTGGCTGCTTTGGGTATAATCTTCGCCGCCTACGCCGAGACTGTCTCGATGACTTTGGCAGCCATCACCATCGCAGGGCTGGCCGCGGGAAATATAGTCCCGATCCTGTTCTCGCTCGCTGCGGTACAGCGATCGATGCCGGCCCCCCAAGCAATCGCCGCGACGGGAACGCTTGGTTATGCTGGAATTTTGATCGGACCCGCACTCATCGGTCACGCTGCCGAGGTCATTGGGCTTCCAAATGCAATTGCTGGCGTTGGCATATTAGCAATCGTCGCCCTGCTTCTCATTCCAGCGATCTCATTTCGTGAATCGACCATTGCCTCCGCGCATTGAGTGATCTGATTATCCTCAGTCCTTTGCCGCGTTGGAATTTGCACGGCAAAGGACCGATATTGGATCAGACTATATGGCTGGATTCGTCGATGAGGAACAACCTCTGGTGCGGCTGCTTCGCAGTGCCGACGACAGCGAAGCGGATGAGCGCGACAACAGCGACCGGCTGACCAAGATTGCCGAAAGCTTGGGATGCCGCCCTCCCAATCCGCCCATGAGAAATCTCACTTTTGATTATCGACAGGGCTTTGCGCTACGGGAAAGTTGGTCATCGAAAGCCAGTCGTATCACGCGGAAGGCAGGTCCGATCGCGCAACGTCTTCGAGTATCGGCGTGGCGCCCGACAACCGTTGACACGGCGCCAATTTGGGGTCTCTTGGTGCTTGAAAGCTTCTCTTTCTGGGGCGCTCTTGAGCGCCCCAGAAGCTCAGGATTTAGCCGAGACGCTCAGCAAGGGCTTCGGCGAGCGGCACGGCAGAAGCCGGGCTCTGACCCGTCATCAGGACGCCATCGATGACGACGTTCGGTTCCCAGTTCGCCTTGCTCTGGTAGTCGGCACCGCGGTTCTTGAGTTCGTCCTCGAGCGAGAACAGCAGGTGGTTGAGCAGTTCGATTTCGGTGTCTTCGGCGTTCTTGAAGCCGGTGAGGCTTATGCCTTTCACTAGGTACTGCCCATCGTCCTTTTTGATGTCGCGCAGGATCGCCGGCGCATGGCACACCATGGCGATCGGACGACCTACCTTGTGAAAGTCACGGATCAGCTTGATGGCGAAGGAGTCGGAGGCGAGATCCCACAGCAGGCCGTAACCACCGGGGAAGAAGACAGCGTCGAACGTGCTGTAGTCGATGTTACGCAGCTTGCGGGTATTACGAGCAGCAAAGATAGCGACCGGATCGGCCAGAAAACGGTCTGTATATTCGGTGGTAAACGGCGCCTTCCTGCTGAGAAGGTCGATCGGAGCTTCGCCGCCTCGGGGAGAGGCGAACACGACCTCATGGCCGGCTTCGGTCAAAATATAGTAGGGCGCGGCGAGTTCATGAAACCACGTGCCGGTCTGCTTGCCGCTGATGCCCATTTCGTCAACCGAGGACATGACGAGGAGGATGCGCTTTTGCTTGTTGCCAGTGCTCATAGGAGCTTCCTTTCGGTTCGGTAATTGTTCTGTCTATCTAGCGATAGATAGGCGGCGATTACTTAGCCGCTCCTTCCGCGACTTGCAAGACCTATCTACCGATAGATAAGCAAATCATGTTCGGCGTTGTTTTTTGGGTCGGATTAGCCTATCTACTGATAGATCGAGAACGGCATCTAAAAGGCTATAAGAATGAGCGAAACAACAGATGCGATAATGGACGCCGCGGAGGAGCGGATTCGCCGAGCAGGCTACAGTGGCTTTAGCTTTCGCGAGATTGCTGTCGACGTAGGCGTGAAGAGCGCCAGCGTTCACTATCATTTTCCGACTAAGGAGAAGCTCGCGGCAGCAGTCGCCCGCCGTTACACGGATCGTTTTCTAGCAGCCGTCGACCACCAGGTCGCCGGCGGCGAAGATATCGTCGAAGCTTGGCGGCAAGTCTTTCGCGTTGCTCTACATCGCGACGGGAGAATGTGCCTGTGCGGCGCGTTGGGGGCGACGTCGCAAGATTTGGCCGGTGAAGTCAGAGAGGAAGTGAAAAGGTTCTTCCTGCTCGGAATCGACAAACTAATGGAGGCAGGATTGTCTCACAACAGCGCGCTGCAGGTGCTCGCCACCCTCGAAGGCGCAATGCTGACGGCGAATGTTCTCGAAGACCCCTCCATGTTTGACAACGGTACCGCCGCCCTCGCCTAAACTGCCAGCCTTTCGGGAAGGGCGGCCACCTTACGCCCCTTGAATGACCGATTGGCATTGCACCGCCTCGTAAGGTTGCCATTCCGGCGCAAGGGGGCGTCCGGCAACGCTGCGGAGCATTCGCGAGATAGCGAAGCCAGAGCAACCTGATAGTCACGGCGTTGCCGCACGCTTGCTGATGCCAAATTTCCCGGTGCGCTGAAGGCCAATCAGTTTGCGCGTAGCCCCTGCGATGTAAACAAGTGGACCCTTCTTATGTCGGGGGCGACCATGACCGTCTGGCCGGGTTGAAGATCGATCCGGTCGCGCAGCACGAGGTTTACGTCTGCCGGGCCGATCTTCGCCAGCACATGTGTTTCGGACCCGGTCGGCTCGACCACGACCACGCTGGCGGGGACACCATGCTCGCCAATCGTCAGATGTTCCGGACGGACACCGTAGACCGCCGCTGTCCCGCCTTGATAGCCATCGGGTAGTGGAAGCGCTGCCCCGCCATGGGTGACAAACTGCCCATTGGCGATCGCCCCCTCGAAGAGGTTCATCGCAGGCGAGCCGATGAAGGTGGCGACGAAGGTGTTGGCCGGCCGGTCGTAAAGCTCCAGCGGTTTGCCGATCTGCTCGACATTGCCGCCGCGCATGACGACGATCCGGTCGGCCATCGTCATCGCCTCGATCTGGTCGTGGGTGACATAAACCGTGGTGGTTTTCAGCCGCTGATGCAGATCCTTGATCTCGGCGCGCATCGTGACGCGGAGCTTGGCGTCGAGGTTCGAAAGCGGCTCGTCGAAAAGGTAGACCTGCGGCTGGCGGACGATCGCCCGTCCCATTGCCACGCGCTGCCGCTGGCCACCGGAAAGCTGTTTCGGCAGGCGATCGAGCAGCGGCCCGAGCGCCAGGATGTCGGCCGCTTCGCGCACGCTCTTTTCGATCGTGGCCCTGTCCTGACCGTTCAGCTTAAGCGCGAAGCCCATGTTTTCCGCGACGGTCATGTGCGGATAAAGGGCATAGCTTTGGAAGACCATGGCGATGTCACGCTCCTTCGGGGCCACGTCGTTGACAAGGCGGCCACCGATGCGGATCTCGCCGCCGCTGATGTCCTCTAGCCCCGCAAGCATGCGCAACAGGGTCGACTTGCCACAGCCGGAAGGGCCGACGAGGGTGACGAACTCACCATCTTCGATGTTCATGGAGATGTCATGAATCACCGGAACGGCGCCGTATTGTTTGCGAACCTGATCCATCGAGACGGATGCCATGAAATTTCTCCTTTTGAGTCTCAGCTATAGCTTGAGCTGCCAGATCTTTGCGGCGGCGACATTGCCTGTGGGCGCGCTGAGGTAGGCGGAACGAACGCCTGCAACTCCGGGCAAACGCTTGGTCCCCGTCCAGCGACCGTTATCCGCAAAGACCTCGATCGACCCCATGTCCAGAAAGATGCGAAGCGTCGAGGGCGTTGCTCCGGCTGCGAGGTAGCGGGGCAGCAGTTTGCCGTCGGGAATGTCGTAGACGATGCTCAGCCCTTCCGGATCGACCCGGACGCCGAGCTCGACGTCGGGATGGTCGAATTCGAGATCGAAGGCGGCGCCGGGGGCGGCGAGATCGATCACGATCTCAACGGCTCCGTTGGCGAGTTCCACCCTGTCTCCGGAAAGCAGTCGCCGCTCGTCGATCAAATCTTGGCGCAAGCTGTCGACCGCATCGACCGGTGGGGTTAGCAACACACCCTCATCAAGCAGTACCCGGCGGGGGAGCGTCATGGCCGTGGGAAAATCGATCCTCTTCGAGATCTCCGTCCAGTTCGCCAGCCACGCGATGCCCACGGGGCCGGAATGGTCGACGAAGGCCTGGAAGGCATAGGCGTCGGTGGCAAAATCGAGTTCCTGCTCGAACTCCTTGACGAAGGTGCTGCCGTCGAAGCGGCCGACGGTTGCAAGCGTGATGTTGCGCCGCGCCGTTGCCGGATCGCGGCTGGTGAGCAGTCCGAAGATCAGCGCCCAACGGGTTTGCGGGTCGTCGACAGGACCACCGAGCGGGACCATGCAAGGGCATTCGGCCGCGGTCATGCCGAAGCGGTTCTCGCGGTGAAGAATCCCGACGAAGCTCCAACCAACCGCGGCGTCCGGATCGGCTGTCTCGTAGAGCAGGATTACTCCCCCCGCGTGATCGCGGCTGCCAAGCAGCATCTTCCAGCGGCCGTCCGGACCTTTGATTACATAGGGATCACGGAAATCGAGCGTCAGGTCGAGGCCGGACGGCCGTTGCGGCAGGATGATCTCCGCCGGAGCGGCGCTGATCTGGTCGCGACTGACGGCAGTCAACTGGATCTGCTCTTCCGGCTCGCGATCTTTCACCTGTTCGGTGAAGAAGACACGGATCCCGGGCTCCTCTCCCGCAAGGGGAATTGCCGAGCCGGAGAAGGCGCCGCCGCGGCCGTCCGCGCGAGCCGAAAGCCCCGCCGACGGAAACAGAAACATCGGAAGGTGCTTCCAGCGGAGATAGTCACCCGAGACTGCATGGCCCCAATGCATTGTGTTCCAGCGCAGGCTGTGGGGATAGTGCTGATAGAAGAGATGAACCTTGTCGCCGAAACGGCCGAAACCGTTGGGGTCGTTCATCCAGCCGAAAGGCGGGCGGAAGTGATAGCCGCCAGGAACAAGGGGTGTCGAATTGGCCTCGCCGCTGTAAAGAACAACGATGCCTTTTTCCAAGACGTCCGTTTCCGAGAAAGCATAGACGATGGAGAGTTTGGTGGTCCTGGCGTCATAGCTGAAAGAGATTTCGCCGGCGGTTTCGATCAGGAGCGCCTGGAACTCGAACTCCTCGGTGTTTCGCGCGGTTATGCGACCAATTTCCTGTCCGTCTTGGCTCGCTTTCAGCTCGGCCGGCGTACCCGAATCGACTGGCTTCAGCCACGCGTGGAGCGTGGTCCCGGCGGCAAGCGCGGCGCTGAGTGTTTTCAGGCTGCCGTCGAGAAGGGAAGAGGGGGGCGTATGGCCTGTCATTGATCAACCTTTCACGGCGGAGCCAATAAAGGAACTCACGAACCAGCGCTGGAAGGCGAGGTAGAGGGCGAGGATCGGGATCATCATCAGGACGGAGGCGGCCATCGCGCGGTCCCAGTAGATGCTGTCCTGGCCGAAGAACGTGGCGATCGCGACGGCGATCGGCCGGGCATAGTCGGTCTGCGTTACCAGGATCGGCCAGAGATACTGGTTCCAGCTCTCGATCCCCATGAGGATCGAGACGGTTGCGAGCGCCGGCAGGCTGAGTGGCAGGAAGATCGAGCGGTAGATGCGGAACACCGAAGCGCCGTCGATCTGAGCCGCTTCGAAGAGTTCCTTCGGAAGCTGGGCGAAGAACTGGTAGAACAGGAAGATGTAGAGGGGGCTCGCGATCCAGGGGACGATCTGCACAGCGAAGGTGTCGGTCATGCCGGCCCGCGACACCATGATGACGAGCGGCATGATGATGCTCTCCTGCGGGATCACGTAGAGAGCAATGACCAGGGACAGGACCACGGCGCGGCCGCGTAGCGAACCCCAGGCGAGCACGAAGCCCGCCATCGAATTGACGATCAGGCCGGCGCCGACCGTGCAGGCGAGAATGAACAACGAGTTCAGAAGGTAGCGGCCGAAGGCGAGCTCGCCTGAGAGATTGCTCACTTCCGCGAAATTGGAGAGTGTCGGGTTGGAGACCCAAAAGGCCCGGAAACTTCCCATATCGGCCAGAATCTGGAAGCGGTCGTCCTTGAGGCTCGCGATCACGAGCATGAACAGCGGCGACACGATAACGAGCGCGACCACGAGGATCGAGGCCGTCTGGACGATGCGCAGCGAACCGATCGCGGAGCGCTCGCGCTTTGCCTCTGTCTGCAGGGTGGGGAGAGCGAGATCAGACATCGAAACGCCTCAGAAGTTGACGCTGCAGGAGCGCGATGACGAGAACGATGAGGAAGAGAATGACCGACACGGCCGAAGCGTAGCCGAGTTTCTGTTCCTCGAAACCGGAGCGCACCATGTAATGGACCACGGTCTCGGTGCTGCTTTTCGGGCCGCCTTGGGTCAGGATCGCGACCTGGGTGTAGAGTTTGAAGGCCTGGATCGTGGTGATGACCAGCACGAAGACATGGGTCGGCCTCAAGCCCGGCATGGTCACGTGCCAGAAGCGCTGCAATGCGTTGGCGCCGTCGATGCGGGCGGCATCATAGAGCTCGTCCGGAATGCCCTGGAGGCCGGCGAGATAGACGATCATCTGGAAGCCGTAGGCCTGCCATGCCGACAGGAGCACGATCGAGAACATCGCCCAGTCCGGATCGCCGAGCCAGTCAATCGGCTGGATGTGGCCGCCCGAGAGAAAGCCGATCACCTGATTGAGGGGGCCGGTCGGATACTGGAAGAGCGTGCCCCAGATCACGCAGACGACGACCATGGAGGTGATCGCGGGCAGGAAGAACAAGCTGCGAAAGAAATTGCGGAACGGCAGCTTCTGGTGGAGGAGCAACGCTGTCGCAAAGGCGAGGCCGCATTGCACCGGCAGGATCCAGAAGGTGAAGCGCGAGACGTTCCAGAGTGACGTCCAGAACAGATCATCCTTGAAGATACGCAGGAAGTTTGTGAACCCGATGAAACGGACGGGGGTCGGGCGCGGCACCAGCGGCTGGTTGGTCATCGCCGTCCAGAAAGACAGAAGGAACGGCACGACAAGGAAGATCGTCAGCAGGATGACCGCGGGCGCTAGCATGCCGACTTCCTGGAACAGGCGGCTCTGGTCGCGCCGTCTGGCCGGGCGCGCCGCGACTGCCGTCGCCGCTAGCGCCGGTTGCTGCAAAGTCATGATCTCCTCCTCCTCACAAGATCGCGTCATCGGGAGCCGCGCGACAATGGCTGTCTGGGGCTGTCGGGTCTTTCGGGCGTACGGCCGCGCGGCATTCGCGCCGCGGCCGCACCGTCCTGGAGTTATTACTGTTCGTCGAAGGGCGGATAGCCGTCGTTTTCTTCGATATCCTCGTCGATCTTCTCGGCTGCCGCGGTGAGTGCAGCCTTGACGTCGCCGCCATTGAAGATCTCGTCCACCGCTCCCATGAAGGCCGAGGTGATGATCGGATAGGCCGGATGCGGGGGCCGTGCGATCGCGGTTTTCGATGCCTGCTCGAAGGCCACCGCCATCGCGCCGCCGTCGGCGTAAAGCGGTGAACCGGCGGCGAAGCTCTTCAAGCCAGGATAGGCGGAATCTTCCTTCGCATAATCTCGGAATGCCTTGTCCTTAAGCATGAAGCTGACGAACTTTCCGGCGATATCCGGATGTTCGGAGGCGGTGGTGATCCCCCAGATCCAGGTGCCGTTGGGGCTCGCGCTTTTCTGCCCGAATTTAGGCAGCGGCATGACCACGATGTCGTCCTTCATCGAAGCCGCGGCTTCCGCATAGAACCAGTGACCGCCGAGCGCGAGCGCCGCTGGATGTCCCTCAGCGAAGAACTGGTTGGTGCCGGAGGATTGCGGCACGACCCAGCCGTTCTTCACCCATTTCTGCATCATCGTCAGCGCATCGACACAAGGATCGCTGTCGAGAGTGCCGACAGACTTCCAGGTCTTGCGGTCGATCAGGTCGCAGCCGGCCGATTGCAGGATCGGACCGTAGGCATAGGTGATCCATTCGGTCTTGATGCCGTAGCCGCGGAAGGTGTCGATCGGCCATTTGACGCCGTCGAGGTTCGAGAGCTTTTCGAGATAGCCCTCGAACTCTTCCCGGGTCCAGGCGTCGTCGACCGACTTGGGGATGCGGGCGCCGATCGCTTCGAGATATTTCCTGTTGCCGTAGAGGACGACGGAGGAGTCGGTCAGCCCGACGGCGTAAAGCTCCTTGTCTATGGGGTAGGTGCCCTGCGCGACGTTGGATTCGGTCATGTCGTCGATGACATCCTGATCGATCAACGGCTTGATCGGCTGCAGGTACCCCGACCAGACGTAGTTGGCGAGGAAGGGCGCGTCGAGCTCCATGACGTCCGGCAATTGCTTGGACATGACGGCGGCGCTGAACTTCTCGTTATAGGCGTCGTGGGGAGCATAGATGAGCTCGATGTCGACGTCCGGGTTAGCGGCCTCGAAGCGCTTGGCAACTTCGCCATAGGTCGAGACCCAACCGGGGTCGCCCTGGTGCATCACGTGAATGACGGTTTTTGCTTCCGCCAGGCCGCCGAACGCGACAGACGCCACCAGGAACGAAAGTAAACGATTACCCATCACTGTATCTCCTCCTCAACAGGGTTCACGCAACTACTGATTTATACGGATGACCGCTCCACCAATTGGAACGGAAGCTTGTGCACCTCGCTTGGCATCGTGTCACCGGCAAGCAGGATGTCCGCGGCCAGGCGCCCCATCGCCCGATGCGGCAGGGCCATGGTCGTCAAGGCTGGGTCGAGACGCGATGCAATTTCGACCTGATTGTCGAAGCTGGCGACGGCGACGTCGTCGGGGATTTGCGCCCCGACGCGGCGTAGCGCCGCATAGACCTCCATCGCGACGCGATCATTGCCGCAGAGAATCGCGTCAGGCGGTTCGGATCCGGCCATCAGTTCGGCTACATGCGAAAGAACCAGGCTATGGGCCCTGTCGCTGTAGATCGCCCTGCGGACTGCCGGGAGCACCCGGGCGCCGTCGCCATCGAGCCCGGCTTCGGTCATCGCCTGACGGAAGCCCGACTCGCGCAATTCCCCGGCGAGCAGGCCCGGCAGGTTGATGAAAGCGATATTCCGGCGCCCCGCCTCGATCAGGTAGGTGGTGATCTCGTGCGCCGCGCCGAATTCGTCGGGCACCAGTGACGTCACCCGATCGTTCGCCTCGCGGCAATTGATCATCACGCCAACTGTGCCGGCGAATTCGGCGGGAAGCGAGACCGTCTTGTGATACATGGCCGCGTAGGCAATCGCCCGCGGGCGAAAGCGGCGCACTTCCTCTATCACCGCGCCCACATCGCGGCTGCCGTTCAGGGTCATCGCAAAAACGGCCATGTCAGAGGCTCGCGCCGCACCATCGAGCCCCCGGATGATTTCCGTCGCGAAAGGGGAGGTGATCAACTCGTCGGCAACGACGCCGATCAGCGGCATCCAGCCCTGCCGCATGCTGCGTGCGGCGAGATTGGTGACGTAGCCGAGTTCCTCGGCTATCTCCTTGATGCGCTGCCTGGTCGCTTCGGCCATGCGGGCCGAACCGCCGTGCAGCGCGCCGGAAACCGTCTTGACGGAGACGCCCGCGCGTTCGGCAATGTCGTTGAGGGAGACGGTCACGGCTTCACCAAGGGTTAACGATTACCCACACCTAACATTCACCAACGCTCAAGTCAAATCGAGCAAAATCGCCCCTGTTGACGGAGCGCACTTCATCATCGTGCGGGACCAGGGGTGTCGATTTTCAGAGCGAACTCGGCGCAGCCTGGAACCAGGCCCGACTGTTGGCGGTGACGACATCGTCCGGTCGACGAAAACAGCGAGAAGCTCCATGGGGGGCAACCGGATCAAGAATATCGGCCGGATCATTCGTCGGAGAGCCGACCTTATAGTCGATCGCCTGCGTCCTCATCAGGTCGGCCATGCGGTCCGTTGTGAAAGGGGCATCCCCTCTGCCAAGCCCCTGCACGGGCTCTACGGCACAGACAGGTACGTGGCTTTGGGAATTAATCAGCTCTGGCCATGTCCTCGAGCGGCGGGGCTACGTTTGAAGGCAATCGGCTCGCAATTGTCGAATGCATCCGTTTCCTGCCCGGCGGTTTCGTTGCGTGCCTGCGTCCGGCGTCCGAGCCGTTTCAGTGCCTCAAGCAGGTCGTCGACGAACGTGAAGATGATGGGGATCACAATAAGGCTGAGTAGCGTTGACGTCATTACACCGCCGATCACCACAATGGCCATCGGCCGTCGGAAACTTGAATCGCCCCCCGTCAGGCTCAAAGCAACCGGGAGCATGCCCGATGCCATGGCGATGGTCGTCATGACAATGGGACGCCCGCGCTTGCGGCAGGCATCGACGAGTGCATCGAACCGCGACATTCCCTGGCGGCGCGACATGATCGCGTATTCGACGAGAAGGATCGAGTTTTTCGTCACCACGCCCATGAGCATCAGCAGGCCGATGACCACCGGCATCGAGAAGCTGGTTCCGGTCACCACTAGTGGCAGCAGTGCGCCTCCGAGCGAAAGAGGAAGGGCCATGAGGATGGTGAACGGTTGCAGGAAGTCGTGGAAGAGCAGGACGAGCACCGCATAGACGCAGAACACGCCGATCGCCATCGCAAGAGCGAAGCTTTGGAACAGTTCCGAACTGCGCTGAAGTTCTCCTTGCTTCACGAGCGTGACGCCCGCCGGCAGGTGCTCAAGAGCCGGCAGCGCCTTTGCCTCGCGATAGACGTCGCCCAGGATACGGCCGTTGAGCTCGACGGAAAGGGTCATGTTGCGCATCTGATCGATGCGATCGATCTCGGAAGGACTTCCGCCGATACGTATGTCGGCGATTGATCCAAGATCGACGCTGCCATGGCTTCCGGGCACCCTTATGTTCCTGATGTCGTCGAGATTTGTGCGTGCCTCGGGCTTGAAGCGGACGACGATGGGGATTTGCCGCTGAGGCAGATTGAGCTTTGGCAGGGCGGAAGAGTAGTCTCCACGCGTCGCAACGCGCACGGCTTCCGCGATGGCGCTTGACGTCACCCCGAGTGCGGCTGCGCGTACAAAGTCCGGGGTGATCTGAACCTCAGGCGCCTGCCTCGAAGCGGTCGAAGTCACCGCTCCGATCCCATTGAGCGTTCGGAGTTGCTCCTCAAGCGCATTGGTTGCTTCGTCAAGGGCATTTGAGTCGTCGCTTGCAAGGGTGATGACGAGCTGCGTGCCGTGGCCACCGTTGTCGACCGCAACCCGCACGCCGGGGAGCACCGAGAGGGCCGAGCGGATATCCTTTTCGATCTCTGACTGCTTGCGGTCTCGTTCGTTAATGGGCGTCAGCATGACGTCGAGCGTGGCTGTTCCAATACTGATCTCCGGGCCATCACCCGATGATGCAGAACCGACCGACGAGAAGACATGCGTCACATCGCGCAGCTTGCTTACGATGTCCGCCGCCTTCCTGACCGTTGTGTCCATCTGGTCGATTGTGGCTCCGGGCTGCTGGGTCAGCGTCACCCGGGTCCGGGCGTCGTCGGCAGCCGGCAGGAAGCCCGATTTCAGGAACGGGATGGTGGAAAGCGAGAGTGCGACGAAGACTGCGGTCACGAGGAGCGTTTTCTTCCTGTGCTTCAAAGACGCCTTCACAATCGCCATGTAGGCACGCATGATCCGCCCATCCTCTTCCTGGGTGGAATGCGGCTTCATGAAATAGGCGGCCATCATCGGCGTTAGCAGGCGCGCAACGATCAGAGAGGCGAGTACGGCGACTGCGGCGGTGATGCCGAACTGGCGGAAGAGCAGCCCTGATATGCCGCCCATGAATGCCGTGGGCAGGAAGACCGCGACGAGCGTGAGCGTGGTCGCGACAACTGCTAACCAGATCTCATTGGCCGCCTCGAGGGCTGCATCCATCGGTCGCTTGCCCATCTGGAGGTGGCGAGCGATGTTTTCGATCTCCACGATGGCATCATCGACAAGAATGCCGACCACCAGCGACAGTGCAAGCAGAGTGATGATATTAAGACTGAAGTCAGCGGCGTACATCAAAAGGAAGGTCGGTATGACTGACAACGGCAGCGTCACGGCGGACAAGATCGTCGCGCGCCAATCCCGGAGGAAGAACCAGACCACCACGACCGCGAGGATCGCCCCCTCGAATAACATCCGCATCGAACCGTGATAGTTCTCGAGCACCGCCCCGACGGTGCTGTAGACCTTATCGATCTGCACGTCGGGATGTTCGGCGGCGAACTGTGCTACCTCCTCGTCGACGTCAGCGGCAACGCCGGTGTCCGAGAACCCGTTAGAGCGTTTGATCGCGACAGCGATCACTGGCTGGCCGTCGAGATAGGCAAGCGACGACCGGTCCGCGAAGCTGTCAGTGACGGAAGCGACATCGTCAAGACGGACCTGCTGGCCGTTGGGCAGCGGAACTTGCAGTCTCTTGAGGTCTTCGACGGATGCGACGGCGCCGAGCGTCCGCAACGTCTGGCGGGCTCCGCCGATTTCTCCAAGCCCACCCGACGTATCAGCCTGGACCGACTTCAACTGTGCTGAAACAGTCGCTGCAGTGACCCCGAGCGACGCCATCGTTGTGGGATCGAGGTCGACATGAACTTCGCGATCGATCCCGCCGACGCGACTCACCTGTCCCACTCCCGGCACCGACAGCAGTGCCTTCGTCATGTCGTTGTCGATGAACCAGGAAAGCTCGGTCTCACTAAGATGAGACGAACGGATCGCGTAGGTGACCAGCGCGGCGCTCTGCAGGGTAGCTTTGGTGACGCTCGGCGTCTGCATCTGCGCCGGGAGATCCCCCTTCGCACTGTCGACAGCATTGCGGACCTCGTTTAAAGCGTCATCGGTGTTCTTCTCCAGCTCGAAGGTGACGCTGAGTGCGACGGTTCCGTCGGTGATCGTTGTGGCAATGTGGTTGAGATGAGTCAACGAGGCCACCCGGTCCTCGATAATGCGTGCAACCTCCGTCTCGAGCTGCGCCGGCGCCGCGCCATCGAGTGTCGCGGTTATGCTGATCCTCGGAAGGTCCATATCCGGGAAGTATTGGACCGGCAGGCGCTCAAAAGCCAATATCCCGCCGATCGTGAGCATTGCGAAGAGCAGTATCGCCGGTATGGGATTGAGTATCGACCAGGCGGAGAAATTCATCAGCCTTGCTCGGCGACATTCACGAGGTCGTTGTCCGACAAAAACGCTCCGCCCGATGCCACGATCCTTGAGGACTGATCTATGCCGGAGAGAATCTCGACTTCGCCGTTCTTGTGGCGGCCCGTCTCCGCCCGGACCCGTCGCACCCGCCTGTCGTCGCCGATCGTAAAGACGTAGCTCATGCCGTCGCGGAACACGATCGCTGTCTCGGGAACCGTGAGGGCCGAAGTCGTCTTTAGCTCGATGCTGCCGGTGACATAAAGACCGACAGGCGGATGGACGCCGGCGGGAAGCGTGACATAAACGATTGCGCGGCCGGTCTCGGTGCTGACAGACGGTCCGACAAGTCTCACCTTACCCTGAACGGGGCGCTCATCCGGGACGTTGATCCTGACGCTCAATCCTCCCGCAATGCGTGACAGGAAGCGTGCCGAAACTTCGGCCTGCCACTCGACGCGCTGCTGACGGACCAGGCGGAACAGCTCGGTGCCAGCGGAAACGACTGCGCCGAGATTGGCGGTGCGTGACGTTATCAGCCCGTCGTCTACGGCAGTGACAGTCGTCTGAGCGAGCTTGATCTTCTGGCTGTCGAGCGCGGCCTGTTGGGATTCGAGGCTTGCTATTGCCATCTGTTCGTCAGTTAAACGCTCGGCGACCTTCTCATCCGAAATTGCTCCCGAGGGCCCAAGCTGCCGGGCTCGGTCCGCGTTCGCCTTGGCCTTTGCTAAATCTGCCTTGGCGGTTTCGACGGCTGCGGCTTGCTTTCGAAGGTCCGCCAGCACGCTCTGCTGCGAAAGCTGGACCAGCGTCTGACCCTTGGCCACAACCGATCCGACATCGACCAGAACGTCCGTTACGCGAAGCCCGCTCGTCTCGGAGGCGATGACCGCTTCCTGCCAAGGTTTGAGCCATCCGCTTGCAGGAATTGTTTCCGGCCACTCCCGCAGCGCCGGCGTTACCAGCGATACCGTAAGTGCAGGTGCTGCCAGCTGATCCGCCATGGCACTCCCGAAGGGAAGCAGTGCTGCACAGAAAAGAACAGTGGCGAGTGGGATGGACGGCTTCCTCAACTATAAATCCTCGTAGTTCACGGCATCAGCACATTGCCGAATCCGCGCGAGCGCCATGGAGTTGTTCTTTTTGCTGGATCGCGGTGAGATGGGGTGCGGCATTGATCCTAGGCCCGATGTCACCGTGTCCACGAGCAGCCGGCCACACGATAACCATGCATTCGGAGCGCTGCGTCCGCGGGGGCGCGGTCAGGCTGGACACCTGGTCATTGTCGGAGTCGAGGCACTGTAACCTGTCGAGGAGAGTTTCGTGCAGGTGTTTCAACCGGTTCAGGGCGGCATCGAGCCGCCGAAGCGAAGTTTCCCCTTCGCCCGACCGGGCCTGACCTGTGTTCACCATTGCTGTCTCGTCGGTAGCCAATCAAGAGAGTGCATGCTGGTGCCCGCCGGCAGCTCCTCACCATGCATGCCGCTCCGCCTTCGGATCACGTTTATCTTCATGCAACAGGCCGTAGCATAATCACAATCGATTGTTTGGATGGGGGTCATCGATGCCATGGATATATCGGGGTGAAATGTCCGGCATCGGTCAGCCTGATCGCCGCGGTGCTCGTTCACCACGGCCTTGCCAATCCGGGTGGCAAGAGGCGGTGATCTCGCCCCAACATTGGGTCGAGTTGCGGGGGCCGTAAAACAAAGGCTTGCGGCACTCACCGTCAAAAGTACCTCCACAGTCGGTTGGGGCACCGATCTCCTTCATTCCGCCGCCGAAATGAAATCGGCCGCGCGTACGGGTAAGATCTGCGCCTGTCCCGGGATCCCACGCAAGCACCATGCCAAGGGACACCCCGGGGTTACGGTCGTGAGGGCGCTTAGGATTTCAGCGGCGAGCATTTGTGTCGCAGCATTCCACGCGGGTGGCTCGCTGCTGGTGAGCGGCTCCGCACCGATAGCATGCGTCCAGATAATACGGCAATCCGTCCGACAACCTCCTCAAGCGCTGCCTGAACTCCGTGCTGGAGGAACCAAAAAATGCCGCAAACGCGGATAGAGGTGGCTGCAATTGCGGTGGCGTCTCTTGCGATTCCTTTGCCTAGAGAGGTCTTTGCTTCTCATCTTCGATTTCCGTCAGCGGAGAACGGGGCGGTTGTCTCGCCCAGTGCGCGATGCATGGAGGGGTTCTTCCTGTCGGCGCGGTCACTTGAACTCGGGAGTGCAGCCCAGCTTAGCCCGGTCGCGGACCTGCCCTGATGCGCGATATTTTGCGCCGCTTGGCTTATGGGTCATCAAGGGTAACGAATCGTTGTAGCGTGGGAACGAACACGAGGGGTTTGCGGTTCTGAGTACGATCTTCGAGGAGGTCCGAAAATGAGAGAAGTGCCATGGCGTGCCCCACTGTGGGTGACGTTGCAAAACGGCATGAAGCGCCAGTTCTGCGGGCCCTACGACGCACTTGATTTCCTGGAGAATGAATGGCCGAGGCAGGGGATGCAGCACGCACGGGCGGTGCAGGTCTGCCGTGAAGCGTTGCATCACTCCGAATACGCGAATTCCGCAAGGAATTGCTTCATAGCGGCATGCGTTGAAGCGTCTCTCCGATGCAGTGAAGCTGAGAATCTGCGCTCTCGCGCCGAAGCGAAGATGGTGAGCCGGCACAGATAAGCTGGGCTGTGTGGCTTCTTCAAACTTAAATGCGAGCGGCACGCCCCTCGGGTTGTTCTCAGGTTCCGGGCATGATGGCGCGCGTCGCCAAGCCGAGCGCCATTTGGGTGGTGGGGCATGCCGATCGAACGCTTCCGACCTTCAGGAGTATTGGGATTGCGACCAGCGGACTCACGGGCAAGCTGAAAACGGCGTGTCCGCTGGGCGCTGCGGCTCGTAGGCAAATAGCGGAATCAGACGAATGTGAAGTCCGACGCGGTCAGGTGGAGATTGGCAAGGTTGCTCACACTGTACACATCAGAAAGGTGAATCAACTCGTCCACGTTGTTTGCCGAGGTGACATAGGCGAGGTTGGCTGTGTGGGTCTTGAGGTCGTGGTAGACGATGATGTCGCCAGCGGCCTCGCCGGAAATCGCCCTCGCGGCGGCTGAGCCACTGGCGAAACTCTGGTCGGTGATCACCACGACGTGCTCGCCCTTCGCACCCGAGGCCGCGCCGCTGTAGAAGGTGTCTACGGGGTAGCCCGACTGCACGCTGGCGTGGTTAATGAAGTTCGCGCCAAAGCCGTCGTTGTAGAGGCCCGCCGCATCGAAGGCGAAGGTATCCTGAGCCGGGTCGAAATCGAGGATGGTGGAGATATCCGGGTCCGGCCCCTGTTTGGGGAACACCCCTGGCATCGGGTTGTGGGAACCGCGCACCGGGTTGTGGAACTGGAACACGAACATGTCGCCCCCGTCGCCCCCTCTCAGCCAATCCCTACCGTCCCCGACGAAGAGAACATCATCGCCGGCACCACCGGAGAGATAGTCATTGTCCTCGCCGGCAATGCGGGGTTTGTCGCGGCCGTTGTCGCCGGAGAGATAGTCGCTGCCCTCTTCGCCGTAGACCTGGTCATTGCCCGAGCCGCCGAGTACCCGGTCATTTCCCGCGCCGCCGAAGGCGCGGTCAGTGCCCGCACGAGAGTCGATCCAGTCATTGCCGGCAAAATCGATGATCACATCGTCGCCATTGCTGCCGAAGAGGGTGTCCGCGCCATCGTTGCCCCGGAAAAACTTTTCCATCGCAAATACTCCTTGTGATGCAATGCCCGACCGCCCGTGACGTCTTCATACTCCTCATGGGACACTTGGCGTAATCGATTGTTTTGATTGAAAGTATCCACGTGATGGATGTATTTCCGCGCACGTCGTCCGACTGAAAATTTCCGGGCCTCGCGGTGGGCGGTGCTCAGGCGCCCAGATAAGCGATCTGAAGATTCGAGGCGTTAAACCGGACCAGGGTCAGGACTTTGGCTACGCCGTCTCTGTGCTACACGATCGCGGCAGACTCCCATCCTGATTAACGCTGAAATCTCACGTTCATTGTCGCGCGGTAATGGGCGCTTTAACGTGCGTGCTGTTCATGCAGACAGGAGGAACGCCACTATTATGCCTTCTCGACACTTAGCTGGTCCCCAGATTCGCGCGACCTTGCAGTTTGCCAAATCCGCCCCGGCTACAGGCGGGAGATGCACAATTTTGGTTTCGGCGCGACGGATTCACTCCAATCCGACTGCCTGACGAAGGTCTATACTAAGCCGGGTGAAGTCCTTGCACTACCGCAACCGATGCTGCCAGGTCGACACGCGCGCTTACGAGGAAGACCCTCGCCAGATCTCCTACCGGCGTAAAACTCGTCATCAGGCGGGCGAACCTCAACTGCTAATACGATCGCCGGTTCGACAACCTCAGCGTTCCCGGTCCGGACCGGATGGACAACCTATGGAAAACTCACAGCTAGCTACTGTCTCTCACTAACCTAGACTTAAACCAGGTCACCAGTTCGTCGAAATCAATCTCTCCAGCGGCGACGGCAACGACGAGATCATCGACGGGTTCATCGTCCGGAATATCCAGCTTATATCCACTACGGTCGATTAAGATCTCGACAAGAAGCCAAGCTGTTCGTTTATTACCGTCCGCAAAACCGTGATTGCCCACCATGCTGTGCAGAAGAGCTGCGGCCTTTTGAGCAATGGGGCGATGATAGCCCGAATAGGGTCGCGCCAGCGCAGACTCGATCAAGTGCAAGCTACTAACGCCTTCCAGGCCGCCATACGTCAGAGCTTCATCGTGAGCTGTGATGGCGTCTGCGAGGGTCAGCCTGTAATGCCGACGGCTAGCGATCTGCCAGGCGCTTCAGCGCCGAACTGCGCTTGGACGAAGCTTCCCTTACCGTAGCCTCCGTTTTCGAGCTTGCCTTAGCAGCACCCTTGTGTGTGACAACCTCCATGAAACGGCCTGTGGCAGCTTCGCGCTTAACCCACCCGCCCTTTACCGGCGTTGTCTCAGATCTCTTCTTCATAATTCTAATCACGATTAAACCTCTGACTTATATGCGGCGTTTCCTTGATCTGCGCAAGGTCACGATGAGTGCCTGCGCCTTTATACCGATTTGCTCTTTGATTGCTTACTATCCTACATATCAGCGATTTTCACTTCACCCGGCGTCGCCTTTCATGATCGAGACGCTTGGCGCCCGCATCGGAGTCGTTGGGGCGACGGTCCCGCACGAGAAGCTGTCAGGAGTCCGTTGCGCTCGTCACGCCTGCAACACGTCAATGTCGCTTGGCATTGTCCGATATACGACAATGTTGGACATGGCGAGACTGCGGTTCAATCGAACACGTTGGTTCCAAAGACGGTTCCTTCGGCACGCATATTGCTTCAGGCATCTTGAGACGCGTCATGGGATCAAAGATAAACGCGCGGAGATGGCGAAATGTTACCACCATGCTTTTTATCAGTACCTTCGTCCGGTCATTCCACAGCTGGACGTTCCAAATGCCGTAGAGGCAAAGGCCCGAACCCCCCAAGCAACAGTCGAGCCGACGCTGCACGGGCGCTTTTGCCGAGTTTGTCCTTGCGCGGCCGCAACGATCACTATGGCCTGCTTGCCGGCAAAATCCTACGGCGGCCGTTCCGATTGAATGGGGCCGAGGGGTTCGCCTACCGCGGGACCAGTCGTGGCGAGCACCGGTTCATGCCGGTCGATGTGAAGCGGTCCGCCTTCGATCCGGCCTTCCTGGCTGCGGTGCTAAATAGGTCGAGCCACAACAGCCATCTTCGCTTGGAGGGCGGCCGATGAATCATGGAGGAATAAATTCGCGTATACGTGCATTTGCCCTGAGCATCGTTGCGCTGCAAACTCTGATGACCTTCGAAGCGGCTGCCGTCGAGGCCCCGCTAGGCGAATCCGAGATCGCAAATTTCCTGCTGAGCAACGGCATGGATGTGGTCGTCATACCGGATCACCGGGCGCCGACTGTCACGCAGATGGTCTTTTACAAAGCCGGTAACGCCGATGAGCCACCCGGCAAATCGGGCATTGCTCATTTCCTGGAACATCTCATGTTCAAGGGCACGAGCAAGCACCCGGCCGGCGAGTTTGACGCAAAGGTCGCAGAGATCGGCGGCGAGGAGAACGCCTTCACGTCGTCCGACTACACCGCCTACTATCAGACTGTCACGCCGGAGGCGCTCGGGACGATGATGGAATTCGAAGCTGACCGGATGCGCCATCTCGTGCTCACGGACGCGGTGATCGTGCCGGAGCGCGATGTCATTCTCCAGGAGCGGCGCTTGAGGGTCGAAGACAATCCGGAGGGGCTTCTCGAGGAGGAGACACAGGCGACGCTCTATCAGAACCATCCTTACCGTATCCCGGTCATCGGCTGGATGCACGAGATGGAACAGCTCGATCGCACGGACGCCGTGGCGTTCTACGATCGCTACTACGCCCCGAACAACGCCATACTGGTCGTGGCAGGCGATGTGGACGCCGGAACGGTGTGGCGGCTCGCGGACAAGACCTACGGGGCCATACCGCGCGGCCCGGACCTGCCGCAGCGGGTGAGGCCGCAGGAGCCGGAGCAGAACACCAAACGAACGGTCGTGCTCACCGATCCTCGCGTGACCGTGCCGAGCTTCGAAAAGTCGTGGGTGGCGCCCTGCTACAGAATAACCGAGCCGGGTGAAGCGGAAGCCCTTGATCTTCTGGCGGAAATTCTTGGCGGAGGAACGCGGAGCCGGATCAATCAGGAATTGGTGGTGAAACAGGGAATTGCCTCCTGGGGCGGCGCCTATTTCCAGGGAAGATCGCTCGATCCGTCCAGCTTCACGATCTATGGCTCGCCGCGGGGCGAGGCGACGATCGAGGCGGTGGAAGACGCGCTCGACGCTGAAGTCCGGAAAATCATCGAGACCGGTGTTACCGATGTCGAACTGGAGAAGGGCAAGAACCGCTTGGTGCGCTCGATGATCTTCGCACGCGACAGCCAGACGGGAATGGCCAGCATCTACGGGAAGGCGCTTGCGACCGGCAGCACTGTTTACGACTTAGAGGCATGGCCGTTGAGGGTCCGCGCGGTAACTTCGACGCAGGTGCAGGCGGTTGCCAGAAAATATCTTAATCCGGACCGATCGGTGGCGGGATATCTGTTGCCGCGGGAAAGCGCGACCTCAGGAGACAAACGCCGATGACAATGTTCAACCGACTGCCGATCGGTGCCGCCAAGCCACTGCTCGTCGCGCTCGTATTCTTAGGCCTTGCCGCGATACCGGCTCGGGCGGCCATGGCCATCCAGGAAGTCAGGACATCGAGCGGGATCAAGGCCTGGCTGGTGGAAGACTATTCGATACCGATCGTTACCGTCCGTTTCGCGTTCCGGGGCGGGAGCACGCAGGATCCCTCCGGTAAGGAGGGCCTTGCCAATCTCATGGCCGGATTGTTCGACGAAGGGGCCGGCGACCTTGACAGAGAAGCCTTCCAGGAGCGGCTGGACGATGCTGGCGCCGAGATGCGGTTCGACGCCGGGCGCGATGCGGTCTACGGCTCCATGCGAGTGCTTGCCGATCAAAAGGATGTTGCGTTCGATCTTCTCCGGCTGGCCATCGAACAGCCACGCTTCGACCAGGGACCGACGGATCGCGTCCGCGCTCAGATCGTTTCCGGCATCACCGCGCAGGCCAAGGATCCGGAGGCGGTGGCAAAGATCGCATGGGGGAAGGCGCTCTATGGCGAGCATCCGTACTCCCGGCAGGACGAAGGCACCGAGCAGACCCTTGCCGCTGCCAAACCCTCCGATCTTAAGGCGCTTCGTAAGCGCCTTTTCGCGCGCGGCAACCTGACCATCGCCGTGGCGGGAGCGATCGACGCGGGTGCGCTCAAGCGCGATCTGGATCGGATATTCGGCGGGTTGCCTGCTGAACCCTCCCTGGTGCCGGTTGCAGAAACCGCGCCCAAGCTGGCGCAGGAGGTTCGCATCCCGTATGACCTGCCCCAGACTGGGCTGCGCCTGGCTTATGCCGGGGTCAGCGACAAAGACCCGCGGTTCTTCGCAGCCTATCTGATGAACCACATCCTCGGGGGAGAAGCGTTCACGTCTAGGCTCTGGAACGAGGTCCGCGAGAAGCGAGGGCTCGCTTATCACATCGGATCTACCCTCGTGAACAGCGACCATGCCTCGGCGCTCGTTATCGGCACGGGGACCCGCCCGGATCGTGCCGCAGAGACGCTGTCCCTCGTTCGCGCCGAGGTGAGGCGGATGACGGAGGAGGGCGTCAGCGAGGAGGAGCTCGAAGCAGCGAAGAAAAACGTGATCGGCGGTTACGCCGTCGACCATCTCAACTCATCCAGCGCGATCGCCAACACTCTGGTCGCAATCCAGATGGAAGATCTCGGCATCGACTACATCGAGCGGCGGAAACAGCTGATCCAGGCCGTAACCGTGGAGGATGTCCGGTCGGTCGCAAAACAGCTTCTCTCCGCTGACCCCGCCGTGATGATCGTCGGAGCGCCGCTCGAGGGAAGGAAAGGATAACGGGCCACAGGGAAAGCTCGCCTCTCGCGGCGCGGCCGGGCTTCGCCATGGGCGGCTGGCCGGGCCCTCGGGCCTGCGCACGTGCTTGTGGTCAAGCGTAGCGTGCGACTCAGCAACACCGGCAGCAAGGGAATCGCGACATCTGCTCAGTGGTCTGCACTGTCTGGAAGCCTGCGAAATCCTGCGTCCGACTTGCGCTGCCGAATGCAAGGCATGTGAACCAAGCTCGGCGGGCGCCGCCGTCGCGCACTGCAGATACCGGTCGCAGATGCCGGGAACACGGCGCTAGTAGGGGGCGCGGTCGAGATAAGCGTCAAATGCGGCAGCGACAGCTCGAAGCAAAAAGCGATGCTCCTGCCGCACGCGGACGAAACCATTGTCAATGTCCACGATCCCGTCCTCGGCCAACATCGCCAAACGCTCGGCTGGATCGACAAAGAGGATCGGATCAAATCCGTGAGCGGCGCAGATTGCCGGCACGTCCGCCTCTAAATTGCACATGAGCCGCTCGATGATCTCGGCTCGCACGCGATCTTCACCGGTGAGACGGCAGCCCCTTGATGTCGCAAGGTGACCGGCTGCGATGTGTCGGCTATACGAAGTCTGAGTAACTTCGTTCTGGACATATCCTTCGCCGAGACGACCGATAGCCGACGCACCGAAGCCGATCAGGGTTTGGCAGGTGTCGGCCGAGTAACCCAGGGAATTGCGCCGCAGGCGTCCGGCTCTCTGCGCCAGCGCGAGCTCGTCATCCGGCAACGCGAAATGGTCGAGCCCGATCTGGCGATACCCGGCGGCAACCAGCGTGCCGGCCACGGCCGCTGCCTGTTCCGCGCGGGCAGCCGCGTCCGGCAGTGCCGTCTCATCGATGAGGCGCTGATTTTTTCGATAGGAAGGAACGTGTGCGTAACCGAACACCGCAAACCGGTCGGGGCGCATCGCGATTGCCGTCGTCGCGCTCTCGACACAGGACTGCACTGTTTGATGCGGGAGACCGTACATGAGGTCGAAATTGATGCGGCTTACTTTATGCCGGCGCAGGTTCACGACGGCAGCCGTCACCTGCGCCTCGCTCTGGACTCGATTGATCGCCTTTTGGACAATCGGATCGAAGCTCTGCACGCCGAGGCTCGCGCGGCTCACCTCCGCTGCTTCCAAGGCTTCGGCCATCTCCGTGGTGAACGTGCGCGGGTCGATCTCGACAGCGACGGTAGCCGCTTTCTCGAACGCGAAGCGGCGGCGCAGAAGTTCCACTAGGGTGAGAAACTCCGCTGGCGGCATGATGGTTGGCGATCCGCCGCCGAAATGCACGTCTCTCACGGTTAGTGCCTGCGGCGCCTGCGCCGCAACTAAACTGATTTCCGTGCGTAGCATCGCCAGGTAATCGACGATCGACGCATCCCGACGAGTGATGCTGGTCGGAAAGCCGCAATACCAGCACATCGACCGACAGAATGGAACGTGGAGATAGATCGACACGGCATCGTCAGTTGCCAAAACTTTCAGCCATTCCTCGCAGGCCTTGGTGCCGACCGCCTGGGAAAACTCCGGTACGGTTGGATAGATCGTGTACCAAGGCAGGCGGGCATCATAATACTTTGTATGAAGCGAGGTCGGCGCCGTGATGCCGGCTGACTTTCGTCCCCACTCGGACCGAGAGGATGTCCGGATCCCTCGCGTCCTCTCCCCTTGCATCGAATGGGATCCCGCGCCCAGGATGCTTTTTTGGCCGTCAGCCATCACCGTTTTCCGCTACCTGAATGCCATTCGGCAATGCCCGCCGCCTTTCAAGCATGGAGGTTCAAAACGCATGCCGATTGCGCTGCCGGGTATCGACAAACCGATTTCGCGGTAGTTCTCCGCTTATTAGCGTTCAACTGAAAAAGAGCCGTCGAACCAATTATGTCGCGCGTTCGACAAATACGACAGAATTGTCGGCAATCACCCTCATCGGCCTGGGTTGGCGACGACCACTCGTGGGACACTATTCGGAGGACTGGGACAGCCTAATGTCCGATTCACTCGAAACGATGTTGACGAAAGCCGCGGGACCACCGGCAGTGCCGAAGACGAACTCGATTGATGAGCCGTTATCTGCCTTCTCGCATGTCGTTTGAGGACGGCGATCACGATCGTTGCCACGCCAATCCGCTTCGGTTCCTCCCCGAAATAGATAACTCGAACAATCCGCCAGCGACAGGGCGGTCGGTAAATAACTTGGACCGGTCCGTTTCTTGCAGAATCTCCCTGTGACTGAGCCGGTTGCCGATCCGGACGATTGAATGGGGGGACGGATTGCTGGAGGAGCGCGATGGCAACTGTTGAAACCTTCTATGATGTCATTCGCAGCCAGGGGATCACCCGGCGCAGCTTCACCAAATTCTGCAGTCTGACGGCTGCGAGTCTTGGCCTCGGTCCGGGTGCGGCGACCGCCATGGCCGAGGCGCTCGAGACCAGGGAACGCGTGCCCGTCATCTGGATGCACGGGCTCGAATGCACCTGCTGCTCGGAAAGCTTCATCCGTTCGGGCCATCCGTTGGTAAAGGATGTCGTGCTGTCGATGATCTCGCTCGATTACGATGAGATGATTATGGCCGCTGCCGGCCATCAGGCCGAGGCCATTCTCGAGGAAACCAAGGCGAAGTATAAGCGCAAGTACATCCTGGCCGTCGAGGGCAACGCGCCGCTCAACGAGAACGGCATGTTCTGCATCGACGGTGGACGGCCATTCGTCGAGAAACTGAAGTGGATGGCAGAGGATGCGATGGCCGTAATCGCCTGGGGCACCTGTGCCTCGTGGGGCTGCGTACAGGCGGCCAGACCGAACCCGACCCAGGCGACCCCGATCGACAAGGTAATCCGCGGCAAGCCGATCATCAAGGTTCCCGGCTGTCCCCCGATCGCCGAAGTGATGACCGGCGTCATCACCTTCATCACCACGTTCGACAAGCTGCCCGAGCTCGACCGTCAGGGGCGGCCGAAGATGTTCTATTCGCAGCGCATCCACGACAAATGTTATCGCCGCCCCCATTTCGACGCTGGCCAGTTCGTGGAGGAGTGGGACGACGAGGGCGCGCGCAAGGGCTACTGCCTCTATAAGTCGGGCTGCAAGGGTCCGACGACCTATAACGCCTGTTCCACGGTGCGCTGGAATGAAGGCGTCTCATTCCCGATCCAGTCGGGCCATGGTTGCATCGGTTGCTCCGAGAAAGGCTTCTGGGATCAGGGCAGCTTTTATGACCGGCTGACCAACTTCCACCAGTTCGGCATCGAGGCCAATGCCGACAAGATCGGCTTGACCGCTGCGGGGGTCGTCGGTGGTGCGATCGCCGCGCATGCCGCGGCGACTGTCGTCAAGCGGGTCACCACGAAACGCGAAGCCGACGCATAATGCTCACGCCAGGAAACACCTCAATGAAGATCGAAACGCCAAACGGCTTCACGCTGGACAAATCCGGCAAGCGCATCGTCGTCGATCCCGTCACCCGCATCGAGGGCCATATGCGGATCGAGGTCAATGTCGACGAGAACAACATCATCCGCAACGCCGTGTCGACGGGCACGATGTGGCGCGGCATCGAGGTCATCCTCAAGAACCGCGATCCGCGCGACGCTTGGGCGTTCACCGAGCGCATCTGTGGCGTCTGCACGGGCACGCACGCCTTGACGTCGGTGCGAGCGGTGGAAAACGCCCTCGGCATCACCATTCCCGAAAACGCCAATTCCATCCGCAACCTCATGCAGCTTGCCCTGCAGGTGCATGACCACGTGGTGCACTTCTATCACCTGCACGCCCTCGACTGGGTGGACGTCGTCTCGTCGCTCTCGGCCGACCCCAAGGCGACGTCGGCACTGGCACAGTCGGTATCCGATTGGCCGCTCTCCTCGCCGGGTTATTTCAAGGACATCCAGACGCGGCTCAAGAAATTCATCGAGTCGGGTCAGCCCGGTCCGTTCAAGAACGGCTATTGGGGCAACGCTTCCTACAAACTGCCGCCCGAGGCAAACCTGATGGCGTTGGCGCACTATCTCGAGGCGCTCGATTTCCAGAAGGAGATCGTCAAGATCCACTCGATCTTCGGAGGAAAGAACCCGCATCCGAACTGGCTCGTCGGTGGCGTGCCCTGTCCGATCAATATTGACGGGACCGGTGGCGTCGGCGCTATCAACATGGAACGGCTGAATGTGGTCACCTCGGTCATCGACCAACTGATCGAGTTCAATGACAAGGTCTACATCCCCGACATCATGGCCATCGGCTCCTTCTACAAGGACTGGCTCTATGGCGGCGGCCTCTCCGGCAAGAATATGCTCACCTATGGCGACGTGCCAGAGCACGCCAACGACTATTCGGATGCGAGCCTGAAGTTGCCGCGGGGCGCGATCATCAACGGCAATCTCGCGGAAGTGCATCCGGTGGACCATGCCGATCCCGAGGAGATCCAGGAATTTGTGACCCACTCCTGGTACAAATATCCCGACGAGAGCAAAGGCCTGCATCCCTTTGACGGCGTCACCGAGCCGCATTACGAGCTCGGGCCCAACGCCAAGGGCACCAAGACCAATATCGAACAGCTTGACGAGGGCGCGAAATATTCCTGGATCAAGGCGCCGCGCTGGCGCGGCCATGCCATGGAGGTTGGGCCGCTCGCGCGCTGGGTGATCGGCTACGCCCAGAACAAGGCCGAGTTCAAGGATCCGGTCGACAAGGTGCTCAAGGATCTCGGCCTGCCGGTATCGGCGCTCTTCTCGACGCTTGGCCGCACGGCCGCCCGAGCGCTCGAATCGAGCTGGGCCGGCCACCAGATGCGTTACTTCCAGAACAAGCTGATCGCCAATATCAGGGCCGGCGATTCTTCCACGGCCAACGTCGACAAGTGGAAGCCGGAGACATGGCCCAAGGAGGTCAAGGGCGTCGGCTTCACGGAGGCGCCTCGCGGTGCGCTCGCGCATTGGATCAAGATCAAGGACGGCAGGATCGAAAATTACCAGTGCGTCGTTCCCACGACATGGAACGCCAGTCCACGTGATCCGGCCGGCAACATCGGCGCCTTCGAGGCGTCGTTGATGGATACGCCGATGTCCGACCCCGCTCAGCCGCTTGAAATTCTGAGGACCATCCATTCCTTCGATCCGTGCCTGGCATGCTCGACTCATGTCATGAGCCCGGACGGGCAGGAAATGGCCCGGATCCAGGTCCGTTGAGGAGTTTCGGTGATGACGATCCATCAATTCCCCGCCGCCGACGCCAACAGCGAAAAGGCCGTCGAGCAGAGCGTCTACTTCTACCAGGCGCCGGTGCGCGTGTGGCACTGGGGCAACGCCCTTTCGATCCTGACGCTCTCTCTGACCGGCTATTTCATAGGCTCGCCGCTGCCGTCCGTTTCCGGCGAGGCGAGCGCCAACTACCTGATGGGTCATATCCGCTTCATCCACTTCGCGGCGGCGCAGACCCTTTCTGTGCTTCTGATCCTGCGGCTCTATTGGGTTTTCGTGGGTAACGTGCATGCCCGCCAGATCTTCTACGTGCCCATGCGCGGCCGTTTCTGGAAGGAGTGTTTGCATGAAGTGCGCGGGTATATGTTGGCCCGCCAACCGAAGAGACATGTCGGCCATAACCCACTGGCGCGGCTCACCATGTTCCTCATGTTTACCCTGCCGCTGTTCTTCATGGTGATCACCGGTTTTGCGCTCTACAGCGAAGGCGCCGGCCGCGACAGTTGGAAATATGTGCTTTTCGGCTGGATGTTCTCGATCTGGCCGAATAGCCAGGATATCCACACCCTCCATCATCTCGGCATGTGGGTCATACTCGTCTTCGTGATCGTCCACATCTATGTGGCGGTGCGCGAGGACATCATGAGTCGGCAAAGCGTCATCTCGTCGATGATCTCGGGCGAGCGGCTCTTCAAGGACGTGGAGGACTAGACGGTTGCTCTATCGTCAACCGGCCATTCGCCCCGTGCCCCGTGTTCTCGTGCTCGGAATCGGCAATATCCTGTGGGCCGACGAGGGGTTCGGCGTGCGTGCGGTCGAAGCCTTCCACAAGGCTTACGAAGTGCCTGCCAACGTGACCATCCTCGACGGCGGCACGCAGGGCCTTTACCTGGTTCAGTTCGTCAACGAACACGATCGGCTCATCGTCTTCGACGCCATCGACTACGGCCTCGTGCCAGGCACGATGAAGGTGGTGGAGGACGATGACGTGCCGAAATTTACGAACGCCAAAAAAATGAGCCTACACCAGACCGGCTTCCAGGAAGTGCTGAGCGCGGCAGACCTCATGGGGCACTACCCCGAGCGCCTGACCCTGATCGGTTGCCAGCCGCTTGATCTCGAAGACTGGGGTGGTCCGCTGACGGCGCCGGTCAGGGCCGTCATTCCGGCGGCTGTCGAAACCGCCGTCCGGATGTTGCGGGACTGGGGTGTCGCCGTTGCCGTGAGGCCGGAGGGGACAATGGTTCCGCCGCTTCTCGAAAACGGTATCGACGTGGAGAAGTACGAGCGCCGTGTCGAAGCGGCCGCGTTTAACCAGTGAGGAGAACCTGTGAAACGCTTTTCCATGGCCATGCCCATGGCACCAGGGATGCCGCAAACGACGCGGGGGGCGGCGATATGGCCGGCTGCATGACTGCCCTATTTTATCCTCTTCCGATGGGCATCGGGCTGGCCCGCTCAGGTTCGGCAAAGCCGGGCAGGTCGCCGCCACAGGTGGCTATCGCCTGTGGCGAAGCGGCTCTGCTCATGCCTCCAAATCTCACAGGGCGGGGGCCCGTGGGACGCATATGGCAGCCTGTTCCCGCGACTCTCGATTCTGCAGCCTCGGAAACGCGGAGGCGGAGCATCATCATGTGCATAGGCATTCCCATGCGGATCGTCGCCGCCAATGAGTTCGTCGCGCGGTGCGAGCATCATGGCGCAATATCCATGATCTCCCTCGTTCTTGTCGGCCCGCAGCGGTCCGGAACCTATGTCCTCACTCATCTTGGCTCCGCCATCCGCGTACTCGACGCCGAAGAGGCCCGCGTGATCGACGATGCGCTTGCTGGCCTCGTTGAAGCCAGCGAAGGCCGCGCCTTCGAAATGCTCTTTACCGATCTCGTTTCCCGCGAGCCCGAATTGCCGCCGCATCTTCGCACCGAGTGAAACGAACATTTCAAGACTGGAAAGTCGAAATTCCAGCCCATCGCCAATTTCCTCAGTCTGGCATGACGTTTGCACCATCGTTCGGAACATTCTGAGTCCGGTGTCGCAGATCCCCTTGAGCACCCCTTTGTCGACCTCACGGAGGACTGGTGCTGCCCGATCTGCGATGCGCCGCAGTTAACGTTCATGAGGCTGGGCGATGATCACTGACCTCACCATGCGTGGCGAGCTCGATGCGGCGCTGGCGGTCGGCGAGCGGGTCGTGGCATGCCACCGACACATTCACGACGCCGCCATGACGGACGTGCCGATCTGCAATCACGAGCTCAGGGTCGCGGCAACAGGCTTTCGGACCTATCGCTGCCGCGCCTTCGGTGTTGTTGCTACAGCTTGGTTCGTAAGCGTCGCGGGCGTGGATCTGCCCGAAGGGGCACCTGCCGCGACCGCCGCCATTGGCACAACCCTGCGTATCGGCCTTCCTGCGGGGGAGGTCGAATTCATTACCAGGGCGCTCCATACGTTCGGCCGCGTCGATTCCAGCGCGCCCTTTGCGACATAGTGTTCTACTTCAGACACAAGGAGGTTGGCAGGTTGGTAGGGGCCCCCGCGCACGCAGTCAAACGCCGCGATCAATCCGAACTCAAACATTCGGCGAACCGGCGTAAGCCGGTTGGAATGCCCTGCCATCAAACACTTGAGCGCGGTCTGCATGATTGCCTCCAGGCGGGAGGCTTGTGACCTGCTAGACCACCCCAGGGTTCTTGACCACGGGATGCTAGAATTTGGGGCCTCGTTCAGGAGGCGGGCTGTACCTGCCAGGTTCGTTGAGGAGATCGGCACGTCATTGCCGATCGCACCACGGTTCAGATCAAGTCATGGAAGTTCAATTTGAGGCGAAGCGCACGTGAATGCATCCGCTATGTCGATGCGTTCTATCAAAACAATCAATTACTCTAATTGCCCAATAAGGAATATGACTGAGTCCTGTGGCATAGCGGGCTGTTTCATAAGGAGGTTCGCGATGGAAAACAAAATTCTGGGCGGCCAAGGTAGCAACAGTCTCTTTGGCAGCAATGGTAATGAGATGATCCTCGATCCCACAGGAAATGACTGGATTGACAGTGGGGCCGGAAACGATACGTGGATGACTTCGCGCATCTGGGCAACGCGCACAGCTTGCTCGACTTGGCCCGCTTGGGCTTGACCGCGTCGGATTTCATGTTCTGCTGATCCGGAAAACGATGCGGAGCCGCGCCACGCTCGCCCAAGCGCAGCGCTTTCCCTTTACGCTCACTGTCGTGACCGCTGGGCACCCCGGGAGCAGGCGCATTGTTGTTCAGCATGATGAAGCTCTGTACATCGCGTCGGCTGCCGACTGAACCCTAAATCGAGCCTAGTTCAAGACAAAGCATTGCCCGGCTGTTTCATAGTTCGTACGAGAAGCTGCACGAATAAGTCGTCATAAAGAACGCCACTCGTCAGTCCTCCGTCGGCAATACCTTTGTTCCGAAAGTGGAGAGACCCACAAAATGGTTGAATCAAACTCGACAGACTTGCAGGAATTGCGCGCTGCCATCCCTGGCGGCAGGGTCCTGGAAATAACGACCACCACAGGCTGCGTCGTCGGCTGTTCTTACTGTCCACAGGACAAGTTCGCCAGCCGGCAAAAAGCAGTATCTCGTGTGAAGCATCTTTGTCTCGAAGATTTCAAGCGATGTCTGGCGCGTGTGCCGACCGCTGTTGACATCAGCTTTGCCGGCTATTCCGAGCCCTGGCTCAATCCGGATTGCACCGAAATGGTCGAGCATGCTCACATGTCTGGCCACGGCATTCGGATCTTCACGACGCTTGCAGGAATGGACAGGAACGATCTACGACGCTTGCAGGCGCTGCCCTTCAGGGTATTTGTGGTTCATGTTTTCGACGACGGCACGTACATGAATAGCCGCCTTGTCAGACAAAAATATCTCGACGTGGTTCGTCAACTGGTGGACTCTGATATCCCCTCAATTCGGTTCCTGGTGATGGGCGAGGTCCACCCCGATATCGTCGGGATAATTCCCGCCGGAGCGCTATGTCGCTCGCGGCCGCTGAGTAGCAGAGGTGGAAGCGTCGATGCTGAGATAGTTGAAACGCGACCGCCCGTCGTCGGGGCACTGACATGTGCTGAACAACGGCAGTATCGGAATGTTCTTCTTCCGAACGGTGACGTTACTCTCTGCTGCATGGATTTCGAGCGGCGCCATGTGCTGGGCAATCTCCTGCGCGACGAATATCGAGAGCTCTTCGAGGGGCCAGTGTTCAGGGAGATCGTCGATCGCATGAACGGCAAGGATGGTTTTCTACTTTGTAGAAAGTGTGAATTTGCCGAACCGAAAACATCGGCATGCTGATGCCAATTGCGGCAAGGCGCCGTTACGTTAATAACCACTGTCTACCTCGGCAATGGCACCTTCAGTCGTCGCGTGCGGGATAGGGCCGGTGATCGGCCCATCCTTCCTGAGAGTTTTGATGCCAAGTCGCTGTCGCTTAGATGTTGTGCCGGCGCCAAGGTGGTAGATACAGAGCAATTGAAGTGTCGTCGACGGCGACAGGCTGTTCGAGGTCGGAAGCGGTTGACTGCGATGGCGGCGCGGGCTGTGGCCGTGGCCAAGGCGTGCGCCTGATGCCGAACCCACCTAACCCCCGCTACGCCATCTATTATACGCCGGCGCGAGACCATCCGCTGACGGTAGCGAGTTCCTGGCTTGGCCGCGATGCTTTCGCACCTGAGGCTGGTCGTGAGAGCGGTCCAGCCGTGCTCGAATTGACATCGGAGCCGCGCCGATACGGTTTTCATGCCACGCTCAAGGTACCGTACCGCTTGAGAGACGGCACGACCGTCGAGGACTTGGAACGACGAGTTCGACCGTTGTGCTCGCGAAGGCGGCTTTTCGCTTCATTGGCAGGCGCACGGCCTCTCCTTATGGCATCCACTCGAAGATCGACGACTGGCTGGAACGCGGCGACGTCGTAGTGGAATGGCTCTCGAGCAATTCTGCCGGACGCGCGACGGCGCTACCCGCGACTGCTCGTCATCAATGTCACTGCCCTAATCGAGGTCTTGGCGAAGCGCCGGGTCGAACGGGGTCGCGAAAATCTGGAGGGCATCAGAGAGCGTCTGATCCGAAGCGAGCAGCAAAGCGTCGACGGTGACGATGTGCTGTATCTCGACAATGCGCGTCCGCCGGAGGCTGCCGGCGAGCGCCGTTTGGCCGTGCTTCTTGATCACGCTGTCGGGGTGAAGTGACCGCCTATCTGCTCCGGGCTTGTATGCAGCGCAGCATTCGCATAGCTGCATTGCACAATAAGTGATTTGCCTTTGGTCAAAAAACAGGCATCCTGCATGCAGCCGATGCATTTGCGGTCTTCTCCTCCCAGTACCGCCGCATCGGCTGTTCCCCTCTGGAGGTTATATGACCTTCACACCTATAAGGGCCGCGGTCTTCCGCTGGCCCTCTTTTTTGCCGCAGGGCCCATCATAGGCTTCGGCCATCAGGAACCGAGCAGCCATCCGCCACCGCGCTCGACATAGGCGTCTCGCGCTTTGATGCCGTCAGGAACCTGCATTTCGAACGCGGTCAGAAGCTCGTCGATATTGTGCGCAATCAGGTCGCCGAACCGCTTGAGACCAATGCGATCGAGTCTCGGTAGTTCCGCCGCGAGCCCTGCTGAAATCCTTTGGGTCAGCCTTGTCGTAAGGCGCGTTTGTGCGCGCGGCGATGCAATTCCCAAGGCATTCAAGAATGCTGCAAAATCCAGAGGGTCGAGTTCGGCCAGCCTTGTTGCTTCGCCAAGGCTGAAGGCAAAGAGATCCGTCAGATTGGGATCAAGCCGTGTGGGCATCAGGTCGTAGCGGGGCGAAACACGGATCCGGCCTGCCCTATCGTAGAGGAGCGCAAAATTCTTGGCATGAGCATCGACATTTCCGGTCATGAGGTCGAACAGGACCGCCCCGATGAACCGTTGCCTTTCCGCCGCAGGATCGGTCGTCGCGTCGAGAATCCGGTTTATCGCGTGAGCATCGAAGCGACGGCCTTCTCGCCCTTGACGTTCGTATTTGAGGGACGGAGGAAGTCCAAGCGCCTGAGCGAAATCCTCCTGATGGACTCTCACGATCTTGTTCTCGGTGTTCAGCCGCCGGTCGAACCGTTCGATCACCAGGGCGTCGATGCCGTTGAAGTTGACGACACTCGCCTCAGCGGTCTCAAAGCCGAGATCTCGTGAGAGCCGAAGCGTCTCGAATTCGAGCCTGGGGTCTTGCGGATGCTCCTGGTCCGGCACCTTGATGATGTGCGTGGTGGGGGCGCCCGAGCCAGCGACGGGTTCGGCATAGCTTCCGTCGGGCAGAATGGTGATTGCGATCTTGCTTTGAACGCCGGCGAGCGGTGAAGGATCTTCCGTGCCTTCGGGAAGCCGCTGACGCCTGTGCAGCGAGCCAATGATGGCGTTCAGGCGATCGTCATCTATCCGTCTGTAGTCGACGTCGTAGTCGCCGGGCACTTTGACGGGCGGGGCTCCAAGCGGCAGGACCGAGATCGCGCCGGCGCAATCCTTCCCGAGGTAAAAAAGGAGGCCCGCAACATCGCTGCGGGTCAAGCCCTCGCGATCCATGACGCGCTGCAGGACGCCGTCTCGCTCCTGAAGCAGGTTATCGAAAAAGGGGCGGGTTCTGCTGTCATCGAAGGGCTCGTCTCCCAGCGGAAAGGACAGCGAAAGCGGAAAGGCATCGGGATCATCGAGATAGGTGGCCGCATAGGCGAAGGCCAAAGCGCCACCTTCATCCCTTACGAGGTTGCCAATAGGGTCGGCCACCCCGTCAAGCCTGACATCGAGCGCAATGATATCCATGCGGTTATCGTGGCTGCGCGAATATTGAAATGCCGGCGGCGTGCGCGACCTTGAGAACCTTCTGGAACTCTAGCGTAGCCTTGCCATTCTCGAGCTCCGATAGAAACCGTCGTCCGACGCCTGCGAGATCGGCAAAATCCTGCTGCGAGAGGTTCCGCGCCTCCCTCGCTTCCCTGACAATACGGCCCAGGTCGCCGGGTATGGCAATTTCCGTTACTCGATACCGGTTCTCATAGGCCCTTGCCTTTGTCGCCTCGGTCTTTTCTTCGCTGGGCAAGCGCGCAAGGGGATTGGGAAATCCGAGATACTGTGTCCCGGCATTCAAGGTTGGCATCGTGACGTTTGGTAGCCTGACAGCGGTTGCGGCCTTCGGCGTCTCGCTTGCAAGCCTGACCGATGGAATGTCGATGCTCTTCAGCGTGTCCGTCAAGCTTTTGGACATTGTGGAAATATCGCGAAGCGATTTCGTGCCCGCAAGAAGGTCCGCCTTGCCAAACTGCTCCCGCAAAGCGTCGGAGAAAGGCGATTGCGCAATCATCCTGGCGAGATCAGTCGCTTTCTTCGGGTGTGGGTTTTTGTCGCCTCGATCGGTCATATCTGCTCCTGTACGGGAACATACACTAGCTCCACGACGACTTCAAGAGTGACTGATCCCGATCGGTAACACGCTTTGCAGTGCACGTTCCCGAACGGGAGCACGGCGTCGAGGTTTGGATCGCGGTTGGGATTTTGTTCCCGTTCGGGAGCAGAACTTGAACAGCGGCAGCAACTCACGCTTCCCCTGCGCAATCAAGGTCGATATCAACCGTCGGCGCGCTGTGGGTGATCCAGCCGTGGACCGTGTGCATGCGAAAATTTAACTCGTCCGTGGCATTCGGAATGCCGAGAACTGCGACCGGTCCACGCGCCTCCTGGTGTCTGATGGTTTTTCCCCATAGATTGCCTTGTACGCTGCTGAGAACCTTCCAAAATGAAAGAAGCCCCATTTCAGGCAAGTTTCCCTCACCGCTTGATTATTGTCGGGATCAAGCAGGTCCCGCCGCACTGCCTGCATACGAAGCGTCCTCAGATAGGCAGCAGGTGTTGTTTCCCTGAAGGCGCGAAAGCCCAGTTGTAATGTTCGACTGGTCACACCAGCCGCTTCTGCCACCATCGCAATGGTGATCGGCTGATTGATATTGGCCTGCATGTATTCGATCGCGCGATGGACATGTCGAGGAGCGATCAAGCAAGGCTTCTTATCGAGCAAATGCGATAACCTATGGGGAATGTGGCGCACCACCAGGTCGGCCAGCGCCTGCGTTAGATGTGCCATTGCTATTGGAGAGCCCATGAGCGGGCCGTTGCCCCGCATGCCGTTCATTATTGTTGATGCCAGGTTGCCGATCATCTGGCCAGTTGGTGAGGCCAGCTCCAACTCCGGTAACAGATCCAGAGAGCCGTTCAACGGCACCTCAAGTGTTTGGCCGACAGTTTGCTGTATGACAGACCAATTCAGCAACAATTCGTCTATTACGTTTGATTGCCCATGCATCATAACTCCGTCAGGTTCAAAGTTATTATAGAGCAGCAGCTTCCCCCTGCCGGCCTCGGCCGTGCAATCCCCATACGTCAGCCCCATCCCGCCACTTTGAGGAATGACAATCGACAAAGACTCTTCTGTTTCGGAAGTCGGCGCGATGCTGAACTGGAATTCGTTTTGGTGATATCCACTGATCAAAACTGCGTTGTCGCATGCCGCAAGATCAATTCGCCAAAGAAAATCACCAATTTGCCCGATCGGCTCGGCACTAAATGTCCCGAAAGCTCCAGCGAGAGTTTCAACCATCCCGTCGAAGGACGAACCACGAAATGAGAACTGTGGAGAGCTATTTTCTGGCGTCGTCGATTCCCCAATCCTTGAAGTGCTTTTCTGGGTCACGCGAATACAGGAAGCCGTGTTTCGGCTAATGTCTCGATGTCATGATTCATTTTTCTGGTTTGCGTCCCTTTCCGACGTTCTGATGGCCAGCAGTTGCTGTCCGCACCCCAACCCTGTCCAGCGAGTTCCAACGCTGTTCCTGGTGGCCTCGCTTCCGCTTCACCCCTTAGCTTTGCGCTCGGATGACCGGCATGTTTTGACCGTCTATACGCTGTGACCGTTGTCTGAAGTGTAACGAGCCCTCGATGAGCCGCGGATCGTCACCAGACCGCGATGCCGGTCGCGCAGTACCTCTTGAGCGGCGCGGAGATCTGCCTGGCTCAGCTGATGTTTGGCCTCAACGGTGTTGAGCACGTTCGAAACTGTATAGAGCTAATTGTATCGCGTCATACCACTTTGGAATTTGCGAAATTTGCGTGCTGGAGCGCAGGCATCTTTCGCGCGCCCTTCTCGCCATCTCCTCGAAATCCCTGTCATCGGCCACAAGGCGATGCATCATTTCTGCAGCCTTGACCTCGATGTCCGGCTCGTCCAGGACAACGCCGTTTAGGCCGTTCACGACCTGCCTTTTCAGACCAAAGGCAGAAGACACTATGACGGGTCTGCCCCGGAACAAAGCCTCGGTTACTGTCAGGCCGAAGCCCTCTTCGCGAGAGAGCTGAAATACCCCATGAGCATTCTGTTGCAGCCGCCCGACAATTTCCGCATTTGCCTCACTGTGCTCCATTGAGATACAGGTGAGATATACGCGCCGCCGCACTTCTTTGGGCAAGTTAGAGCACAGGACTACGCATTTTTCGAAATACTCGCGGCCTTCCGGATCATCTGCAACACCCGAAGGATCCGGTCCCGCGATCACCAGGCGTGTATGGGAGGCTTCCTCGGACGCCGTTGCCACAAAGCGAGCAAAGGCAGCAATGATGCGGTCGATGCCTTTCAGGCCGTCCCACCTGGATACATGCAGGAAATACCGCGACTGAAGAATGTCCTGAAGCGTTGCGTTGGGCTCCAGTTGATGGCCACTGAACGATACCGAATTCTCCAGCGCCCGGCCTGGTGGCCCTCCATAGTTGCGGTTCTTGGTCGAGAAGGGGCTGATCGATGGCTGAATAAAATCGATTGGGCGACCCGCATCAAACGCATATGCCTCGTCGCTCAGGACGATGCGCTGGAAGGGACGGAGGTACTCCTTCAGCAGTCCCCAGGTTCGCTCAACTGTTGGGGTGCGCTTCGGATAGCCGATGTGGCATCGCCAGATGGCCGGGTGTGGGTAAGCGTCCAGGAACTGTGCGGCTGCACACAGCGGCTGCGGATCATGAATAACCAGGAAGTCATTTCGTCCGATGATCCTTTCCAGCTCCGCGGCGCCTTGCTGCGATGCCTCCAAATAATACGGCAGCAGCTCGGTCACGTCTGCTGGGATGGTGTCGTGAAGAGAATTGTGAAGTCCTTTGGTGAACTGAAAAAAGAGCTCGCCCTTCGGTTTGAAGATGAGCCAGCGCACATGGAAACCAAGCTCCCGAAGGAGGCATATGTGGTGGGGAAGCATTTCGGCCACCCCACCGCCGAATGCGGTGGAATTTATATGCCAAATACAGCGGGCGCCAATATTGTCACGAGTTGCGCTGGAGGAACGAAAGAGTTCATCGAGAAGTCCCCCATAGTCCTCCCGCTCCTCAGCGTAGTGCTCAAGTACCGAGCCTTCTACCAGAACCTCATCAAATAATGGCGTGCACGGTGTCGTGGTTACTTTCAAATTTGTGGCCCTCCTTATGGTTGGGGAAGCAGGTTCAGCGCGGCCGGTTAGCTAGGACCTCGCGAAAATTCTCGATCCAGCCCTTGGTTTCAGTGTGACCTCTGGCACTGGGGCCGACACCCACGCAGTCGCAGCCTGCAGCGGTTGCCGCTTTGATTCCGGCTTGGGAATCTTCAAATACCAAGCATCTTTCGGGGGGGATGTGCAGCATCCGCAATAGTGCTCGATAGGGTTGCGGATGCGGTTTTCCGTGACTGACGTCCTCAGCTGCAATCATGATCCTCGGGCAGGAGATTCCCGCTGCATCGAGGCGGGCGAGGGCCGAAATCCTTGTCGAAGAGGTGACAATGGACCTCTTTTCGGCAGGGATCGAGCAATAGAACTTCGCGGCCCCCTCGATTGGTTGCAACAGCTCCATCGCTTGGATCTCATAATCGGCAATGCGAGCCGCTTCGCGTTCGGGCGAGAGACTGGGCGCAATCGCCTCCACCAGTTCAACATCCCGGCGAGCGGCCGACATCCGCATTGCGTAATCAGGACAAATCTGTCGCTCCAGCGCCCACCGGCGAAGTGCGCTTTCGACCACAGCCTTCGAATCTACAAGGGTTCCGTCCAGATCGAAGGCTACGTGATCATAGTCTTCAAGCTGAAGTTCGATGGTGACTCTCACGGCTTGCCTCCGTCTATCGGGCCCAATAGTTCCTATTGGAAAGACATGCTTTCTCTGTGGCGTGAAACGCTTCGGCGCAGTAGTCGACCATGGATGTGTCGGTGACCTGGGCAGTTATGTCCTCGTCCTTGCGATAGTCTGCGAGTGCTAGCTCCAGCGCCGCCTGCAGAGTTCTGAAAAATGTGCCATCCATGGACGCATTGCTCATGTATGTTCCCGGGTAGCTGGTGTAGATACCGTGCTTCAGACACCTCTGAGCGAAGGCCCTTCCATGCTTTTGCGAGGGCAGAACGATATCGAACATGGTATCGCTTCCAAGAACGCGTGCAGGTATCTCGCTGCGCTCTAAAGAGATTTGGAATAGCCGCTTGAGGGCCGAGCCCCTCTCGGCGAGGCGCTCAACAATTTTCGCTTCGGCAAAGATTTCCTGTGTCAGGTTGCCGGCCACAAAGGCGCGGTTCTCGCGCAGATACGTGTTGCCGAGATAGGCTCTGTCGGCTCCCGCCATGGCATCGGTCGTGCCGGCGACCGCGGAAAGGCCGATGCCTTGTGCAATCCCCTTGGCCAAAGTGATGACGTCCGGTGCCACGCCGTGTTTTCGGCAGTAACCACCCTTGGCGTAACGAAGTCCGCATAGCACTTCATCAACAATCAGCAGGACGCCATGCTGTCTTGCCATCCTGGAGATTTCCTGGAGCAATTCCGGAGGAAAGACCGAGGGCTCAGGCGTGAAGAAGATGCCAGCGACTCTTCCCTCGTTCGCGGTCAGCTGCTGTTCCAGAATATCGAGGTCATATTGATAATCCTGGATGTGTGGATCCTTGGCCGGCGGATCGTGCGACCAGGGTCGCTGTTGAAAGATGTCGTGCCATCCGTGGAAGCCAGCCGTCAGGATAACCGGCCGGCCAGTTCGGTGGCGCGCGATCCGAACGGCCGCTTCCGTTGCACAAGATCCGGTTCTCAAAAAGAACACTCTAGGAGTGTCCGGGAACATCTCCGAAATTTTCCTGGCAAGTATCTGGCGTTGCTCGCTCACCGGTGAGGGCAGGACGTCAGTTTCTCGCTCCATCGCCTGCGCAAGCCGGGCCTTGAATACCGTGTTATTGCTGCCCAACGGCGAAGCCCCGCTGCAGGAGGTCATATCCAGATAGATTTTGCCGTCGACATCTTGCGCAATTGCGCCATTGGCGGAGCGGAATATGATGGATGATGGGGTCTCACGTTCCCATTCAGCCAAATGTCCGCTAGCTCCATGATTGAGCATCTAAGTTACCCCTTTATTTCAGCGACAGGGCCATTCTCCTCGCGTTGGCCATGATTGTGTGTGTCGGATTGCTGTTCCCCGCGAAATTCATCACGGACCCATCCATGACATAGATGTTGGTGAACCCATGGACTCTGCCGCGGATGTCTACGACCGATCGCCTGGGATCACATCCGGCACGCATTGTGCCGTGCAGGTGGGAACTGCCTTTTGCATGGGAAGAAGGTTCTCGTTCGACGCGGCGTGCGCCCAGGTGGAGCAGGATGTCATCAGCGCGATCGGCAAGAAAACCTATTCGCGCATGGTCATTTTCCGAATTCTTGTATTCGAAACGAACGTAGGGAATGCCGTATCGGTCAGCGACGTCGTCCAGCACCAGGCGATTGTGCGACCATGGCTCGTCCCCGGCTATATAGTGCAGGCGCACGCGGCCAATGTTCTCACTCGGCGATACCAGGTTCGCTTCATAAATGAGGCCACCAAATCTGCACGGTACGTCACTATGTTCGTAGAACTCGTCTGTATAAACGGTCGCATGCGGTCCCCAGTGCGAAGCCAATGCGTCGGAGCCGCAATCAGCCGGATCCAGGTAGCCGACGGAGTAACCGCTGATCTTGAACGAGAGGCCGCGCCCGACAAGGTCTGATTCGTTTCCTATTCCGTGCGGGGCATGCTTACTCTTCGACCGAAGCATCAATGCCGCTGACTGTATTGCGTTTGCGCAAATGACGACCCTTTCAACTGGGATCCGAATCAGTGCCGATGAGAACGGCACATAGCACTCCAGGGCTTCGGCCCGGCCGTCGCTGCGGATCTCTATCCGGTTGACGAAACAGCCGTAGAGAACCGAAATCGCTCCTGGCAGTCCGGAGTCGTCCAAAATGTTTCTCGCAAGCACGGAAGCTCTCGCTTCCGTAGGGCATACTAGCTCGTCGCAAGCAGAACAATTGATGCATCCCCTGCTGTTGCCGGGTGCCCGGATCGCCAGTGGGATCTGCCTTGGCCGTATGCCGAGTTCCTGCATCGCATTGGATAACATCACTCCACGTTGGCTGGCCGGATACGATGCGTGCCCGTTCGTGCCACCGATCTCCATGAGATGCTCGATCTGCGAATAGCAGGGTTCGAGATCTTGAATGGTTATGGGCCAATCAATCTCCATATCGGTCCCAAGATATTGGGAAGCAGATAGATCCGATTGGCGGTATCTGAACGTGATCGCATTGTAGAATTGCATTCCGCCGCCGACGCAACACGCTGTCCACGGGTTACCGTCAGCAGCGCCAGTGGAGGTGAGCGCCCTGCTGTATGCCGCTTGATGAGGCCCGTGCATGGCACCAGGAGAAACCAGGCCTCCATATTCCAGGACGGCCACGCGACAGCCTTTCTCCGCAAGCGTTCGGGCGACGATCGATCCAGCTGCTCCGGAGCCCACGATAACCGCGTCGAAGGTAGTGTAATTACAAGAGGCCGCCGCAATGTGTCTGATGTCCGTCACTGGCAATGGTCTCCAATCCGATGTGGAGTGGCTGGCCAACCAGCGGTGTTCGCGACGCAGGCCAGGATGTGCTTTGTGCGCGCCACATAGTCGGGGACCGCGACCCCTGCGGGCCCGGTGGCCGGGTGGCGGTAGTTGGCGACGAGGCCGCCGAAGGTCCGCACGATCCAGAGGCATACCTCGTCCGGATCGGTGCTGCGACTACGCAGGGTGACAACTTGCCAGCTGTTCCAGTCGCGCGCACCGGGGGTACGGCGAACGTCCATGTACGAGACCATGAAGGGATCGCGCAGTGGCTCCCCGAGGAGATCCGCCACTCGGGGTGTAGGTATCCTGGACAGGTTCTTCGACCAATCCAGGTTGGATGCCGCCCGACGCACCGCCTCGCAAAACGAGTCGGCTGCGCCGAGCGGGAACGCAACCGGGCCCATTCCTACGTACCAGCCAATGGAGGACCGGAAGGGGGCTGTACGGGTGTGAAAGGGGACCATCGTACGAAATTCACCCGAGCCGGTGATTTCGTGACCGACCTTGGCAAGGCAGGCGAGCAGACCGGAGAAGGAGTCTCCCCCGGCCTTACGGCAGACCGTGTCGAAGGCGTGCGCCGAGGATGCGTCGAGAAGCTCGGTGTATCCGCTTGGCTGGGCGGCGGAGCTGCCACTCACGTCGCTAACCGGTACGGGGAACTCCGGCAGACGGCCGCCCGCCTCGGTGAGAAACTGCCGCCATTGGGCGACGGATTCGTCCTCAGGGGTCAGCGTATCGGCCTCGATCCTTTCGGCCTCCGCGAAATTGAGGTAGCTGGCAGTGGGGGGAAGGGGAGGTGGGACGGTCTTGCCGTCGCGGACCGCGAGCGCGGCGGCGTACAGCGTGTGAATCTCATAGGCAATTGTGAGAATGGAGTAACCGTCCATCAGGATGTGGTCGGCGGCGATACAGACGGTTGTGGCTTCCGGACGGCTGATGGTGGCACAAATATATGCGGGCCAGTCGAGTGGGCCGACTTCGGAATCGAAGAGTTCCTCCAGGTAGCGCGACAGTTGCTGGCCGTCGGTGAATTCACCCGCGCCACTGTGGTGGATACTCACGGCTCCGGCCGGTAGCGTCCTGCGGCGGAGGCAACCGCCTTGCGTGGAGCCAGCGGGGGGGCTGAGATGGCTGCGCAGGATTTCGTGGCGGTCTGTCCACTCGCACAGTGCCGCAGCGAAGGCGTTCGCATCGAGTTCGGCGGGCAGATCGAAGACAGAGCCCAGCCAGGAAGGCCGCAGGGAGGCCCCATCGGCCGTCTCAAGTGCATGTGCGACATGTGCTTCCTGCACGTGGGACGCCCGCCGTAGATCGGCTGCCCAAATGGCCTCGGACATGCGCGGGGCGCCAGCCCGCCACACGGTGACACGGCCCGCAGGCAGATCGAGGGATGACAGGTCAGTGAGTCTCATGAAATGGCGCACCTATTTGCGAAGAAGGGGAGCAAGGGGAGCACGCTGACCAAATTCACCGTCCGCGCGGTTCGGGGCGCGAGCAATGCGGCGACCGCGCATTTTAACGCGCTGGGTTCGGGCTCGGGTCGAGACGCTCCATTGCGGTCAGCGCGGACGACGACCATCACCCCGGATCCGACGAGGGAGACCGTCTGGCCCGCGAGAAGAAGGGAGAAGTCGCGGGGCGGGCCGCGTCGGGGCGCTTCGTGTGCCTCTTGCGTCACCCCGCGCTCCCCGGATCCAGCATCGACAGGTCGTAGCCCAGGTCTTTCAGTTCCTTCCCGGCGATCCGCTCGAACTCCTCGATTTCCGTGGGCGCGAGGTCCTGCAGGTACCGTCCACGACTCCCGGTATGCAGCGGTTTACCCGCCGCTTCCGCCGCGGGATGGCCCCATGGTTTGTCGAACAGCGCGTGCTCGTGCTCCGCATGGTGCAGGACTGCCTCGTCCCATGGCAGACCGAGGTGTTCCAGCATCCGCTCGACGGTCTCGCGGGGGCAGGCGACCAGGTCCTCATATCGCACCTCCAGATAACGGCCGTCAGGAGCAGCCTGACGGGGGCGGTTGACGACCTCCAGCCAGCCGTTCGCTGCCTCCGCTATAGTCCCGTAGCCCCAGTCGGGGACGGTCTTGAGGTGTGAGGCAGCCACGTCGCGGCCGTCGCGGATAATGTGGATGAAATGGGCGTGAGGCCAGATCGCGGCGTACGTGCCGATGTCCTTAATCCTACGCTGAAGCTTCAGGCCCCATCGTCCGGCTCCGGTCTGTTCACGTCGGAAATCGCCGATAGAGTCGATGAGCCGGCAACGGTCGTCGAGGGAGGACAGAATGGTGCCATGCTCCGCCATCAGGCCCGTCACAAGGTTTCGCACGTCATCACGCTTGAGTCCGAAACGCTCGCACTGCACAACAAAGTGCGCGCCGTCGAACCAATCAGGATCAACGGTCTCCTTCGTGGCACCGGCGAGCCGTGGGTCGCGGCGGTCCATCATGTCGCACACCGTGAGGATGTGCGGACCGAGGTCGACGGGATCGGTGAAATCGATCTCCGGACCGACGACCAGACCGGGGTGCGAGTCAAGCACGACGCTCAGAAGAGTGGTGCCGGAGCGGTTCTCGCCGCCGAGCAGGACGGGCTTAGAAGGCAGGGCAAGAGGAGAAGAAATGAGACCGGACATGATTTTCCTGCTGGCCAAGTGGCGTGCGCACAAGTTGTACTGATAAAAATCAAGTGTTGCTATTTGAGACAAAGGTAATTGGTCAGTTTATTTCGACATGTGGATAGCAATTTCGCCAAATGTCCAATCTGTTGCTTTTCTCCCAACGCGGATGTGCGAAAGCGGGCATTGGTTGTTTGGTGGAAGACCATCGAGGATTATCGAAGAAGCGCTATTTCGCGACTGTCGGGCGGGGCTAAACGGTAGGAACGAGGAATGACAGAAGAACAGCGCGAAGCTGCGGAGAACCTGCACGCGGCATGCGGCTGTGGCTGCAGCGGCAAGCAGGCGAAGGCAGCGTTTGTGAAAATCCACGCCTCGCGGCCAGAGCGTATCGTCCTCATTCCGCGCGCCATCCTGAAGTCCAGATCAGGCGAAGCCTATAAGCACGCCGCCGACCGCAGAGACGACCACCACGATCCAGGGCGGGACTTCCAGGCCATGAGAAGGACAAAGCATGTCAGCGCGAGTGCAAACTCGTGCGGACCAACGATCCGGCGCGGTAGAAAGCATCGAAGACTGCCAAGCCTTGCGACGAAGTGTATAGCTCATCAGCACGACGCACCCGCACGGCGCTCGTAGGGGGAGCGGTCAAGATAAGCGTCAAATGCGGCAGCGACAGATCTAAGCACGAAGCCATGCTCCCGCCGCACGCTGACGAAATCATTATCAATGTCCACGATCCCGTCCTCGGCCAACGAAGTCAGGCGCTCAGCTCGACACATGAGGGAGGTTGGATCAAATCCGTGAGCGGCGCAGATTGCGGGCACGTCGGCCTCCAAATTACACATTAGCTGCTCGATGATTTCGGCTCGTACCCTATCTTCGGCGCTCAGACGGTAACCACGTGATGTCACCAGATGGCCAGCTGCGATGCGTCGGCTATATGAACTCTGTGCCATTTCGTTGCCGAGACGACCGATAGCCGACGGGCCGAAGCCGATCAGGGTCGGGCAGGTGTCGGCCGAGTAACCCAAGGAATTGCGCCGCAGACGACCGGCACTCTGCGCAAGCGCGAGCTCGTCATCCGGCAAGGCGAAATGGTCGAGCCCGATCTGGCGATACCCTGCGGCAATCAAGGTATCGGCAATGGCCGCTACCTGTTCAGCGCGGGCAGCCGCGTCCGGCAGTGCTCTCTCATCGAGAAGGCGCTGGTTCTTTCGATAGGAAGGAACGTCGCGCGTAACCGAATACCGCAAGCCGGTCAGGGCGCATGGCGACTGCTGTCGTTACGCTCTGGAAACAGGACTGCACCGTTTGATACGGAAGACCGTACATGAGGTCGAAATTGATGCGGCTTACGTTATGCCGGCGCAGATTTTCAACGGCAGCCGCCACGACTGCCTCACGCTGGACGCGATTGATCTTCTTCTGAACAGTGGGGTCGAGGCTCTGCACGCCGAGGCTCGCGCGGTTTAGCTCGGCTACTTCCAAAGGTTCGGCCATTTTCCGGCGTGAACGTGCGAGGGTCGATCTCGACAGCGACGGTAGCCGCTTTCTTGGGACCCAGGTTCTCACTCATCTCGGCTCCGCCATCCGCGTGCTCGGTGCCGACGAGGCACGCGCGATCGACGACGCGCTTGCCGGCTGCGTCGAAGCCAGCGAAGGCCGCGCCTTCGAGACGTTCTTTGACGATCTCGTTTCCCGCGAGCCCGAATTGCCGCGGCATCTTCGCAGCGAGTGAAACGAACACGTCCAAGCTGAAAATCGACGTTGCCGCCGATTGTCGCTTTTCCCTGCAGATCAAAGGAATTCAACTTTCCTCAGTCTGGCACGTCGCTTGCAAAACATCCTTCGCAACATCCTGCGTGCTGATTTGTGGAGGAGAAAATGCCATCTATTCTGGTCCCCACCGTGAGCGAGCGGGCGCGATGCGTCGCCGACAACACGAACATCGATGTTTTCCTCTTCCCGCCGGCGGGCGAACCCGACAACCACCCCATGCTGTTCCCCGCGCATGATTCAACGCAGCGGGCCGAGGCCGATGATGTCGCCGTCGTTCCTCTCGAATTCCCGCCGTTCTTCCAGGGCCGCCTGCGCGGCTCTGTGATTGATCGCGCGGCCGAGGGCAAGCTCAGTCCCGGTTCGACGTCGTCTTGCGGCGTTTGGTTGCTATGCAACGGAAGCGGCCGGTGAACGTGCTCGGCAAGCTTCACGATCGGTCGCAATATGTCGGGAAGCTCGGCGACCGCCTTTCGCCCGACGCGTCAGTCACGGTGCACTCAGGCGGGCCGAAGGTCGAGACGCCGGCTTTTGGGTCGCGCCGGAAGCTCAAGGGGCGGTGATGACAGCGATAGGCGCTGAACCGCCCCGCAAGCTCAATTTCCTCGCGACAAGCAACGCGGAGGAACTGATCCGCCGATGCTGGAGGACAGCGCTGCTCCTGCCGGGGCTTGCCGATGCGCTCGCGGTTCAGAAGGGTGACCGGCCGTGCCGGCTGTTCGACATCACCGACTATCCCGAGCACGACACGGAACTGATCACCCACATCCTCGGTGAGGGCGAGGTTGCCGGTGTCGCCATGCTTGAGAACGGCATCACCGCTCAGATGCAGGAAGCTGTCATGGCCGGCGTCTGGCGGACCCGCTTCACCGCCGCCGGAGGGCACCTCGTTGGCGATTATATCGAGGTGGGGAGCATTCCCGCCGCGGTTACGCAGGCCTGTTCCGGACTACCGGCATCGATCAGCCATGGCGCCGCGCCGGCAGGCGCCATGAATGTCATGCCCGTGCTCACTGAGATCGGTGACCGCATCACCCGTCATCGCGACAGCGACCCGGCCCATGTCATCACCTTGTCACTCTTCCCCATGAGCCCGGAAGACATGGTTTTCCTGCAAAATTCACTGGGTGTCGGGCCGGTGCGGCTCACCTCGCGCGGATACGGAGCCTGCCGCATCGTCGCGACCGGCACACGCAATGTCTGGTCGGTCCAGTTCTGTAACGCCGTGGACACGCTCATCCTCGATACGCTGGAGATCTGCGACATACCCTCGGCCGCCATTGCCGCCGAGGAGGATTTCCATGACTCGGAGATGCGGCTCCGCGAGATAGAGGAGGCCTATTTCAAATGAGCGCCTTCGACAATTTCGGCCAGTGCGAGACCGTATCTGGCGACCGGATGGAATGCAGTATCCGCTGGCGCGTCTATGCTCCCGCCGCCGGCGACCCGGTCTCGCAGATCCCGCCGAGTACGCCGTTTGCCGACCTGCCGGAATGGCGCTGCCCGAATTGCGATGCGCTGCAATCGAAGTTCACGAGGTCGGGCGGTAATGGCTGACAGCATCAAGGGAGCCGAACCCGATCCGGCGCTGGCGCTCGGCCAACGGTTAGCAGCCCGCTATCGGCACATTCACGCAACCGCCATGACTGACGTGCCGATCTGCAATCCCGCACTCACAGTCGCGGCTACGGGCTTCCGGACCTATCGCGGCCGCGCCTTCGGTATTGTGACCACGCCATGGTTCATGAATCTCGTGGCCGTGGATCTGCCTGACGGGGCACCTGCCGCGCCCGTCGCTATCGGCACGACCCTCAGTACCGTCCTGCCCGCGGGCGAAGTCGAATTCATAGCCGGAAAGCTCGATACGATCGGCCGCGTCGATTCCTGCGCGCTGCTCTCGCCGGTCTTCGAATTCGCCACGATGGAAGCGGCGCTGGAAATGGCGGAGGAGGCCACCCGCGCCTTCTTCGATCCCGCCACGCTCGAGCCGGCGCCGATACCACATGCTGTCGTCAATCGGCGGCACCTGTTGCGCGGGCATTTCCGCCGGCGCGAGGAGGCGTTGCAATGACGTTCCTTCGCGGGCCAGGCACGATCAGGATCGAGGTGACGGTGTCGCGCGCAGTTGCCTGTTCCGTCGAAGTTAAAGCGAACCGTCCGCTGGGGCTAACGCGTATGTTCGTCGGCCGCAGGCCGGAGGACGCGCCCGGGCTCGCACGGCAGGTGTTTTCGCTCTGTGGCTTTTCGCAATCGGTTGCCTCCAGGCTCGCGGTCCTCAATGCCGCGGATCTGCCGATGGGTGAAGGAGAGCGCGCCGCCGGCGCCGCAGGTCTGCACGCGGAACGGATCTTCGAAACACTGCGGGCGCTGATCCTCCATTGGCCGTCGCCATTGCCCGCCGAGCTCGCGGCGGCCGCCGGCGGATATCTGCGAAAGGCACTGGCCGCCTCACAAGCGATCATTGCGGAGGCGAGTACCGGCAAGATCAACCCCCAACACCTCGCCCCGGCGATCGCTCGCCTCTGCTCGGCGGCTGCGGCGATGGGAATTTCCGGCCCGGGCGACATGCCAGTGTCGGGATCGGTCTGCGCAGCAATGCTGAAAGATATAGACGACGATCGCGTTTTCGCTGGCCGGAGACCCGACGCGCTGACCGTCGAAGATGATCTGGAGGTCATCGCCCGGCTTTGTGATGACCCCGATTATACGAGACTGCCGCATCTTCCTGGCCGGGTTGTCGAGACGGGGGCCTACGCCCGGCGCGCAGCGGCGGGAGCTTGCGCGAGCTCCCATCTCGCACAGCGGTTCCTGGCCCGGATTGGCGATGTCCGGTTCTGCCTCGGGCAATTAACGGCTCTCGCCGGTACCGGCGAAGATGACTGGGCAACGCTCGCCTGCGGCGGACCGACGCTGGGCGCGGGCGGTTACGGTGCCGTGGAATGCGCGCGCGGCCGGCTCTATCATCAAGCTGAGATAGGCGATGACGGCAGGCTTTCGGCCTATCGCATCCTTGCCCCGACGGAATGGAACTTTCACCCGGCCGGCCCTTTCGTAGAAACGCTTTTGGGATCGCGGATCGGCTCCGACCATTCCGCTGCCCGGTCTGTCTCCCGGCTCGCCGTCCTGTTCGACCCTTGCGTTGCTATCGAAATCGGTATCCGCGAGGCCGCTCATGCATGAAATGTCCTTAATGGAAAGCGTGATCGAGATCATCTGCGAGACCGCGCGCCTGAATGGCGCAAGGCGGGTCAAGTCGGTCCGTCTCGATGTCGGCGCATTGAGCCACGTCGATCCCGACGCGCTGCTCTTCTGTTACGACGCGGTGCGGCACGGCACGCTTGCGGATCGCGCGAGGCTCGAGATCAGCCGCATCGCCGGCGAGGGCTGGTGCCTCGATTGCGGCACGACAGTTGCTTTGAAGGAACGGTTCGGCGCCTGCCCGCATTGCGGGCGCCATCGCGTGCAAATGACGGCAGGCGACGAATTGAAAATCAGGGATATGGAGGTGATCTGATGTGTACAGTATGCGGTTGCGGAACCTCGCCTATCGAAGGCCACAAGCACGAGGCGGGCAGCCATGGTCATGGCCCCGACGGTGGCCCCGACCATGACCATCATCACTACCATGGTCACGATCATCATTCTCACCATCATGCAGAGGACGGCTCGGCCGACTGCCGCCACGGCATTGCCGGCGTGCATGTTCCTGGCATGAGCCAGGAACGGATTATCCAGGTCGAGAGGGAGATCCTCTCCAAGAACGACGCCTATGCCACTGAAAATCGGAGATATTTCGTAGACCAAGGCGTTTTCGCGCTCAACTTCGTCTCCAGCCCGGGCTCGGGCAAGACCAGCCTGCTTGTGCGGACGATCAGTGAACTCAAGGAGCGTGTTACGATCAATGTCATCGAAGGCGACCAGCAGACCTCGAATGACGCGGCCCGCATTCGCGAGACGGGCGCCCGCGCAGTTCAGATCAACACCGGCAAGGGATGCCATCTCGACGCCCATATGGTCGGCCATGCGCTCGAGGATCTCGCGCCAGAGCCGGGCTCGGTGCTCTTCATCGAGAATGTCGGTAATCTTGTCTGTCCCGCCGCTTTCGATCTCGGCGAGGCTCACAAGGTCGTGGTGCTCTCGGTCACCGAGGGCGAAGACAAGCCGCTCAAATATCCCGACATGTTCGCCGCCGCCGACCTGATGATCCTCAATAAGGCGGACCTGCTCCCGCATCTCGACTTCGATGTCGGGCTCTGCATTTCCAACGCGCTGCTTGTCAATCCGCGGCTGCAGACGCTGATTGTCTCCGCCCGCACGGGCGAGGGGATGGAGGCCTTATATGGCTGGCTCGAAGCATCCGCTGTGCGGCAGGACAAGCGACCGAAGGCGGTGTGAACAATGGCGCCGGTGCACGCACGACCGATCGAAAGCCGGGTCCGGCGGCTGCGGCTGCGCGTGCGCGGTACCGTGCAGGGCGTCGGCTTCCGGCCTTTCGTCTACAGGCTCGCGTGCGAGATGCGGCTCTCCGGATTTGTCCTTAATGATAGTGAAGGCGTGCTGATCGAGATCGAGGGCTTGGATCCAGACCGCTTCCGCGAGGCGATCCGCACCCAGGCGCCGCCGCTCGCCCGCATCGATGCTGTGGACGTGCTGGAGCTGCCGCCGGCCGGCGGCGATCGGTTCGAGATCCTCGATAGCCTCGACGGCAGGAGTGCGACCCGTATCGGCGCCGACGCCGCGATTTGCGAGGAATGCCGGCGGGAGCTCACGGATCCGGGGAGCCGGTTTTTTGGCTATCCCTTCATCAACTGTACCCAATGCGGGCCGCGCTTCACCATAACCAGCGCGCTTCCTTACGACCGCGCCCAGACCTCGATGGCCTCGTTTTCGATGTGTGATGCCTGCGCGGCGGACTATGTCGACCCGGAGAGCCGTCGCTTCCACGCCGAGCCAGTTGCTTGTCCTGAGTGTGGTCCGAGCCTCAGCCATCCAGTCGCCGAGTTGGCGGCGCCACTTGAAGGCGGCGCGATCGTCGCACTGAAGGGGGTCGGCGGGTTCCACCTGTTCTGCGACGCACGCAACGATGCGGCGATCGCGCGCCTCAGGCGGCGCAAGGCCCGCGACGAGAAGCCCTTCGCCGTCATGGTGCGGGATAGCGCGGCGGCGCGGCAGCTGGCGCAGCTGACGGACGCTGAAGAGGCCTTGCTGAGTTCGCCGGCGAGCCCCATCGTTCTGGTGGAGGCCGTTGCCGGCAAGCTGTCCAATCTCGTTGCTCCCGGACTCGGGCGGATAGGCCTCATTGTGGCCTACTCACCGGCGCACCTCCTCCTGTTCGATGAACTCTCCCGTCTTTCGCCGCACTGTCCCCCTGCGCTGATCGCGACCAGCGCCAATCCCGGCGGCGAGCCGCTCGTTGCCGATAACGCGGATGCCGAGCTGCGCCTTTCCGCGATCGCCGATCTGATCGTCACCCATGATCGCGACATCGTCGCCCGCGCCGACGACTCCGTCATGCAAATTGTTGACGGCGCGCCCGCCTTCATCCGCCGCGCCCGCGGCTTCGTGCCAGAGCCCGTCGACCTCGGCGCGGACGGACCTTCCGTGATCGCCACCGGTACAGACTTCAAGAACACCGTCTGCGTCACGCGCGGTCGCGAAGCGTTTCTGTCGCAGCATGTGGGGGGCCTCGAAAATGCGGAAGCGATACGCTTCCAGCGCGAAGCGGCGACCCATCTCTGTTCGATCCTTGACGTGACGTTGGAATTCGCGGTCTGCGACCTGCATCCGGATTTCCGCGCGGTGCGGATGGCGGAGAGCTTCGGTCTGCCGGTCATGCCGGTTCAGCACCATCTCGCTCATGTCGCTGCGGTGGCGGCGGAGCATCAACTCGCCGGGCCGGTCCTCGGGCTCGCGCTCGACGGCCACGGTCTTGGCACCGACGGCAGCAGTTGGGGCGGCGAGATGCTTGCGGTCGAGGGACATCGCTGGCTGCGCGCAGGATCGCTCATGCCGCTGCCGCTGCCGGGTGGCGACCGGGCGGCGCGCGAACCCTGGCGCATGGGTGTCGCAGCACTTCAGGCGGCGAACCGCATCGACCTCGCGCGGGCGCTAGAGCTCGCTCATTCCGGCGTGGCGCGATTGGCGGCAATGTTCAACCGTGGCATGCGGACCCCGGTTACGAGCAGCCTCGGGAGGCTCTTCGACGCGGCCGCGGCGATATCGGGTGTTCGCCTCGTCCAGACCTATGAAGGGCAGGCAGCGATGGAATTCGAGGCGCTGGTCCGGGCGCCGCGCTGCCTGCCCGGCGGGTATGCCATTAACGATGGGGTGCTCGACTTCCGGCCGCTCATCCTGTGTTTGGCTGAGGCAGGGATGTGCGGCACCGATGCCGCCGACCTTTTCCATGGCACGCTGATTGCCGGCCTCGCGGATTGGGCGGCGAGCGGCGCGGCCAGCCTCGGCACGCGGCAGGTTGCGCTCGGCGGCGGATGTATGATGAACCGCGTGCTTGCGACGGGTCTGGCGCAGGCGCTGCGGGAGCGCGGCCTTGAGTCATATTTGCCACGTCTGGCGCCGGCCAATGACGGCGGCGTTGCGCTTGGCCAAGCCGCCCATGCGCGGCAGGTCATCATGGCCAAACGTGCATCTGAGGAGCAGAGCCCAACATGTGCCTAGCCATACCGGTCGAGGTCAGGGAAGTGCTGCCCGACGAAATGGCGAGAGTCACGCTCGACGGCGTCTCGAAAATGATCTCGACGGCGCTGATCGACGATGTCCGGCCGGGCGATTACGTCATCCTCCATGTCGGCTATGCGCTGACGAAGATTAATCCTGAGGAGGCGGAGCGGACGCTGGCGCTGATCCAGGAAGCCGCGATGGGTAATGCGACATGAAGTATATCGACGAATATCGTAATGGAAGGCTCACCCACGATATCGCCCGTCAGATCGCGTCGACTGCGGATCCAGCTCGCTCCTACCACTTCATGGAGTTCTGCGGTGGACACACGCACGTGATCTCCCGCTACGGGCTTGAGGATTTGCTGCCCGACAATGTCCGGATGGTCCACGGCCCGGGCTGTCCTGTTTGCGTGCTGCCGATAGGCCGGATCGGCGCGGCGATCGCGCTCGCGATGCGTCCCGAGATTACGCTTTGCACCTATGGCGACCTGATGCGCGTGCGGGACAGGAACGGTTGGAGCCTTCTCAAGGCAAAGGCGGCCGGCGCCGATATCCGCATGGTCTACTCGACCCTCGATGCGCTGAGGATCGCCGAAGCCGAGCCGCAGCGCGAGGTGGTGTTCTTCGCGATTGGCTTCGAGACGACGACACCGCCAACCGCTCTCGCGCTCAAGACGGCGATCGCCAGGAAACTTGGCAACTTCTCGATCTTCTGCAACCATGTCGTGACCCCGGCGGCAATCCACAGCATTCTGGAGAGCCCGGATGTCCGCGAGTTCGGTACGATCAAGATCGATGGCTTCATCGGCCCAGCCCATGTCAGCGCTGTGATCGGCACGAAGCCCTATGAATTCTTCGCCGAGAAATTCCGCAAACCGGTCGTGGTGGCCGGCTTCGAGCCACTCGATGTCATCCAGGCGGTGCTGATGCTCTTGCGCCAGATCAACGACGGCAGGCACGTGGTCGAAAACCAGTATATCCGCGCGGTGACCAGACTCGGCAATGTGAAGGCCCAGGCGGAGGTGGCGAATTTCTTCGAGCCGCGCGAGAGCTTCGAATGGCGAGGCCTCGGCGAGTTGCGTTTGAGCGGTCTGCGGCTCCGGCCACAATATGCGGCCTACGATGCCGAAAAGCGCTTTTCGATGGTGACCTTCCGGGCCGAGGACAATCCGGCCTGCGAATGCGGCTCCATTCTGCGCGGCGTGAAGAAACCTGCCGACTGCAAGCTGTTCGGCAGGGTCTGCACGCCCGATACGCCGATCGGGTCCTGCATGGTGTCGTCGGAAGGCGCCTGCGCCGCACACTGGACCTATGGCCGCTTCCGCACGAAGGCGCGGCAATCGGATGCGGGGAGGGCGGTCGCATGAACATGATGATGGAGGCGCACAGCCGAAACCTCGACGTTGCGAACGGGCGGGTCGACCTCTCCCATGGCGCCGGCGGACGTGCAATGGGAGAGCTCATAGAGGGTATCTTTCACAAGGCTTTCGACAACATCTGGTTGCGCGCCGGCAACGACCAGTCGGCCTTCACGGTTCCGGGCGGACGCATGGTCATGAGCACTGACGGCTACGTCGTCTCGCCGCTGTTCTTTCCCGGCGGGAATATTGGCTCGCTCGCCGTGCACGGCACGATCAACGATATCGCGATGGCCGCTGCCCGGCCGCTCTATCTCTCGGCGAGCTTCATCATCGAGGAGGGTTTCCCGCTCGCCGATCTCGAACGCATCGCCGAAAGCATGGGCTCTGCTTCGCGCGGGGCCGGTGTGCCGATTATCACCGGCGACACCAAGGTCGTCGAGCGCGGCAAAGCCGACGGTGTCTTCATTTCGACGTCCGGGGTCGGCGTGGTGCCGGACGGGCTCGATCTGCGCGCCGATGCCGCCCGGCCGGGCGATGCGGTTATCCTCTCCGGCTCGATCGGTGATCATGGCATCGCGGTGATGTCGAAACGCGAGAACCTGGAATTCGATGCGGCGGTCGTCTCCGACAGCGCCGCGCTCAACGGGCTGGTGGCCGCGATGGTCGAGGCCGGTGGCAGGCAAATCCGTCTGATGCGCGATCCCACGCGCGGCGGCATCGCCGCGACGCTTAACGAAATCGCCAGCCAGTCAAAGGTCGGCTTCCATATTGACGAGGAAGCCATCCCGGTCAAACCGGAGGTGACCGCGGCCTGTGAGTTGCTTGGGCTCGATCCGCTCAATGTCGCCAACGAGGGTAAGCTTGTCGCCGTCGCCGCGCCGGAAGGCGCCAAGGCAATCCTGGCTGCGATGCGTGCACATCCCCTCGGGCGGGAAGCGGCGGTGGTCGGACACGTCGTGGCTGACGACGATTGTTTCGTGCAGATGTCGACCTCTTTCGGCGGCGGCCGGATCGTCGACTGGCTGTCGGGCGAGCAATTGCCCAGGATCTGCTGAGAGAGGCGAATGCGCATACTGCTTTCTGCGACAGCTTCAATTCTCGGTCTGAGCGCGGCATGTCGACTTGCGGGACGCTCGGTCATCAGCGCGTCGAGCGCAGCGAGCAGATTGAGGGCAAGGGCCTCGAAACGCATTAGCGTCGTGCATCCATGGCGCGAATGGGTGTGATCCAAAGAATCGATTTTGCCAATCTGTTGAGTGCAATTAGAAAGCGCTGGGCCTGACCAAACCAAGGGTATTGCGGCAGGTCGATTGTCGATATGACGCTTCTGCCAGCCGCCATGTCGGCGGCGTCACGAATGGCGACAGCAGGTGACGCGCAGCGACGATAACTGCCTGTGTGAGGCGACTGGGAGCTATTGATATAGCCTCGCTCAGACGGGGTATTTGAGTACGCCGCGGCCGGCGTGGAAGGAACGCGAAGAGGATATGTGCGGGATCGTAGGCATCGTCGGGCAGCAGCCGGTCTCGGAACGGCTGGTCGGTGCGTTGAAACGCCTGGAATACCGCGGCTACGATTCGGCCGGCGTCGCGACGATCGACGGTGGAGCGCTCGATCGCCGGCGCGCGGAGGGCAAGCTCGTCAATCTCGAGGCAAGGCTGAATGAGGAGCCATTGGCGGGCAGCATCGGCATAGGCCATACGCGCTGGGCGACCCATGGCGCGCCGACGGAGCGCAATGCGCACCCCCATTTCACAGACGGTATCGCAGTCGTACACAACGGCATCATTGAGAATTTTGCTGAGTTGAAGGACGAACTGGTCGCGTCCGGCGCCGAGTTCCAGACCGAGACCGACACGGAGGTCGTTGCGCATCTCCTGGCACGGCTTCGCCGCGATGGCATCGGCCGGCGCGAGGCGATGTTTGCGATGCTGAGGCGGCTGAAGGGCGCATACGCACTCGCTGTCCTTTTCGAAGATGATCCCACGACCATCATGGCGGCCCGTAACGGGCCGCCGCTGGCGATCGGCCTCGGCGACGGCGAAATGTTCCTGGGGTCGGATGCGATTGCCCTGGCGCCGTTCACCAATGAAATCACCTATCTGTTCGATGGCGACTGGGCGATCATAGACAAAACCGGTGTCCATATCTTTGATATCGATGGCAATGTCGTCGCCCGGCCGCGCCAGGTTTCCTCGGACGTCGCCTATATGGTCGACAAGGGCAATCATCGCCATTTCATGGAGAAAGAAATCTACGAGCAGCCTGAGGTCATCTCCCACGCGCTCGGCCACTACATCAACTTCATCGAAAACCGTGTGACGGCTGTTTCCGATGACATCGATTTCTCCAAAGTACCGAGTCTTGCGCTTTCCGCCTGCGGTACCGCCTATCTCGCCGGGCTGATCGGAAAGTACTGGTTCGAGCGTTACGCGCGTCTTCCGGTCGAAATCGACGTCGCGTCCGAGTTCCGCTATCGCGAGATCCCGCTCTCGCCACAATCGGCCGCTCTCTTCATTTCGCAGTCGGGCGAAACGGCCGATACGCTGGCATCGCTTCGGTACTGCAAGGAACACGGCCTGAAGATCGGTGCCGTCGTCAATACCCGCGAATCGACAATCGCGCGCGAGTCCGACGCCGTCTTCCCGATCCTCGCCGGTCCCGAGATCGGCGTCGCATCGACCAAGGCCTTCACCTGCCAGCTTGCCGTGCTCGCTGCGCTCGCTATCGGGGCGGGCAGAGCCAGAGGAACGGTCAGCGAGCAGGAAGAACAGGCGCTGGTGAGAAGCCTTGCCGAGATGCCGCGCATCATGGGCCAGGTGTTGAACAGCATCAAGCCGAAGATCGAGTTCCTGTCGCGCGAATTGTCGAAGTGCCGCGACGTGCTCTACCTCGGCCGCGGCACCAGCTTCCCGCTGGCGATGGAAGGGGCGCTGAAGCTCAAGGAGATTTCCTACATCCACGCGGAAGGCTATGCCGCCGGCGAACTGAAGCATGGCCCGATCGCGCTGATCGACGAGAACATGCCCGTCATCGTCATCGCACCGCACGACCGCTTCTTCGACAAGACGGTCTCGAATATGCAGGAAGTCGCCGCCCGTGGCGGGCGCATCATTCTTATCACGGACGAGGCGGGAGCTGCCGCGTCGAAGCTCGACACGATGCATACGATCGTGTTGCCGAATGTCGACGAGATCATCGCGCCGATGATCTTCGCGCTGCCGATTCAGCTTCTTGCCTATCACACGGCCGTGTCCATGGGCACCGATGTCGACCAGCCGCGCAACCTGGCCAAATCGGTAACGGTCGAATGATCATTCGGCCGAAAGCACACGAGGTAGGGAGTCCATGGCGGCTGTGACGGCGACCGCCTAGGGCGCGTCGCCTCCGAGTTGGGTCAGCTCGGAGGCGACGTTGGCAGCGTCCTGGAGTCTGACGCCGTCAGCATCACCGCAATAGGGAACGCGTTCGAGACCAGCGGAACCCGTCTTGTCTCCAGCTCGTCGCTCTGTTCGCGTCTCTCTCCCAAATCGGTAACACGTGCTCCCCGGCACAACAACCAGACGTCCGGTCCCCGATACGGATGCGGTGAAACCTACAAAGCGGGGGCCGCGGCGACTAAAAAGGCCATCCGCGCTCGAATTTCATAGTCCCGCCGCCCTGTTGCGATCGACAGGAGGCGCGCTCGCGGAGCTGCTATCGGCGGCCACCCTGCGCAAGCCTGGCCGAACTGCTTCTGCGCCTCGGCCGAGGCGGGAATGCCGGTACATGGGGAATGCCCGGCACACTTCAAACTCGGCTACGGGCACGGCAGATCCCCCGAACGCATGCCGCAAAACGTCTTCTCGACCAGGCACGCCGCCTGCAGCTCGCTCAGGCAATCACTTGGACTCGTCAGCGGCGCCTTTGCATGTGCAACACCACAGTTTTCAATTCGGAACCTCAACGAAATATTTTTTCGCAGCGCCCACCAAACTATACCCCGAAAACGACAGCACCTCCGGTTAGGCCGGCTCCAGCGGAGGTAAGCAACAGCTTTTCACCCGAAGCAAGTGGCCTCGTTTGATGCGAGAGCGACAGGGAAAGCGCTATAGTCGCCGCTGACGAATTCCCATAATTGTCGATCGTTCGCACTGTTCGTCCCGGGTCGATGCCGAGCCTGTCGCTGACGGCGTCAAATATTCGGGCATTGGCCTGGTGAGGCACGAAGCGATCGATCCTTGTCGCGTCCAGACCGGCGGCGGCGAGCGCCCGAGCGCCGCAGGTCGCCATCATCTCGACGGCCTGCGCGAACATCTCGCGGCCATCGCGCATCGTCATCAGGAAATCTCCCGCCGGAATCCCTGAAGCGAAGGGCCGGTTGCTGCCGCCGGCAGGAATGGAGATCAGATTATAACGGCTCCCGTCCGAGGCGAGATCCACACCGAGAATGCCCTTCTCGACCTCGTCCGACGGCGCCAGCACGACGGCCCCGGCGGCATCCGCGAAAAGGACCGCGCTTGCACGTTCGGCCGAATTGATCCTCCGGCTCAAGATATTTGCCGCCACGACCAAGACCGGCCGTCCTTGCGCGCGCACGAACCCGTCGGCAAGTGTCAGCGCATAGACAAAGCCCGAGCAGGCGCCGGCAAGATCGATCGCACCGCTATTGGGCAGACGGAGACGATGAGCGAGCAACGGGGCAGACGGCGGGAGAAGATGATCAGGTGTCGATGTGGCTAGCAGCGTGAGCGCAACGTCCCCGCGCGCGATGCCGGCGTCGTCGACAGCAGCCTCTCCGGCCTTCGCCGCAAGTCCGCTGAGGGTGTCGCCATCGTCAACCCAGTGCCTCGTTCGAATACCCGTCCGGCGTTCGATCCAACCCGGCTCCAGGCCGAGCCTCATTTCGATCTCGGCGTTTTCGACGCGCCGGGCCGGCACGGCATGGCCTAGCCCCGCAAGACGCGATGCAGGCGCCCCCCTCATAGCCGCCCTGCCGCAAAAAGGCCCGCCGCCTCGTCGATCGCGTCATAGGCCCGGTCGAGATCGGCAGCGGTCACGCAGAACGGCGGCATCAGGTAGATGACGTTGCCGAGCGGGCGGATCAGGAGCTTCCGCTCGCGGAAAAACGCTCGAAGGCGGGGTCCGATCCCGGACAGATAGCCGCCCTCCGGCACGACGACGTCGAGAGCGGCGATCGTGCCCATTTGCCGAAGATTGGCAAACCGGGGGTCGGATGCGAAGCGAGCGAGCCCCTTCTCATGAAGCCTCGCGAGCGCGCCGATGCGGTCGCGCACCGCCTCCTCCCGCCAAATATTGAGATTGGCAACGGCCGCCGCGCAGGCGATCGGGTTGGCGGTGTAGGAACTGGAATGGAAGAAGGTCTTGCGTCGGTCCGCCGAGAGATGCGCCTTAAAGATCTCGGCGGTGCAAAGCGTTGCCGCCAGCGGCAGTGCTCCGCCCGTCAAGCCTTTCGACGTGCAAAGGATATCCGGCGTGATGACTGCCTGTTCGCAGGCAAAGAGGCTGCCGGTTCGCCCCCAGCCGGTCATCACCTCGTCGGCGATCGTCAGGCAGCCGTATCGCCGGGCGATGTCCTTCAGTTCCGCAAGCAGCGACGCCCTATACATCTTCATGCCACCAGCGCCGAGAACGAGCGGTTCGATGAGGAGGGCGGCGACCTCGCCGGAACGGCATATCGCCTCGAAAGCATCGAGTGTCGCCTGGTCAGAGCCTGCCTGAGGAAACGGCAGCCGATCGACGTGGAAGAGCAGCGGCTCATAGGCCGCGTTGAAGACGCCGCGCTCTCCCGCCGACATGGTGCCGATCGTGTCGCCATGATAGCTGTGCTCCATGACCACGACGCGGCGCCGCAGCTTGCCAATGTTATGGAAAAAACCAAGCGCCATCTTCAGCGCGACCTCAACGGCGGTGGAGCCGCTGTCGGAAAAGAAAACGTGGGCGAGTCCGGCAGGCGCCACTTCGATCAGGCCTGTCGCCAGTTCTTCCGCCGGTTCGTGGGAATATTCCGCAAAAATGATCTGGTCGTAGGTTTCACAGGCGCTTCGGATCGCCTCCATGATCGGCCGATAGCGGTGGCCGTGCGTTACCACCCACCAGGACGAGATCGCGTCGAGAATGGTCGTGCCGTCCTCATCGATGAGATAGGCGCCCTCGGTCTTGGCGATCCGCTTCATCACCGGCTCGAGCGCATGCTGGGTAAAGGGATGCCAGATGGGTGAGCGGATCATGCCGGCTCCTTCAGGAAAAGGCCGATATCAAAGTTCTCCCGAAAGACCTGGCGCAGCAGATCCGGGGTCAGCGGGTCGAGTTTCGGCAGCCGTCCGAGCGAACGGACGCGGCCCATCTTGGCGATGATTTTTTCCGTATCCGCTTGTGCTTTGCCGATGAAGGCGACGCCGAAAACTGGAATGGAGCGCGCGCGTAGCGCCTCCAGCGACAGGAGTGTGTGGTTGATGGTTCCCAACTCCGTGCGGGCGCACAGCAGAACAGCTATCTGCCAGCGGGCAAAAACGTCCGCGAAGACGGTCTCTGCGTTAAGCGGGACCAGCAACCCGCCTGCTCCCTCAATGATCAGCGGCGCCTCCGTCACAGGCGGGACAAGCGCTTCCGCCTCAATCCGGAAGCCGTCGATGCTGGCCGCCAGATGTGGCGAAGCCGGCGTGCGCAGCCGATAGGCTTCCGGCACGATGCGCGCGGGCGGTATCCGGCCAAGCCGCTGAACCGTCTCGCTGTCCGTTTCACCTTCAAGACCGGACTGGACCGGTTTCCAGTAACACGCGCCCAGCGCATCCGTCAGGGCGGCGGAAAATACCGTCTTGCCGATACCCGTATCGGTTCCGGTGACGACGAGGCGACGCGTCACGGCTTTTCCTCCGTCATGATCACGGCGAGCCGCGCGAGCATCTGCGAAATCGTCGGCCTGTCGACATTCAGGGTGATGGCGATCCTAAGCCTTGCCGTGCCTTCCGGGACGGTCGGCGGCCGGATCGCGCGGATATCGAAGCCTTCGGCACGCATGCGCGCCGCAATCTGCAGGCACAGAGCGTTGTCGCCGATCGGGACCGGCAGGATCTGCGACCCGCTGCCCTCGACACCGAGTGCGGCCGAAAGTTCCGCGTTGGCGAATATTCGCAACGCTTCCAACGCGGCCCGACGCTCGGGCTCTTCGGCAACAACCCGCAAAGCTTCGCGCACGCACGCGGCGATCAGCGGCGACGGCGCGGTCGAATAGATGACGCCGCGTGCCCGGTTGACGAGATAGTCACAAATCACCGCGCTGGCGCCGATCAGTGCGCCGCTGACACCAAGCGCCTTGCCGCAGGTGTGAAGGACGATGATGTTTTCGCGGTTTTCCAGACCGTGGGCGAGACCGCGCCCGTGCGGGCCGAAGACGCCCGTGGCATGCGCCTCGTCGATCACCAGAAAGCCGTCATGCCGGTCCGCGAGTTTCGCGAGCTCGGGGAGGGGGGCTCGGTCGCCGTCCATCGAGTAGAGGCTTTCGACGGCAATCCACGGATGGCCGGTCCCGCCCGCAAGTCGCCATCGTCTTATAGCGTCAGCAAAACCTTCGACGTCGTTGTGCGGTACGGAGACTGCCGGCGCCTTGCTTGCCGAAATGCCTTCGTGCGCGCTGGCATGCACCAGTGCGTCATGGACAATCAGATCATCCCGTTGTGGCAGGGTCGCAAAGAGCGCAGCGTTGGCCGCATAGCCGCTGCCGAAATAAAGGCAGCGTTCCATACCGAAATGGGCGGCAGCCTCTGCCTCGAGCGCCTCATGCTCCGAATGATTGCCGCGCAGCAGCCGCGAGCCGCCGGCGCCAACCGGCACGCCGCGTTCGATCGCGGCGGCGATGGCAGCCTTGAGGCGTGGAGAATCGGCGAGTGCCAGATAGTCGTTGGACGTGAAATCGACGCCACCCGACGGCAGCAGCTCCCTGCGCCGTCCCTTGCGCTCGAGCCCCGCCAAAGTCCGCGCGTAGCGGTCGAGGCCGCTGCCATTCATGTGTTCGGCTCCAGTGCCATCGGCTTCAGGCCGAGTCGGCGGAAAAGCCCGGCATCATGGTCCTCCCCGGGATTGTCGGTGGTCAGCAGCGTGTCGCCGACGAAGATCGAATTGGCCCCGGCAAAGAAACAAAGAGCCTGCATCTCGTCGGTCATTTCCGTCCGTCCGGCCGACAGTCGCACATGGGATTGCGGCATCAGGATGCGGGCAAGCGCGATGGTGCGAACGAACTCGATGGGGTCGACCGGAGCCGCATCGGCCAACTTCGACCCGGGAATCGGAATGAGCATGTTGATCGGTACGCTTTCGGGCGGGGAGGGAAGATTGGCGAGAGTGACCAGCATGGAGATGCGGTCATCGGCCGTCTCGCCCATCCCCAGAATGCCGCCGGCACAGACCTTGATGCCGGCGTCGCGCACATTCGAAAGAGTCTCGAGGCGGTCGGCGAAGGTACGAGTGGTGATGATTTCGCTGTAGAAGCGCTCCGAGGTGTCGATATTGTGGTTGTAGTAATCGAGACCGGCGTCGGCGAGCGTCGCACTCTGGTTCGGCGACAACATGCCGAGCGTCATGCACGTCTCCATGCCGAGCGCCTTTACGCCGCGAACCATCGCGACGATTGCGCCCATGTCGCGGTCTTTCGGACTGCGCCAGGCCGCACCCATGCAATAGCGTGTCGCACCCCCCTCCTTGGCCTTGCGCGCTTCGGCAATAACCTTTTCAACTTGCATAAGCTTCGAGGCCTTGAGCCCCGTCGGATAATGAGCCGACTGGCTGCAATAGCCGCAGTCCTCGGCGCAGCCGCCTGTCTTGATCGAAAGCAGCCGGCTCATCTGCACTGCATTGGGATCAAAATTTGCCCGGTGCACGGTCTGCGCCCGGTACAGCAAATCGTTGAATGGCAAATTATAGATTTTTGTGGCGTCCGAAGGGATCCATCGCTTCGACTCTTGTTCGGTTGAGACAGTTCGGTTCAGCTTTTCCGGCAAACTAGCCTCCGCGCGAGAATCATTATCAATTGAAGTTTATTTCTATCTATAATTTTCGACTGGATGCAAGCGAGCACGCTGAGAGCGTGCACCCTCTGACATTCAACTGCCGGATAGACGTCGCGGTGAATGAAGTGATCGGATGAGGGCTTAGGTGTCAGCCGGCGATTGCGAAGATATCGCGCCGCGCGCCGGAGGCGCCTTTAAGCGGTCTCTGTCCAATCCGTTGAACGTGACGCTCCAGAATTGCCGAGGCGTTTTCGGTTTTTCCCTCGCGCAGAAAGGCGAGGATCGCACGATGCTCGTGGTCGGTCCGCACTTCCCATTCGGACCGCCAGGACGCAAACAGAAAGCGCGCGCTTGCTGCATGCAGATCATCAATTTCGGCAAGCAGGCGCGGCATGCCGCAAGGCATAAGAATGAGCCTGTGGAAACGCCTGTTCGCGTCCTCCCACGATCGGACATCACGCGAATCGTCGCCTGCGACTGTTGCTTCTTCTGCCTCGTTGAGAATGGATGGCGTCAAGTGCGGCGCTGCATGCCTGAGCGCGAGTACTTCCAGTGCTGCCCGCATTTCCGCCACCTCCCGGACCTCGTTGAGATCGAAGGAGGCCACTCGGACGCCGCGGCGGGGCTCGCTGACGACCAAACCCTGGGCTTCAAGCCGCCGAAACGCCTCGCGCACCGGCACATGGCTCGCGCCGAATTCCTCTGCGAACTTGTCCTGCTTCAGCTTCATGCCTGGGGCAAGCTGGCCGGTGACAATCCGATCGGCGAGGATGCGGCTGATGCGGCTGGCAATTGTGTCGTCGTTGGCTGCGATCATGGCTTCCATTCAGTTCCGGCCAGCTGGTGTTGTCCCTGTACACTGTTTCCATGCCGGATTTCTACCGTGATAAGAAGCCCGGCTGCGCGTATGATCGTCGGCGCGTGATCAGTTTGGCAGCGAACCGGCCTGCAATAACTCAGGCATTGCATGGCCTCTGAGGCCAGGGTGCTGCAATACGCTCAAACTTCACGGCGCAAGCGCTGCAACCTTGCGGGCGCCTCCATTTCGAACGACAGTGAAAAGACGGCTCTCCGAGACAGCTGCGCAAGTTGCACAACAGATGTGACAGCTATTTCCGAGATCATTTAGCGACACTTCGAACCGATCGCTGGCCAGCCGAAGCTGCGGCGTCTAAACTCTGGTGCCTACCGTTTCTTGCCCAAGCCGGTTGCGCGCGCGAGGGCCGAGCGTTGTTGAGCATAGTTTGGAGCAATCATCGGGTAGTCATCCGGAAGACTCCATTTTGCACGATATTCCTCCGGTGTGAGCCCGTACTTCGCCATCAAGTGCCGCCTTAGCGTTTTGAACTTTTGGCCATCCTCGAGGCAAATGATAAAATCGGCCGTCACCGACTTCTTGATCGGAACGGCGGGGCGACGTTCTCCAACGGCAGAGTCAGGTTCGGCCGTGCCTGGCTGAGATGTGCTGCTCAATGAGGAAAACGTCTGCTCAATAAGATTAGGCAGGCCCTCAACAGGAACGACATTGCGGCTCAGATAAGCGGCGACGATTCGGCTCGTCAGCTCAAGCTTCCGTTCCTCGTTGCCCGAACGTGATTCACTCAACGTCTTCTCCTTTGTCTTCATCGGTCAGATTCGTTTAACGTGCAGGTATTTCAGCCGGAAGGAAGGCGGTGACAAACGCTGGTTTGTCTTTTTCGACAGTTTTCCGTCTTTTTTGTTATGTCTTGATCTGTCGACTCCATTCGCATTTGCCCAGAGTCCGATGCGGTTTCTATCCTGTTGCACTCGAAGTACGGGAACACCTCGGACCAATGGCATCACAGCTTGACATGTTTTCCTCACCGTGTGAGGCAACCGAAGTTGTCATGAAGCTTCCAACCTCATCGAAGCGACGCGACGCGAAACGACCCGCTGTCGAAAACATGGCGCGGCTTCTGGAGGAGAGCGGAAACTACCGCGTGCTGAGCAAGCTTGTCGCCTGGCAGACGACAGTTCCGGGCTGACTAAACCGGACACGTATCCCTTGATTTTCAATGCGGTAAGGCTTTCCGGCTTTTCCTCGGCTCGAAGTAGCGCGCCGCGATTTTTCCGGAATTTTGACAGCCAAAACCGGAAAAATGAGTTTTCCGGTGGCCTGACAAAATGACTTCAAAGGCCTGCTTGAAGCCTTGTAAAGGACCAACGAAACAGTTCCTCATTCGGAAGGGCTCTGGAGCACCTCATTGGCGGCACAAGCGAGCCACCCTGTGATGAGTGATCGCGCCTCCCAAAGCGGCATCGGCTTTGAAGGCAGCGGCACTTTCCCTTTCCTGTGTCGTTCCAGCGCGTTTGCTGTCTGAGTGAACAATCTCCGCTTATTGCCAGTCACTGCTTTCAGTGCAAGGCCGCTACTGTCTAGCGCCTCGTACGCATTGTATAGAGCACCCCATCCCGAGTTGTCAGAGAGATACTCCATCGCAGAGGCCACGGCGGGATGGTGCGCGGCAGCCCGCATCCAGTCTTGGGCCTTCGAGGCAACAGGCGGCGTTTCGATAATGTTGCCCTCTGCGTCTCGAACCGTCAGTTCCGCTGGATAGAAGCGCGAGCGGTTCGTGAAGCTCTGGCCCTCAATAAACTGATGTCGCTTGGGACTCCCGATCTGGCTGAACTCGACCACTGCGCCCGGCGTTACGGGATCGGCGCCGGCATTAGCTGCCATTGCCGCATTGAGGCACCTGATCAGTCCCTTTGCCTTGGTGTGAACGTCTAACTGCGTCGTGAGGCCATCGAAGGCACTTGAACGAACAGCTAGGTAAGACGCGCCCTCATCATGGATTTCTTCGATATAGGGGTCAAACGGTGGCTTCAGCAGGGACGTCCAAATATCCCTGTCGGGCTCAATGACGTTTAACTCCACACCCCAGTGGTTGCTCGCTTGCATCGCCGTCTCACTCATCAATGCGCTCCAGCAAAACCTGCTCTGTTGTAGAGATGAGCAGAGCTGCAGGGGGATGGCCCACTGCAGCTCCTCATGCTCGCTTCTTCATTCAGCTTGGCTGGCCCCGTTCCCATAAAGGAACCGTTTCGAACGCATAGCTGCGTTAGAATTGGGGGCCCCGCCGTCGATTTCAAGCGGTGCCGCCGGTGATGATCAATTCCGGCGCCGCCGACCCTTTCCCGCCACCGACCGAGTAGGTCAGCTCCCCTTCATGAAACCGAAGTCGGCAAACGTCCCGCGGATCCCCGGCACGTCATTGATCGACAGGATGAAGCGGCCTTGGAGCCGCCTCTTCAAACGCTTCGCCATGGCCGAGAACTGGTCGCGGCCGAAGAGCGCCTTTTCGTAGTCATCCTCGCTGCCGAAGTAGGGCAGGTCGAGGTGGAATAGAGTGCCCGGCCGATCGTAGCGATCGAGGAAATCGGGCCAGGCGCGCCCGCCACCGCCTCGTCGCTGCCGTCCGTGTCGAAACTGCCGGTGATGCTACCGCGCGCCAGTTCCGCGCTTCGCGCCGGGTGAAGGCCCAGGAAGCGGGAAGCCTTGCCGACCGAGGTCGCATTGAAGAGTTTTTGAACGCCCTTCAAAGGATCAAAAAAGGAGGCTCCGATCTCCCTGTAGCGACCGCGTCCTTCGCTGGAGATGTCGAAGGCGTGCTGGCTCTGGAAGGGAATGGTGGTTGTCGGCAGCTGCCGCCCGTTCGCGTTCTGACCGCTGTTGCGTTTCGGGACAAGCAGCTTGCCATTAGCGAACTTCAGCGTGCCGAGTTCTTCCGCCAGCTCGTTTGCGAAGCCGCTCAGTGATTGGTTGAGGTGAAGCCGATAGGGCAGAGGCACCGACGCGATATCGGGATGGACAAGCGCCCGCTCGGCGGCCCGCAGCGACTGGAAGATTTTCGCCGGCGGGCATGTCGTTGAAGTGCTCGGTCTCCGCTGCCTTGTCGGCGTCGATGAAATCCGAGGCCCCCGCCAAGATGGTCATGACGTAGCCGCTCTCGGCATCGCCGGAAAGCGTGTCGCTCTGATAGGTGAACTCGCCGGCGTTCCGCAGCGGCCGACCCTCCCAGCCGTGGAAAAAGTCGTACTTCGTGCCCTCGGGTGAGGGGATCGGCGCTGACCGGAGGGCCGGTAACGGTTTGTCCACGTGAAAGGGGGGACCCTGGCCGGGTCTCCCTTTTCATGGGTGATTTGTTCCGTATTTATGGAAAAGGTTAAACCGTTAGCCCCGTTCAGGGAAACGCTTGGCCTCATGATCGCATGATCGTCAAGCCACGCTCGGATCAGCCGGAATTGTGGCCGCAGCCGAACGCGCCCGATCCTCGACCAGGTCACGCAACTGCTGACGATGTGACGGAGAAGGCGCGGGTAGAGACCGGCCGACGGAGCAGCGAGGCGCTCCCCGAAAGAACTCAACTACAACGCATTATTGACTCCGGTGCCCCATAGCCCAACCCCAGATAAGTATCGCATTCTTGCGTGCAAGAGGTGCCTAGATCACTTGCGAGGATAAGTGAGCACTGAGAAGGGCGTCGCCTCGCGACTCCCGGTCCTGCCGGCCGATTATGTCATACCATAGGGGAAGCAAGCATGGCTTCGTTGGGAGGAAGGGTCTCTGCCCTGGCTGGAGGTGCAAGACCGAAAGTCTTTAGATAAGCTCGGATTGCCTTTGGACAGTTTGGCGACTTCGCCCAGTGTCTGACGGCGCCAAACTTGTGTACATCAGAATGCCTCTTGTGACGCGGGTAATGATCCAGGCACCAGGCGACGAGGCTCGGCCATATCTGCTCAAGGCGTTCTGCGTAGGGGTCTATTGCCGTGCCGTCGGGGAGGAGACCTAGTTCCATTGCCGCTAACACGGCTTCTACCATGGCCAAAGTCTCGCTGATATTGCTCGGCTTGAATGATCGAAGTCGTCTTACCGAGCCAAAGACGGCATGTATCCTTCCGAAGCGATCAATCACGTCGCCGGTTGCAACTAGATCCTTGAAGCCTTCCCCCTTCTTAACACTCTTCGATCGGGTCGCTTTGGCATAGTCGCCATTTGCCAAGAGCATGAGCCGGAGGAATATAGATCGCTCTATGATCGAATGGCGGCCGACAAACCCCTTTTGAACAGCGTCCGCGTATTCTCCGCGCTTGTGTTCGTATAGAAGACCGTGAGCCAGAAAAACTCGCCTTGCCAGACCGCGTTGCTCATCGTTGACAACGACTCTGTCCGCAGCGCCGACCTGCGTTTGCGAGTTGGTTGCCGATGAGATCTCCTGAATCAGCCGCAGCTTCTTTTTCGTGTCGATATTAGGAAGCGTTATGATGCGAACTACTACTTCCTTGTCCTCGAACATCGTGGCGCGTTCGACGTCTGATATCTCGTCGTATATTCGGCTCAATGTGAAAGCGGTCTGGCCGCCATTGATGATTTGCGGATTGCGTAGCGCTACTAGGGCCGCATCTTTTTGGCCAATCATTTCCGAGACGTAGGTCTCATCCGAAAGGATCGTAATGCCGTTATTAAGAAGCGCAAACTCGCCCGAGGTCCGTTCGGTGATGCTCTCGCGGATCAACCGGTTCGTCGATTGCTGGCTGAATTCCAGGTATGAGCGCGGATTATAGCGCAGGATCGAGTTCCGGTAGCGAGACATCAGTCTGGCGATTTCAAGAGTTGGCGCCAGGATTACATCGATGTTGACGGGGCCGTGCTCCGTCGCGATTTTCGCACAAAGCCGACTGCCCGCCGACTTGTTGCTCATGTCGATATTGAAGCGAAGATCGGCGAAATACGTTTGCTCGCCCCGTAGAACGGGAATAACGAGTTCCTCATAGCAGCGCCGGAAATCGTACACTTCGGTCTCAAAATCCGAGAGAATCTTTGCGACCGCCAGCTTTTCGTCCTCCCGCACATTGGCTAGTAGAACGACTTTATAGCTATATTTTGCTATGTCAGGGATGGACTGTAACCGCCGCTGTAGGCCTTTTATGTGCCCGCTGTAGGGGTTGCCAGCAGCATCCTCGGTCTCACCTCGGAGAATCCGATCAGCGTCGATTCGTGAAACCTCGCCGATTGAAATATGTTTTTCAGCAAAGTTCTGGGCATTCGTTCGGAACTTCGATTGAACGAGGACAACTACCTTCTCCTCGTCGTCGACGTGGAATGCGTCGACGCCGCCGTCGTAGGAAGATTCTGTGATCTGCTTCTCGCGCTCGTCGAAGTCATAGAGGCCGTATTTCGCCTCCAAAAATAGATGAATATACGCACGCGCCCTTGCTTGGTCTCGATCCCCCGGAGTGCTGCTGGCAGTTCGATAAATGGAGCGACGTCCGGCGACGGCCCCATCTTGTATGATCCTGTCGAGGATGTTCAGCAGGATCGCATATTTCGCTTCTGCGCCATTCATTCTTCTGTCCCCATATCCCGCATACAGACTTAGCACATGCTCGGCCAAGCGCAATTGCGGGTTACCGGCGCCGGGCGAGGCTACTACCGAAGCGGGTCGGGCGCTACCTGTGGTCACCCATCGTTCTCTTGCGACCCAATGGATGAGCTGATGAGAATCGCTTTCCCCGTATTCTGTCTCAGGATTGATCCGGGAGATGCGGCGCCCCCTCGACGGATCCTTGACCATGTGGACCCGGTTCCATATCAGCTTGCCGGCATAGATGGGGTTTAGAAGCAGCCCGTTTCCGCGTTGGCCGTTGCCGTTCAATACGTCTTGGTTCGGGGGAGAATGAAAAGGCCTACTTTCACCGGGACGCACTCCAACTGGCGAAAGACGATCCGAAGAAATGACGGCCGCTGCTGCAGCTGAGTGGATGCTGGAGCAAGTCCGAGAAAATGGAATGCTTGAGCAAGAGTTTGCCGTCTATGCTATTCATCGACAGTTCGGCGATCAATTCACCTACATCAACGAGAACGGAAACTTGGCAATCGCTAAGCCCGTGACTTTCTGGTGATGATGTTATCTGGAGCCGCGGAGATCGCGGTTGGCGCCCGAGACAGCATTTCGACCGCCCTGGTAGGCAGCAGGAATAGAAATCTCGCTTAAGTCCTCCAGCTTCCCGTAAAGGGTCGCCTCCACCCAATCGCTGAACCGCTGCGGGGAAGCCCAGTGCCTTTTACGACTGGGCATCGTAATCTGTCGGTGATCCCCGAGCTACGCGTTCGATCCTCAGCCCCTAGCGTGGCCGCCCGGCCGAAGCAGTAGGCGCGCCGCGCCCGTGCAAGATCTTCCCTATCTTCAGCGACAACTCGTCGAGCGTTGCCATAACTCGGTTCACTTGCGACAAGGTGGCGGTCATTTCAGGGCCGTATCTGGTGACGAGGTATTCTCTGCTAGATGACAGGTTCAGCAAGTGCTGTTCTGTGCGCTTGCGCAAGAGTAGGCCTGCATCAATCGCCATTCGCGCTCGTTCGCTGACATCGTGTTGAAGGCCGCGAAGGGACTTGGAGTCGTACCCTCTAGTGAGCAGATACGCGTTCAGGTGCAGCTCAATCGAGTGGAGGGCCAGAAGCCGGCGGGGAGCGTGGGATAATTGCTTACCCCGCGGCGCGTGTTCGCCAAGCAATTTAGCGGCCATCCTGTAATGCCCCGCTAACTCAAGAATGTCGTCAAAGCTCGCCGCGTCCCCAGGATACGCTAAATCCACGAATGATCTCCTACCCCACGCACTGCAACCGACAGGCCGTAGGCTGTCACAGTGCAAGTCGCGGTCAAGGATTAGGGGCGCCGCCCGATCGGGGTACTGGAGCCCCGTGTAGTCTTCTTTCATCGTCTATGGCTCGATCGATCGCCTCGATGCTCATCTGAAATTCAATCACGCCCTTTGCAGTTGCCACGATCTCCCCTGGCTCGTTATTGCTGGCAACCGCGCGTCGACGCTCGACCAATTCCTGACGCAATCTCAAGAGGTTATCGATGTGTTCCTTGCTTCTGGCCACGTCGTCTCTCCCACCACATCTTGTAGTCGCATAGATTGGCATGTCACGAGCAGTAGGCAACAAAAAGGCCGGGCAACCCCGACCTTCCTGCAGCCATTGCCAGTACATCCGTGGTCAATGGCGAGATTGCTACCTCTTAGCCGTCGTGACGACAGCGTGACAATTGCTTGACGCGTTCGGTCGGTGCCGTGCGCAGCGGAATGCCGCCGGCAGACCTATGCCGTCCCACCTGTAACCGGATTCACTTTCGGTTTTTCGCTCGTGTCCTTAGCGCCAGGTGGCTGAACCGTAGACGGTGCAATCGACTCCTCATCCTGATGCTTCTTGCGGTCCGCGGGTTGATGGACGTCGGCAGGCGTCGCCTGTTCCGGTTTTGCATTGGTGTCCTTGGTTGCCATGACTTCCTCCGTGCGTATGACGGAAAACGGCGGCGGACGGTGAGGGGTTCCTTCATGTCACGGCATCAGGGACTACCACTCACGCGCCTCGTCGGTTAGCGCGTTCAGGTGTCAACGCAATTTCTGCACCGGCTCGTCTAGAAAGCCCCGCATGCCATCACGCTGAACGGTGGCCAGAAATTCTTCGAATGCCTCTCGATCGGTGTCGAAGGTGTCATTCCAGACGGTAGTGTTTCCTTCCTCGTCGAACACCTCGAGCGTCCAGTCGGAGTTTGTGCCGGCGGGACGGAAAATGCGCAAAATGACGGTCACGTCGTCGTCGACAAATTCGCCGGAGAATTCAGAAAACTCGTAGTGCTGCTCGCCTTCAGGCATGGACATTCATAACACGTTCCGTGGGCGAACACGATTGCTGGCTTGCCAGCGCATCCCGTCGCCTAGCCTCCTCTGGCCACGAAAAAGCCCCGCGCGAGGGCGGGGCAAGTCCCACATCCAGTTGCCTTCCTTGGATGCGGGGACGCAGCCGAAGAGAATCAGCTACGCAGAGACGCTATCTACGCTTTCACCAGAGAGGAAGTCCGATTCCACGTTTCCGCTACGCCTCTTCAAAAAACACGGGGCAGGGTAAACGCATTTCATTCCTTGCCATCAAGCAGAATCTTCAACGTCCTAATCACATCGGCGGCATCGATGAGAGTGTCTCTGATCTCTGCAGCGGAGAGGCTATCCGCTCGGGCCGCCGCCTGAAGATCAATCACAACATCCTTCGCTCGGTTGCTGCTTGGTATCCCGATCTCCTCGCGCATGTCGCGTATTGCCGCGATCGAGCGGTTGATGAGCCGCTTGACTTCGAACGGCGTCAGCCTGTCCGCTTCGTTGGCGGCTCTGATCAGCTCGGCAATGAATTGGGTGGTGAGGCTCATGGCTTGATTTGGATCATTGGTGGGGAAAACGCAATTTGTGAATTCGCGACTCAGGCGCCCTTCGCTGAAATGCTGGCAAGGAGGATCGATGCATGTTGCTCTCGTTTCATGCTCGCGGCGCCGCGATATCCGAGCGCAACCGCCGAAGAGCACAACGGGAGGGCGCGACCATAAACGGTGACAAGCTATGGACCGACGAGGAAATAGATATCCTTCGCCATCACCACCCGCAGGAAATCGCTCGAAAACGACCGCACCGGACGCCAAGGGGTATCGAAATGAAGCGGATAAGATCGGGCTTGTCTAAGCAAATCCATTTTTGGACAGCGGCGGCAGAGATGTCAAAACTTCGCCGCATGTACCCAAAAAGTTCGCAGGAAGAAATCTGTGCTGCATTCCCACATTCGACGTGGGTGAACATTAGCCAGGCCGCCCGATATCACGGATTCCGACGCGAGAAGCCCGCCTATAAACCCACGGGGCGCACGTGGCCATCGACCAAATACGCGAGAAATGCCACGAGATTAGGTGGTCAATGGTAGACCTCGACCGAGAAGCAAGAACTAAGACATACTTCAAGAGAAGCGGTTGGTACCGCAAGCGTATCAATTACAAGGCCGTTGGGCGAGCGCTGGACGATCAAGTGGCGGGATGAGTCCGACGGCCGCTCGATCCGCATCACCTGAGACTTGGTTCTAGCTGTGTGAGGGCCGTCGGCGGGAATACAGCCTTAGCCGTTCCGTTTTCCTACCAGCCTGACGCCTGGCTGGCCGAGGTTTAGGAATGCCCGTTGCCCGTCGCGGCATTCAACCCAATCAAGTCATAAAGCTGAATTTGCCACACTGGCCCGTCTCGCGAATGAGGCGGGTTTTTTGTTTCCGCTATTTTTTGCACCGATTCATGTCGCGTGGTTTCGCGTTTCGTTGAGCCGGCATGAGCAATCTGTTTAATCTTTATGAAGGACTGGCGGCGATTGTGGCCATATCCTCAGGCGATTCGCCTGGCAATGATGGAGACAGCATGACGGTTCTGCAGTTCCCGGCTAATCGGCGCATGGGCGATGTCAAACGCTGCGCAGAAGCCCTCCAGAGGCTCCATGGAGAGCAAGCAAACCGTTTCTGGCGGTCTGAGATGACCGACTTTGCCGCCGCGCTCAGAAGGTCGGGCATTGTCGAGGAAGAGATATCGCGCCAAGCCGGCCTATTCATGCACGCGGTACAGATGGAGCTGCAAGTGGCGTTCGCCATCGAAGAGAACAACGCGTCCGCTTAACCTGATCCGGCGCGATTGGAAATCATTCCCGGTTCGCCATCTCCTAACATGTTGCATCCATGTCACACGGATCGGCCGTCATCCGGAAGAGCCGCTGCCAATCGTCTGCGGCTGAGTATCCACGTTGGCTGCCATCGCTGCGGGGCGATCGAAGTACTGCCGGATCGCTCGCACAAGGGCCACTTACCAAGTTCCCGTGTCGATCAACCCTGGACCGTCCAGCCGGTGATAGAGACCAGAACGGACCTCCGTTACCAAACGTCCCCCAGCATTTCAGCGTTGGCGCCGATCAGGGCGGACAGGTGGCCGCTCCACAGCCTCATATCGGCACGGACCCAAGATCAACCATGCGAAAAATAGGAGTTTGACGGTTCTGTTGACTCTGTAGTTCACTCAGCCGACAACAGACGATGGCTAAGGAGGGTCTAGGGATGGCTGACGAGAGTAATACAGGGCAGATCTCTGCGGTTGCAGAGACGAATGCCGAAGCGAAACCGACGGGTAAGAAGCAGAGGTCGCCACGGCGTCAGAAGACCGCTGCCGAACCGGTTCGAACTGCCGCAAAGCCGGCCGCTAAAATCAGGAAGTATAGCGAACCAGAAAAAAGCGAGAAGCTCAAGCTGATCGAAACGCAGGTCGCCGAAGGCAAAGGCACACTTAAGGAAGCTATCAAGAGCGCCGGCATATCGGAACAAACCTACTATCAGTGGAAAAAGGCTGCAAAGTCCGCTGATGAAGGAGACAAGAAGCCCCTTCCGGCTGGAGATGAATTGGCAGATCTCGTCCAGCTTGAGGAGGAGAATCAGAGGCTTCGCAAAATTCTGGCGGAAAAGTTGCGCGCGGAAAATGCCGAACTGCGCAAGAGGCTCGGCCTGGATTAGATATGATTCAGGCTGCGCAGGCGCTCAGTTTCCTCAATCGTCCCAATCCCGCGTGACAGGCGTAATTGGGGCTGGCCTCGAATTTTTCTGCAGAACGGCTGTCAGACGCATTTCGACTACGCGGTGGCGCGAGAGACAAGTCGACGCGCTCGCGCGCTTGTTAGTTGAAGCGCGCGGTGAGGAGATATATGGGTCCGCCGGCGAGCGCAGCGGCGCCGATTAGTGTTGGTTTCAGGAATTACCAGGGTGCAGGTATATGAAAGTGCCACAACGGAACTTCGTTGTTGAATTCAAGTCGGCGCGCCGACAACCAAAGACGAAGACGAACTCAATCTGGGGCGACACAGACCTCAAGGCGTTGGCCCGCGCAGTAGAAGATGAGGCGTCGCACCTGTTCAATTCAACTGAAGCACCTGTCACGCCAGACACCGACGACATCACGCCGGCTGAGCCGTTAAATGCAGGCTCTGCCAGCGAGGGCGCAGACAACATCGAAGTCGCCCCACCAGCAGTGTCCGCGGTTTCGGAAGCAGGAGTCGAAGTGTCCGAGCAGCCCGAGGCGGAAGGTCCGGCAGCCGAAACTGTTGCGCAAGCGCCGGAAAGCCAGCCGGCATCGCAGCCGCGAAGAGCATCACGTGGCACTTCTCGAACGCGCACGGCACATATGAACGCAATCACCCCTACTTCGGGGCCTGTATACAGCGATCGAAGCAGGCAGTACGACACCGCAAATCATCTGATTTCTTTCGAGGAACTCGCGGCCCTTGACGTAGAAAATAGGCGGCTTAAGAGGCTTTTGGCTGAACAGCTTCGTGCGCAGAACGCGCAGCTCAAGAGGATGCTTGAGCGGTTTGCTGCCGCATAAGCAAGGTCCACCTTAAGATTGCCGCCATGGCTGGACGAGCAATGCGAGCCAAGCCTGGACTGCGGCGAGGAACCCTCGACTTGCAAACTTTGTCCATTAGAGCGACGACGGAAGTGAAGGTGAAGTAATTGAGAAAGCTGGTCGCGGGCAAATTGCATGGCATCCATGTGACCGAGTCAAATCTCAACTATCACGGATCGATTACGCTGGATCCGGATCATTGCGAGGAAGCCGGCATACTGCCCATGGAGTTCGTTGAAATCTGGAACAAGAATTCCGGCGCACGGATCTCCACTTACGTTATCCTTGGCGAACGCGGCTCAAGGTGCTGCATTCTTAACGGAGCCGCGGCACGTACCTGTCAGCCAGGTGACCAGATCATCATTTGCAACTCCGTCTATCTCGACGAACGCCAGATCACCTCGTTGAAGCCGAAGGTCCTCACGTTCGATGAGAACAATCACATCCGCGACCGGTTGAGCTACTCAGTTAGTGTGTGTCCGGATGGGAAATACACCTTCGAAATCCTCGATCACGCGCATACCGCCTTGAGCATCCCGCTGATGGTGTCTGGCGCATAGCGAGCCTACCACGTGCCGTGATAGGAGAGCGGCCAGTTTACAATCCTTTCGAGCAGACAAGCCTCCTGCTTGGAGGCGAGGCGTCTTCCCGAGACCCCTCGTTAGCGCCCTTGTCGCTGTGGAACCTGCCCAGCCGCTATCCACCGCAGTCCCGTTCGATAGCTACAGCATTAGATTGCTGGCCAGATGAAACCAAGTGCGCCTCATCGACGTCAGTGCCGGCACACACGACAACGTCACCGATGACAACTTCGATCGCTGCGCCTGCAACTGGCAACAGGGGAATACCCTGTATTACGCGGGCGTCCGAAGGGGCGTATTCAATCCCGTGATAGCTTCCACAGAGACTTCTCCGGTGGGCACAGCGCTTGCTTCTTGTAGGCACTGACTTCCCTCGGGAGCGGAGCAGCTCGATGTCGACCACCCACGACTTCCCGGAAGGTCCGGAATGGCATCCTTCGTGAATTGCTAGCGTTGGTTGGAGCATAGTTCAATTCTAGCAGGGAAGATACAAGCGTCTTACTAAAATGTGTAGTAAATCGTAGCTGTCCTAGGCATGTCGACAAAAGAAACAGGCATGCCAAAAGACATAATCTCCGGCGCCAAACGGTATTGTAGGAGCGCAATGTTTACAGTCATGCGAAGACACCTAGATCGCCTGCTGAATATATTTCTAGCAATCACTCGTCAACTGCAGGATTGCCAGAAAACGGTTGAAAAACTCAACAGTATTTCCGCGTCTTCGGAGAGAACGTATGAGGAACTCGATAGAATCAGGACAGTACTCAGGACTAGTCAACAGAGAACTTTCCCGCGGAAGATGCGGGAGTTCGGGCTCGATTTGATCGTACGAGAAGGCGTTTTTCCTCCTGAAGATTTCCAAAGTTGGCGTTGGTTTAGCGAAAACTTCCCTCCATTCACTGGAAAGACGATTTTGGAAATCGGCTGCGGGTTCGGTCTCCCGGGCCTCTTGTTGGCAAAGACTGGTGCGCTGTCGTTGCTAGCCTGCGATATCAATCCGAAGGCAGTCGCGAACACGTTGGAGAATGCCGCAAGAAACGGCATCAAGAATGTCGGCGTCATCGAAAGCGATATCTTCAGTAACATTCCTCCTGGCAGGAAATTCGACATTATATTTTGGAACCACCCTTGGAACTTCGCTCCGGCAGATTTCGAGCTGGATGACCTTGAGCGTGGAGCATTTGATCCCAGCTACGGCCTGCTCGAGAGATTTCTGTCGGAAGGCCGAGAATTTCTTACGGAAAGAGGCAAAATCCTTCTAGGGTTCGGCACTAATGCCCGTGACGACCTTCTCGAGCGATTCGGAGCTGTGAATGACCTTAAATCGGTGATTGTGAAGTCGGGGACATACCCGAACGTCAACTCAACTTATCGGCTGTTCTCGATACGCCGTAGTGCGACAGCGTATGGTTTCCGACCTTCAATGTCCGTTGATACGTGAGTGCCAGCGATGATCCGCCCGAACGGTGCACTTCACATCCTCCTGGCCAAACGGCCACAGCATGGTAATGCTTTACCAAATCGCACTGAGCCAGCCAGTTGAGGCCGAGATGCAGGCATGCCTGGATGATCGCCTTGTGGGTATCTACTGGGACTGGCGGGCGCCTGCCAGTCCTCGGCCATCCTGTGCCTAAACTCGTCCTTTGCCGGCGTTCACGCCGAGTAAGCGCGCACACTCCCAGGCGGCCGGCTCTTGCGGCCATTTCCGGGGTCGCCGGCCGAGCAGTCCGCCACTACCTCGGGTAACCACACGTTGGATCTACCTCCGTATTCGGTCCCCTAGAGAAAGACCCGCGGGCCTCTATAGTCTGCTGCATTCATGGCTGCCGCCAGGTTCGTTCGCACCTGCTTGGGCAGCGGATTAGATTCCAGGAAAACCATGCACCCGGAGCCTAGCTGTGCCAGCAATTTATCGGGCAGCCTGATCAACAGGTTGCACCTGGCGTTGAGCCTCCGGAGCCCAGCCGGAAGGTTGTTTGGAAGACCGGTCAGCCGGTTGCCGGCGGCGCCGAGCGTCTGCAGTCCGGCCGGGAGATCGCCGGGAAGGTTGGTGAGTTGATTGCCGCTGGCGTTGAGTGTCTGGAGCCCGGCCGGGAGATTGTCGGGAAGGCTGGTCAACCGATTGCTGTCGGCGTTGAGAGTATGGAGCAGGGCCGGGAGGTTGAGGGGAACGCTGGTCAGTTGATTGCCGTCGGCGTTGAGCGTCTGAAGCTCGGACGGGAGATTGTCTGGAAGGCGGGTTAACTGGTTTTCTCCTGCGTCGAGCCACCGAAGCGTAGGCGGTAGGACATCGGGCAGGCTGGTGAGCCGGTTGTAGCTGACCTCGAGGGTCTGGAGTCCGGCCGGGAGGGGGTCGGGTAGGCTGGTCAACTGGTTGTACTTGGCGTTGAGCGTCTGAAGCTCGACCGGGAGCTCGGCCGGCAGGTTGGTCAACTCGTTACAGTCGGCATTGAGGTGCTGGAGCCCGGCCGGCAACGCGGCGGGCAGGGTCCTAAGGCGCAGACATGACAGGTTCAGCGCTGCGTCGAGATCGCCGGCATCCACCCAAGCACTGATTCGTCTCACCGCCTCTTGCCGAGCCTCATCTTCCCCTTGCCCCTCTTCGGCAGCCCACTTGTCCAGAATCTGGCCCAGCGATGTTGCCCGGAGGACTGTGGCGAGGCTCTGATTGCCGGTAAAGCCCGCGGACAACGGCCGCGCTCGCCTCAAGTTATCGGCTGCGGTTGTGGTGAGATCACCTTGAGTGGCCGCACATTGCCGGCTGTCTGCTTCGGAAGTATTGCCATCGCATGGTTGAACCTGTCCTGTTTTCACCATTGCCCCTCTGTACTGACTAAGGAAGTGCCGGACGCTAGTTAACGATGACCGCTTCTCATCCGCGGTTTCGCCGAAAGCGGTTACCGGATAAACCGCGGGTCGGTCCCTGCAATGACCGGCGAAGCGGGAGGCGAAAGCTTCATCACGAGCTCCTTTCTCTGCATGAAACAACTACATGCGGCCGCTGAGTCTGACCTGGGTACATCGCCCGGGACGCTCAAACCGCTGTTATCACCTCCGGTCTGGTCTGATTGACTTCATGCAACATTGTCTCGGATTGGCAAAATTTATTATTTGGATGAAACCTATTGGCACTATGGATAGAAGACATGCGTTTTCAGGCCCTTTGGAGAAGATATGCCGGGTGCAGGTGGCCTCTGAAGGGTTGCGGTTGACCCGCGTTCGCACAAATACGCCAGTACAGCCAGCGTCCGGTAACCAAGGCACTTCGCGACAGTGAGCTCAGTTCAGGAACAAGGTCACAAGCTGCTGCTGAGCAAAGGTGAAGACATTAGTATCCCCAGTTAGCAAGAGCTGATGCATTTCTGGCATTTTCGACCGCACCGTTCTGTCGCCGAGAATTCGGGGGCGCAGGGAGCGCTTGTCGCCGCAGAGCGCTCTTGCGATTTCAAAGGAATGGGTTGCGCGCACTGCCCAGGATGCGGCTGTCGGAACCGCTTCCGCGGGATCTTCTTGGCAGCGCATGCGCTCCTGCCGCCTCCAACCTGGTGGCATTTAGAAGTTGCTCCTCCTGGTTTAGCGAAAGCAGGGTCCTTGATGCCATCATGGCCTTCGTTGTTGTGCCGATAACGGGCCTGTTCGCGTATATTTTCGCCAGATGAAGCAGGAGGATCAGAATTTGGGCTCAGAAACGGGACAGAGGAGCCCGAAGTACCTCATGGAGCCGGCCAGCCGCCAATCGACTACCAAGACAACAGAGGGAAATTCCGCCTTGCAATCTTCAGGATCCTACCGACTTGAAAGTACCGCCAAAGCCGGTAGAGCCTGATCAGATCATGACCTTCCGAAAATTGCCATTGCAGACTACCTCCGGCGTTCGGCAGGGCTATGTTGAATGTTGCTCATTCCTTGGCTTCTCAGATCCCGAAGCCTGATCTTCATCCATCCCGATCCGCGACAGCCCTTAGAAAACTAATGGCTTGTCTTCTAACGCTCGCATCCCCGATACGGGTGAAGGCCCTAATCAGTGCGAGTCCCTCGTCGCTCGCCGCGAAGTCGATAATTTCAGGTTGAAGTTGGTATTGCACGGCGCCGCGATCGAAGCCGTTCGTGCCGGCCCCAGGCACTTCTTCGAAGAAGTACGATGGCGGCACGTCCAGCGCGTCGGCGATCTGTTGCAAGCGACTCGCTCCGACTCGGTTGATGCCCTTCTCGTATTTTTGCACCTGCTGAAACGTCACCCCGATTTGATCGGCAAGGGTCGTCTGTGTCATCGACATCCAAACACGCCGCATGCGAATTCGATGGCCGACATGCATATCAACAGCCTTGGGCTCCGCTTTTTTCTGTCCAGGGTTCGCAATAAGCATGCATTTCTCCATGTTTATCTCGCGACGGTATCCCTCCCGTGACCTATCGCGTTCTACTGTTGCTTCCGCCTTGATGAGGCGTTTGCGCCGGCACTTTTCCTTGAGTTGATTTTTTCGTTCACGATCCAGTAGAACTGGCAGGCGAGTCACTATGGCCGAGCAGCCATAGTCCTGTATAGCTGTTAAGGTTCCATTTTTGGAACCCTAAGCATTGGATCAGCATGATCGCGGCCGCACGGCGGACATTACCGAATGACTGGCTCACCGTGGTATCGGCGCTTTGATGGTTTCGAGACGCCAAATCCGATCTCCATCATCAGACGCGGCTTTTCTTTTGCCAAAGTGCCCATGTGGAAGCCGAACGGATCTTCGACGAAGCCTGTGCCCGCCTTCCCGGTTAAAGTGATGGCGTTTTCTTCACCGTAGAAAGCCAGCACATCCTCCGCCGGATGCCCGACGAGTAGCGTCAGCTGATGTTTCAAACGGCGACGATTGTGGCTGCCGCGCACGTAGACATGCGGGCCGGAATCGGCATCGACGTCGGACAGATAGAAGAAGAACTTCAGCATCCGCCAATCATCGAGATCGAAGTGGAACTTGAAGGAAGCACGGCTCAGATCCGCTTCTGAGGCGCTCTTCGTCGGGAAGCTCCACCACGTCCGCGTCGTGATCAATCTGGCTTCGCCCCCGAGATAGTGCCTTGCCACATTAAGAAGCAGCGGGTCGTGCTGCACGGCTACGGCGGCGTCGCATTGCATAATCCGCTCATAATGATGGCCGCTCAAAATAGTGCGGCCGAAGCGACGCTCGGCTTCGGCATGATCGCCGGCCAGGAACTCGAGCTTGCGTTCGAAATTGCCAAAGCAAGGGGTTTCGTGCCCGAAGCGTGCAATTGCCTCCTGAATTGGGCTCGGCAGGGTCAGGCCCGTAAAAATACCGGTTCTCCGCAGTTCCGCCGCGATCGCTTCCGCCTGGAGGTCGCCGAAAATGGAAGGCGTAGCGCTCTTGTCCCGCACAACGGGTCTTGCGGTTAGCCAATGTGCCTTGCGGAACGGCATCACGCGTGCCAACAGGAACATCGGCAGCCAAGCCGGGTTCTCCCGCACATCCGTAAGATACGTAGGAACTCGGGCCGCTATGCGGCGGACAGTCCCGCCGCTGCGGGCGATTGCTTCGAGGTCCTTCGGATCGGAGTGAGCGGAACTAAGCATTCAATTGCCTTTCGTGCTGTTAGATCTTCTGATGCCCGCGTGCGACCACGAATAAGCACAGCGGGTCCGGATTCCGGGCGAGCCGCCCGGTCACGCTTTCGACATCGGCGAACTGAATGGTCGCGCCGTTTGCGCGGATCACGCGTTCGTCTTGGCGGAGATCCGGCTGCGGGGCTTGAGTCGACGTCTCAAAATTGTTTTCGCCTCAGTTTAATTTACAACGGGTCATACCGGAAAACGGTACATGGCCAACGTGTATGGGGGTACTGTTCAAATCACCCGCTCGCGGTGTGGTCGGTCCTAATGCAACATCCCGTAAGTTCGGCAAAATCGAATGATTGGATTGAACACATCCAGGTCATGGATAGTCGAAGGTCGCATCTGAAGCTGTGCGTTCATGCTGAGCGCGACTTTGCGGCGTGTGCGCTGTTGGAGGCTGTAATCTTGACTGGCGCGGCACAAATCTCGTTTCCACAGCGTCGAAAGGCCTACGCCCCACATCATTGCCGGGTTGGTCACACACCGCGAACTGAGTGCACACACTGATGCCGCGCGAAACCAAGCCGCTTCTCAGTCGATCGATCGCGACAATACTAGTCACGGGAGCAGACCCGCATACACCAGCAATCGCGAAGGATCCGAAGAGCGTTTACCGTGCCGCGTGTTTCTTAAGAGGCGTACCGGGCCGCCCTATCCGTCGCGCGGATGTGGATCATCCAAATAATCGATTTTACGAACTAGGCGACACACCTCATTAGAAGAACATCAATCGAATGAAATCAATCACATCGGCAGCCCACTGCGAGCGCTGGAAGGACGGAATGGCTTGAGAACCGATCGGACTGGAACTTGGCGCAAGGATTATGCCGGCTCAATGGAGAGCATCGCAATAATTGGCGACCACGTCTGATGCGCACCAATCAGGCGCAGCTTCGATCGCGGCCTGCCTCGGGAACGAGCAAGAAGGCGGAGGTCTTTGCATGTGCTCTCAGGTGCGGTGCAAGCTGCACTGGGAATGTGGGTTGCAACGCGCCGACCATGTCGAAGTCGCCAACTTCTTTTGTATCGTCGGGCCGACAGGGGCCTTCAACGCAAAGCGACTCGAAGGTAGTCGAAGTTGGACCGGAGCTCTGCGCGATCGCCTGCGACTCGAGCGGTGTCGCTGCTCGTTTGGGCGGACTGAGCCTTCATCAAGGTCGACGTGGTTGCTTGGTCGGAGTGCACAGACGGCACTGCATTTACTTGGCATTCGACGACGGTCCTCATCCGTTCTGCACGCCGAAATCCTCGTTGTGGTGGCCGACGTGAAGCCGACGTCTTGTACCGGCGAAGAAACGGAAGAACGGCAAGCTAAAGCAACGTACGACTGCAGAAAGGCATGAACTTTGCTGCGGGCGAACTGTGGCTGAGTACCACCCTTTGCGAGCCCTCAGTTGATCCGCTTGAATCGAGAATTTCAACAGGTCCACTAATGTCACGAGAGTTTCGAACTGATATCCAGGCCTTGCGGGGTTTGGCTGTCCTGCTGGTTGTTCTTTATCATGCCCGCATCGAGCCGTTCGGGTATCTTGGCGTTGATATTTTCTTCGTGATTTCGGGCTTTCTGATCACCGGCCTCATCAAGACACAGCTTGAGCAATCACGATTCAGCTTTTGGGAATTCTATTATCGGCGTGCGAAACGTCTGTTGCCGGCGGCCTATGTCGTCATTGCGCTTACAACGATCGCTGCGCCTTTCTTCCTGTCAGATGTGGGCATGTGGGAGTTCCGAAACCAGGTCCTCGGGGCGCTCACGTTTACAGGCAATATCGTTCTCTTGTCTCAGTCGGACTATTTCGGCGGAGCCGCCGAAACGAAGCCCCTCCTGCATTTCTGGTCGCTCGCTGTCGAAGGGCAGTACTACCTGCTGCTCCCTGCCTTGTTGGCCTTGACTCCCAAGAGATGGTGGCTCACGGGGGTTAGTTCGCTCCTCGTTGCCAGCGCAGTGCTATGTTTCTATGTGGCCTTTCGTCACCCATCCGCTGCATTTTATCTTCTGCCGACCCGCTCTTGGGAATTGGCGATCGGTTCGCTCGGAGCGTTGCTTCCCGCCAGCTCTCGCGTGGCTGTCAAGGTTGCGGCACTGCGCTTTCCGGCGCTTGGGCTTCTCCTGCTTATTCCCCTTGGACCTTCTGGGCTCCAAAACCCGGTCATGGATGCCGCTTTGGTTTGCTTGGCAACCCTGATCCTCCTGCTTGCGCCCAGCAGGAATAATATGGCAGTCCGCGGCATGGCAAGGATAGGGGACATCTCGTACTCGCTCTATCTGATCCATTGGCCCGTACTCGTCTATGTACGGTCTGCTTGGCTGGCAGAGCCTCCTGCGCTTGCGATCTATACGGCAATTGCCTTCTCAGTTGTTGCGAGCTTAGCTCTTTACCGTTTCGTGGAGGAACCCTTCCGGCGGGGGGTGGTCACCTCGCGTGTACGGCTAGCCCCAGGATTCGTTGCCGCATCGGTCCTTCTCGGCGTCGCACCCGCTGTCGACATTGCCGCAACCCAGAGCAAGGTTGACTTTTCGGAGATCCGGCGGATCAATTACGGCCTGGGAAGAGCATGTGATCTCACACCTGGATCGCCTCCTCATGGTGTCCCGGAGGCCTGTCGGACGACGAACAGGCCGCAATTGTTGGTCTGGGGCGATTCATTTGCCATGGCACTGGTTCCCGGGTTGGCCAAGACAGTCGGAGAAGCCGGCCTGGCTCAGCTCACCATGAGCGGATGCCTCCCCGCCATTGGCGTTGCTGCCTTCTCGAGGCGGGCAGCCTCTCCCTATCCGCGCGCCTTCGGTGAGGATTGTATTCGCTTCAATGACAGTGTGTTGGCTATTCTGAAAAGTCGGCCGGAGATACGAACTGTCGTCATATCGAGCCCATTTGACGCCCCTGTATCCAACGACTTCATGCTGCTTGAGAGGCGTGATGGTGCGTTCACGGAGGTTGAAACTTCGGAAGATGTAGCCGCTGAGGGGATCAAGGCTCTCGTCGAAGCCGTTCGCGCCCTGGGCAGGCGAGTGGTCGTTGTTGCTCCTCCGCCAGTCGCAAGCTTCGATATCGCCGATTGCCTTGAGCGAAAGGCAAGGGGAGGTGTTATGCTCGGGCGCTACAGTGATTGTAAGATACATGTCAGCGATTACCGCCGAATGCGGTCCCGCACCCTCGAGCTCTTGGACCAAGTGGCCTCGAAAGCTGACGTAGAGGTTGTCTCTTACCACGACTATCTGTGCGACGACACTACATGCAAGACCGAGATCGACGGCAAATTCCTTTACCGAGACAGCGGTCATCTTTCCTATGAAGGCTCCGAAATTATCGCTCGAAAGACGAGACTCGCTGAGAGATTGATCCGTGCTGCTCGCTAGAGCATTTTCGACATGGATCCAGTTCACCTTTCAAAAAGCAGCTGATTTCTTAGGTCGCAGTGAACCGCCCGTGAACATACCCAAGAACTGCGGTTTCCGGCAAATGCCTCGCCGTTACCGCACAAGGACTGAAGGACCTCTTGAGCCTGCATGCGGTGGCGCTGTCCTGCGGCGTGATACAAAGCTCCCTCTGCTTTTTGCCCTAAACCTCCGCCACAGGCATCCAGCGATCGTAAACCGGCATGCCAAAGCCGATAGCTAGCCGTCGCGGTTGTTGCTCCAGCGAATGCGGTCCGAAGCACCGGATGCAGCCGATCGAGCCTTCTGGCGAACGCGTTACGAGGACGAACGCTCCGATCGCAGCTGAGCCAGGTTGCTGCGGATTGCGCCGCGGCAAGTTTTTGCCCTGTCAGGAGCGTCGAGCGCGACAGGCTCATGACATCTAGGCGTAGTCAAGGAACTCGATCGCCTTGTGGTTCCGAAAACGTGATTCCGAGATATCCAGCACGCAGCCGCGCCCTCGAGCGAAGTCGACGAAGTCGTCAATCAGGCGCGGGTCAATGGATCGTAACGAGCTAATGGGCTTTTCTCCCCACAGGGTCGCCTTGTGCTATTTGTTTATTGTTTCTTGGAGAGCCGCGAGTTTCGCAAGTATTTCGTCGAGGGATGGCGGGCTCTCATCGAACATCATGAGGGCCATTGCTCTGTAGTCGGCGCGGAGATCCTTGATCCGCCTTTCGTCCGGCAAGAGCTGTAGCGCGCCTGGGACGGGCGGTGTCGTAACTGGCCCAGCCGGAACGAAAGAAGGTTGCCTTGTGCTTGGCGACCTGAGCGAGAAGCTCGAAATCGGTGGCGGCGGCTTTGCCCTCGTCCGTGCCGAGGAGCATCGCGAGATCGTAGTAGTGCCGCGAAAAATATTGCGGCGTCGGAGACTCGGCGGGGCGATGCGCCTCCGCATGCAATGCAGTCGCCTTCTCCCAGAAGGTGCGGCGGGCGGAGAGGACCGTGACAGTGCTTTCAGGCTCTTCAAAGAAGTAGGGATAGTCCTCCGCCGCATATGGGCGAATGATCCTCTGTTCAGCGGGCCATGGATCGCCGCGCGCGCCGAGTTCGAGCTTCACCCGTGGGGTGATGTAGGCCATGCCTTCATATTCGGAGGTAGGTAGCACGGTCGGATAGTGGAAGTTCACCGTCTGCGCGTCGCTGGCGTCGATTTCCAACGACCATTCGCCTTTGGTCGGCTCGCCGAGTTGCTCGACGATGGCGAATCGAAGAGCCGGAAGCAGCTTCTCCGCAATGTGCTTCTCGACATCGCTCACCAGGGCTTCAATAAGTTTGTTCGCCTGCTTCTTGCTGATGCCTTCCTTCTCGGGGTCGCGGTCGCCCGTGTAGCCGAGATAAGCTCGATCGAAAGACAGGTCGATATCTTCGGAGAAGCGACGGATTGCGCCGAACGCCTTGGAAAGGGACGTGCCACCTTTGAAGACAAGGGTGGCGGGATCCTTCTCAGGTAGGCCGAAAAGTCGCTTCAACGTCCAGCAGACCCAGAAGTCCTTTTCGATGATCGTATTGGCGACTCCTCGGCCAGCGCCTGTTTCGCCAAAGAGTGCTGCCCGATCCCCGGCTGGAAGAAGAGCTACCTTATCCATCGATCTCGCCCGACGCTGCATTGGCGATCGAGACAAGCGTCGGCCGCATCCAGGCGGGAGCTTGGACCGCAGTCGATGCGAGCTTCTTCTTGTCGCTGACCGAAAGACGACGCGCCGCGATCTGCGCAACGTCGCGGGCACGTACCGCCCCCATGTGACGAAGGGCCTGTACGACTGTGCCGGCCGCGCTGCCCGGAGCGATCAGATGCTTGGGCGAGGCGTGACGCAGATCGACCACGCGCTTGCCCAGTACGACACGGCGGGAGGGGCCGTCGGTCAGATAGATGCTCTTTGCCGGAACCTGAGTGGAAAGACCGAGCGCGTTCGCTGCACGCGCACCCGCGATCTGCACCCGGGATCCAGTCTCCCGCGCCAATGCTTGCGCGACATCGTCGGGAGTCGGCGAAAGGGGACCAAGTTGCGGATGGACCTTCGGGAAGTCGTACAGGCCTCGCGCTAGGCGCCGAAGCTTTCCAGCCTTGACCAGTCGGGAGAGCGCCTGGTCGACCGCCGCGCGTTCAGCCACATCCAGGAAGTCGCTAGGCGTGAAAACCCCACCACGCCCGCGTGCACGGGCGCGCCTCATGATCTGATCCGGTACCGAGGTCGCATTGGTTTTCATATGTCAGAAAATAGCCAACATTTTTCTGACATTCAAGGTCGGAGTGTTGCGCGATCTGAAGCGAGGCGAGAACCTACGCTCTGGCTTGTTTGAAAGGCATCGAAAACCTACCCAGAGACACACCCCGCCGGCCAAACCGACGATAAAGCCAATTGTCGAGGAAGCATGGTTTTACATGGCGATCAAAATCGCGACCTCGCCAAGGCCCGAGGAAAGAAGTTTTTCGACCCGCGCGCCAATTGCCGGAAACATGAATTTCAGAAAAGGCAACGTCTCGGGATCTGGCAGAAAGCGCTCATCACCATCCAGGATCGGCTGTCGCATGACCTGTGATCGTTTCGCCCATTTTCCTTTTTCCTGGGGCTTTTATCAGGTCATCGCATTCGTATTCTCGAAGAGCAAAGCGGGTATGCGAGCGATCCAGCGCGTGGATGCACGTCATCCAAACAATCGATTTTACGAATTACCGGACATGCTTCATTAGAGGAGCATCAATTGACCGAAATCAAGCACACAACACCTGCTGCCGGCGACTTTCTTCGTCATTGGGGAGGAAACGGACAACGGGTCGAAATCAATCCAGCGAATGATTCCAGACGGCGCCATTTTTCACTTCGTTCCTGCAGACAGCTATGGCTGACAACGTGTCCCGAGTCCTCAGTTCATCCACGTAAATCGAGAATTTCATCAGGTCTTCCATGCCGAGAGAATTTCGAAGCGATATCCAGGCCTTGCGGGGTTTGGCTGTACTGCTGGTTGTCCTTTATCATGCCCGTGTCGAGCCGTTCGCAGCGGGTTATCTTGGCGTTGATATTTTCTTCGTGATTTCGGGCTTTCTGATCACAGGCCTCATCAAGACGCAGCTTGAGCAATCACGCTTCAGCTTTTGGGAATTCTATTATCGACGTGCGAAGCGTCTGTTGCCGGCGGCCTATGTCGTCATTGCGCTCACAACAATGGCTGCGCCCTTCTTCCTGTCAGACGTCGGCCTGCGGGAGTTCCGTACTCAGGTCCTCGGTGCGCTTACATTTACCGCCGGTATCGTTTTTTGGTTTCAGTCAGACTATTTCGGCGGAGCCGCCGAAACGAAGCCCCTCCTGCATTTCTGGTCGCTCGCTGTCGAAGAACAGTATTATCTGCTGCTTCCTGCCTTCCTGGCTTTGACGCCCAAGCGATGGTGGCTGACGGGAATTAGTTCGCTCCTCATTGCCAGCGTTGCGCTATGTCTTTACGTGGCTTCTCGTGACCCATCCGCTGCATTTTATCTTCTACCAACCCGATTTTGGGAAATGGCCATTGGTTCGCTCGGGGCTTTGCTTCCCGCCAGCTCTCGCGTGGCTGTCAAGCTTGCGGCGCTGCGCCTCCCGGCGCTCGCGCTTCTCCTCGTTATTCCCATTGCTCCTGTTGGTTCCCAGCACCCTGGCGTGGATGCCGCCTTGGTTGGTTTGGGAACGCTGATCCTCCTGCTTGCACCCAGCAGGAATAATGTGGCGGTCCGAGGCATGGCGAGGATTGGGGACATCTCGTACTCGCTCTATCTGATCCATTGGCCCGTGCTCGTCTATGTGCGGGCTGTTTGGATAGCAGAGCCGCCTGCGCTTGCAATCTATGCGGCAGTTGCTTTCTCTTTTGTTGCGAGCTTAGCTCTTCACCGTTTCGTGGAGGAGCCGTTCCGGCAGGGGTTAATCACATCTCGCAGGCGGATGGCTTCAGGCCTGCTCGCCGTATCGGTTGTTCTCGGCTTCGCGCCCTCAGTCGCCATTGCCGAAACCCAAAGTAAGGTCGACTTTTCTGAGATCCGACGCATCAATTACGGCCTGGGAAGCGCATGTGTTTTCAGTCCCGGATCGCCTCCTCAGGGCATCCCGAAGGACTGCCAGACGACGGACAGACCACGATTGCTGGTCTGGGGCGATTCGTTTGCGATGGCACTGGTTCCCGGCTTGGCTAAAACAGTCGGGGAAGCTGGCCTGGCTCAGCTCACCATGAACGCATGCCTCCCCGCCATTGGCGTTGCTGCCTTCTCGAAGAGTTCAACAACCGTTCCCTATTACTCTCGTGCCTTTGGCAAGGACTGTATTCGCTTCAATGACAGTGTTTTGGACATCCTGAAAAATCAGCCGGAGGTGAGCACTGTCGTCATTTCAAGCCCATTTGCCACCGCCGTATCGAAGGACTTTATGCTGCTCAAGAGGAGTAACGATACTTTCGCGGAGGTTGAAGCTTCGGTGGATGGAGCCGCCGAGGGTATCAAGTCTCTCGTTGAAGCTGTTCGCGCCCTGGGCAAGCGAGTGGTGGTTGTTGCTCCGCCGCCAGTCGCAAGCTTCGATATTGCCGATTGCCTTGAGCGAAAGGCAAGGGGAGGTGTTATGCTCGGGCGCTACAGTGATTGTAAGATACATGTCAGCGATTACGGCCGAATGCGGTCCCGCACTCTCGAGCTCTTGAATCAAGTGGCCTCGAAGGCTGACGTAGAGGTTGTCTCTTACCAGGACTATCTGTGCGACGACACAACATGCAAGACCGAGATCGACGGCAAATTCCTTTACCGAGACAGCGGTCATCTTTCCTATGAAGGCTCCGAAATCATCGCTGGAAAGACGAGACTTGCTGAGACGCTGATCAGGGCTGCTCGTTAGAGCATGATGCACAAATGGGTTCGAATCATCTAGCTCGTGATCCGGCCCGGTGCTCGTCCTCATGTTTGCGTTGACGTCTTTGGAAGTCAGAACGAGCCCTTCAGCCCCAAGGAGATCGAGATCGCCTCGAAATTCGCCCCCGCCTCATCCTTCGTCCACGGGAGGCGGGTTCCGTCCAACATGTCCCGTATTTCCATTTTGCCGCAGTTGTGAAACACGCGCTCGAACGAACCGGACAGATAAAGCGAAGCACCTGCGTCAATGCGTAGTTGACCGCAACCGTGGCGCCGATCGCCGGCGCCGGATCCATATCGTCAGATAACGCCGGGCCGCCGAAGTGGTCGTCGATGTCCCTGATACCCAAGCTCAAGTCGCCCTGAATGCCGCCGCGGATCCTGAGATCGCCGATGGCCTGATGGCCGCTCAGGCCGATGAAGCTAACCGGAACCTTTTGCCGATAGCTGTTTCTAATTTCCCGGTCTGCCCATACAACGGGCTGATCGCGGAACCCATCCTCGCTCGAATGGGTGCCCGATCCGCCATAGGCTGTCCACTGAACGTCAGTGTAGCGCAAACCGGCGCCGATCGGGATACTGCTGGTCTCATTGCTGTAGATGATCCGATCCAATTCGATTGCTCCGGCGACATAATGATCGGTGTTGGGGTGGGTCGAGCGATCGCTCCAGTCATCGAGCCCAGGACTCAGCCAGTCGGTGTCGACCATATGACCGTTGCCGCCGGTGCCGAAGTTGACGCTGCCCTTCACGCTCCGGTCGTCGTCGATCTGCGCGTCTGCACCGGCGGTGAAAAGGGGTGATCCCCTTGCTCTCCCAGTTCAGCTGACTGCACTTGTGGCCCTTTGCTCTCCCAACCCGAGTTTGTGCACGACTGTGCGCCGTTGTAGACAAATTTCTGGGCCTTGATGTTACTAAGGCCGATTCCGCCGAAAGCGATGAAAGTGCCATTGTCGGAGGAAAACAGAACGTCGTCTGCGGCAGCAAATGACGGAGTGGCCACCAAAAAATAGGAATTGACTGCGGATCCGGCGATGACGCGCTTGATCAGCTGACCACGTGTTTCGTCCACCGCCTCCGTGTCGAGCCTGAGCTTCCACGCCTCTGACGCTCTTGTGGGGCATTAGACTTGCGCTCAGCGCACGCCACCGCCGTTGATGGAATCGCTTCGCGCTGCCGCCGAGCGGCAGCCCGCGTCAAGCCGTTCGGCGACTGCACGTACGTTTGGCACATGTCGTTGTCCTTTGCTGAAGAGCGATCGAATTATCAGCACGCGGCAGACACGCCGCGCGGATATCTTTGCCGAAGCAGCGACCGCACGAGCGCGTTGCCTGCGAGCGCGCTGGAAAACTGCGCCTGATCGCGCTCGCCTCCTCGGCGATTTTACCTGAAAAGCAGTACCCAGGGACACGTCTGGGAGGTGTCCTGACACCGGTTCTGAGGGGCTCGGCGTGTAGGTCGACGTGTCCCTGGGCATGTACCCTAATGCAACATCCCGTACGAACCGCAAAATCGATTTCTTGGATGGCGCCGATCCACCCTACGGATGTATGAAGACATGTGTGGGCCGAGGCGAGAGATTCGGTAATGTCTGCGTCACAGTAGTCGTAGCCAACTGTCCGACGAGCCGTCGTCCTTCACCTCGGGCAGGATACTGGCCGACCAGCTCCCCTGGTTGTCCGGGTTTATAAGTGACTCTATGTATGCATACCCCGCCGCTCCCTACGACGGCTAACAGGTTCTCCAGCGAACAACTGGCATGAAGTCCTGCGAACGGCTCGACGCACTCGGATTCTTCAAGGGCAAAAAGGCCGCCTCCCACTGTCTGGCTCTCCTCCGGCACGGACGGGGCGAATTACAGCCTCGTCAACCGTGTCGTGACGGCGGGCGGCAGGACGTACGACCAGACAGTGCGACTCAAGGTGAGGGCGAAGTAGTTAACCGGCTTTCTTCAACCCGGCAGCCTTCCTAAGGTCGTCGTTCATCCGGCTTTGCCAGCCTTTGCCGCAGTTCTTTTTGTAATAGTCAATGATATCCGGATCGAGGCGAATGGATATCTGCTGCCTTGGGTTCTCAACTGCCGGTCGGCCTCTGGCACGCTTGATGCTCTCGGCCGGGTCCGGGAAGGCCTTAGCAAAAGGCTTTGCCTGCCTAAGCTGCTCGTCGGTGGCCTCTGGGGCGTCTGGGTCGCTGGCTATCTTGCGCTGAATGTCTGCCTCCTCCTTGTCGGAGATCCGGCGGATACGGCGGGATAGATTGGTCATAGTAAGCTCCTTTCCTTCCGGCTGGCGTCACGCATGGAGATAATCGAAACGCCTTCCGAACCAAGGCGGGCGAAGACTACGGCAATAACACGATTGCGCAGAACGCCGTGAAGCGACCTTCCTTGGCCGGGACCACCACAGACGAAGCGAAAAATTCCATGTCCAGATCGGCGAAATCATAGCCGTGCTTGGCGATGTTGGTTTTGCGCTTGGTTTCGTCGTAGGTGATCTTCATGCATTTGTTGTATCACATTTAATGTCGCTGGCAAGAATAAAAGTGATACGATAAATAATTTTTGTGATGTAGAATGATTCCGCCCATGCTGTCGGACGCTGAGCGTATACCGGCTGCCCGTACACATTGAGCTGCGGGGCGGCTGCAGTGGCGCTGATGGCATGGCTCCAGCTTCATACGGGTGCGGGAGACGACAAAGCGCACGCACTGCCCGTTACACGCGTTGTTAGAACTTCGACAACTGTCGGACATAGCACAAGGCGCTATGAATGCCATCCAATTGATCTGCAACAATGCTCCCAATCGGCACGATGCTTGCTTGCCTCTCCGGACGCGGTGGTCACCGCGTTAGCCGATGTAAACCCCCTCGCTAGCTGTACCGGTGTGAGGGACTCAGGAAAGGCGAGAACCACGAATCTCGGTCGAAGGAGGGAAAATGATATCCAGCAATATCGTCCGCGCCATCATCACCGCCGCAGCATTGGTTGCTGCCTGCATCGCCGAAGCGGCGGATCTGACGACGGCACAATTTACGGCGCCCGCCGCTGCTGCAGCGGCAGACACGACCCCTTGGCAGATACGCTTGCGGGGGCTTAACGTGATCACCAACGACTCCGGCCGCGTCGACGGGTTGCAGGGCTCGGACCTTTCCTTTTCGAATACGGTCATACCAGAATTCGACATCTCGTATTTCTTCAACGAGAATATCGCCGCCGAGCTCATCCTCGGCACAACCTACGCCAATGTTTACGGCAGTGGCTCAATTTCAACGCTCGGAGAGATCGGCAAGACTTGGCTGCTGCCGCCAACCCTGACCCTTCAATACCATTTCACTGATTTCGGCACCTTTCGGCCCTATGTCGGCGCCGGCGTCAATTATACGCTGTTCTACAACCAGTCAGGCAAAAGTGCCCGTAGCCTTGATGTCAAGAACACCTTCGGCGTCGCCCTACAGGCTGGCTTCGACTATATGGTCGACGACCACTGGGGCGTGAACTTCGATGCGAAGAAAGTCTTCCTGAGACCAGATTTCGAGGCCAATGTCGGTGGCGCCGGTGTCAGCGGCAAGGCCAAGCTCGATCCATGGCTGATCGGCGCGGGCGTTACCTATCGTTTCTAGTCCGATATCTGCCGGCGGGGCATGGGGTCGTAACGACCTGATCCAGATGCGTCTCGCGGCCAGGCTTATGGCCGCGAGAAAGTGGCGGGTTCCTTGTCATATCTCGTCGCGATGCTGCGGAACTGCTTGAGTTTGTTGAAGAACCGTTCGATCTCATTTTGCTGAGGGGACCTGAACTTGCGGTTCGTTATGGCGGAATGTCAGCCCAAGCTGTTTTTCTTTGGCCAAGAGTCTTGGAAGGTATTGGTGTCGTAGGCGCGGTCAGTAAGAGGTTCGCGTCCTCACGCATGTCCTGCAGCATCGGTTCTGCCATCGGATGGTCCTGGACTCAACCCTGCCGTCGATCAAAGGTTACTCGGTCTGCCGTCTGCGTCGATGACCGCGTGGCTCTTTTTGGTCAAACCGCCTGTCTTGGTAGGTGCGCAATGAAAAACAATGAACGCTACCTTGCGCGCCTTGCGCCATTGGCCGCCACCATCATGCAAAATGGCGCGGTCGAGCAGATCGGTGCGATCTGCCACCGGTTCGGCGAGAACGGAAGCGTTCAGATTCTTCTGATTACAACGCGAAGCTCTCGCCGATGGACGATACCAAAAGGGTGGCCTATCAAGGATCTGAAACCTCACCGTGTTGCCGAGCGGGAGGCGTGGGAAGAGGCTGGCATAACAGGAAAGGCGAAGAAACGCCCATGGGGCTATTACACCTATCTCAAGACACTCGCGAATGGCAGGAAAGTTGCTCCGGTTGTCGCGGCGCACTTGCTCAAGGTGGACGGAGTCCACAGCAAGTTTCCAGAGCAGGGAGAAAGACAACTCGAGTGGCTTTCGCCGACTGACGCCGCCGCTCGTGTTCAAGAGCCCGAGTTGAAGGGATTGCTCACGAGTGTGTTGAAGAAGATTCCCGCTGAAAGCTACAGCCGATGAAACATAAACGGCTCCCGCATAGCACGCAGGGATGAGCGATTCATCCTGGGAATTCATGCCGGACGAACCTCGCTCGCAAGAGCCGCTACCCGGTATCAAGATGGCGGCCGCCACTCACGGTCGGTCATGGACAGCGTCCCGAGGAGGCACGCGCGGCCGGGTGGCGCAGGGCGCGTCGGTAACGTTATATCACGATTTCGCTGCCAAGACCTCATCCTTTAGATGTCGTACCTTAGGCGGGCCTTGCTGTATCAGGACAAGAGCGGGTGTGTGAGGGGTTCGTAAGTGCGCCGGTACAGCGAGTCGCCGAACAGCCGCAGGACAGCGTTTCGTATCGTACTCGAACCCGTTCTGAGCTTGTCGCGTGCGCGTGACTTCTTCTGTACCCATGCGACCCGGCCAATGCGGGCCTCGTGGAACCGTTGAAGGATACCTTCGATCGACCCGCCCTTGATGACAAGCTCTGCAAGAACGACCGCGTCCTCGATTGCCATGCCGGCGCCCTGGGCCATGCTCGGCGATGAGGCGTGCGCTGCGTCACCGATCAGGACACAACGATCCGCTACCCACCGTCTTGCGGGAACTTCCTGCAAAACGGCTCGATGGACTGCGGTGTCCGGATCTAGAGCCGCCACAATCGGGCCTAGGGGTCCGGCGAAGTCGCCGAACAGCCGCTTCAGAACATCGACGGAGCCGTCGTCGAATTCGCTCGAGCGACAGTCGGCGTATATGTACGTTTCCCTTTCACTGATCGGAATGCCGAGCAGGGTGCGGCCTTTCCCGATCATCGCCGTCCAGCCATCGATCTCGCCGTTGTTGCGGACGACCAGACGCCAGCAGGAGATGTCGATCTGGCGAGCGGCATTCGGACCGAACACTGCGCTTCGTAGCGGCGAATTGACGCCTGCCGCGCCGACCACGAGATCGTATTCTCTTTCTCGAGCGTCGGAGAAGCGAACTATGCGCTTATCACCCTGGGACACCGTCGAAACCGCCTCCAAGCCATAGTTCACGGTGCCAGGATTCAGCGACATCTCGAGGATGCCTGCCAGAGATTGGCGCGATAGGGCGAGACAGGGCCCGCAATCCTTCCAGACGTTTGCGGTCCTGACGTCGTTCAGAACTGAACCCGAAGGCGAAAGGATTCGTTGAGAAGCTATTGGATAGGCGACGGATTTGACTTCGTCGAGCAGCCCCAGGTCGCCGAGCGCTCTTGTGGCGTTTCCCAGAAGGAAGATACCTGCGCCCTCGGTCGGCGGCCGTTCCCGCCGTTCGACGACCTCGCACTCGATGCCTTTCATTTCCAATGCTCGTGTCGCCGAAAGTCCAGCTATTCCTGCCCCCGCAATCAATACTCTCATCGATCATTCCTGCGTAAGCGACCTGCGGTCGACATTATTTTTCAACTTGCGGGCTCGATATGACACACTCGACGATGGATCGCCACCCGGACTTTTAGACGGCTGAGCAGTAGCCACGTTGCCTCGTTCCGGCGCTCTCCACCTCTCGAAGGCAAGTGGAGACTCTAGTCCGAGCGCAACAATGACGAGTGGAGGGCAAGGCATTATCCGCATTCGCCCATAATGACGGCATATGCGAGGTCGCTGAAAGCTGTAGGTTAATATCCGGGCTCAACGCCCTCTGCCGCCCGGTTCCAGCGCAAAATGATCAACCTTTGATCACGGCCCCGCAATGAAAACTGCAGTCAGGATCAGTCCATTTGCAACAAGAAAGCGGCCGCGGAGCTTCCGCGGATAATCGTTCGCCGGCACGAGTGTGTGCGGAAGCTGAGCAACAAATGAGCCGTTGTCCGGGATGATAGTGACCACAGCATCCTCGAAGCCCAACCATTCACGCGTGAGCGGGAACCACGCCTTGAAGATGCTCTCCTTAGCACTAAAGAGCAGCCGTCCCCAATTGAGGCGTCCGGATGTGTTGGCAATCCAAGATCGCTCCTCGTCACCCGAAATGAGCGACAACACGCCTGAGGGCAGCTCCTCGTCGACTTCTGCATCGATTCCAAGCGCAACGTAGTCTTCCTGCAAGGCCACAGCAGCGGCATAGAACCCACCGCAATGAGTTATGCTGCCAACGATGCCAGACGGCCAAAGCGGTTCCCGGTGAGGCCCACTCGGAATCGCGCACGGAGGAAAGCCAAGCTTGGACAATGCCGCTCTAGCACAGGACCGCCCGATCGAGAATTCACGCCTTCTGCTTTTGACTGCGGTGGCGATCGCACTCTCTTCTTCGGCCATCACTTGGACCCCGCTGCCTTCACTTGCTCGACAAGTGTGCACGGCAACATTCGATGGAAGCAGCGTTTCTATCACCTGAGGCTTCCTCGCTCTAGCACAAAGTATTGTTGGGAACCTCATGCAAAATCGCGCTTGGGGCCGACGGCGCTCCCGCCCAGGCCGTTTGAGCCGGGTTCAGCATTAGCAGCTAAGCGTAGGCATGAATCCGGCTGGCCAGCTACAATCCCAAGCAGATCCGACATGATCGTCAGGTTCGCATCAGCTCTCAGCCTTCACCGCTCGTTGGCCGGGAAAGGAGCCTACCTTTGAGATCGCCGAACTGCCTGAGTATTACAAATACAGCCAGCAGCCCTGCCATCAGCTCAGCAGCTGCCTGGCTGATCAATAGTCCGTTGAAGCCCCAAATATCCGGCAACAGTAGTATGGCGGGTACGAAGAGATATCCTTGCCTCGCGAAGGAAACGACCGCGCTCAGACGTGCTCTCCCGAACGACTGAAGCATGGTTATTACAACGTACTGAACACCAAAGAACCCGAAGAAGAGATGGAACATGATGCAGGTCGAGACAGCGATTTCAGCCACGTCCTCGCTATCGCTCAAAAGTCGGACGATTGGCCGGGCAGAAATCACGACCACAGCAGAAAAGGTAGCTGAAAATGCAACGGCTACGGATAGCATGAACTTCGCGGCCTTCTGTACCCGAGCGAAATCCCGTGCTCCCCAGCTGAAACCGAGAACCGCCTGGGATCCTATGCATAGGCCCATGATCGGGAGTGTCCCGATTGTTAACAACCGTAAGGCTATACCCACAGCGGCAACGGAATGGTCGCCGAAGGGTGCGGCAGCCCTATTCAAGAGCAAGGACGCAACAGCAGACAAAATACCGGTGATGGTTGCGGGAGCTCCAATGGCGGCGATCTGCTTTACGCGGTCGCCCTTCAAAGTGATGTAGGAAGGTCGGACCCGGACAATTCCACATTGTTTCACAAAATATAAGGCGTATAGGCTGGTGGCAGCGATCTGAGACAACAGTGTAGAGAGCGCGGCGCCGCGAATTCCGAGATCCAGCGAAAACATTAGAATGGGATCAAGCAGGGCATTCAGCGCAAAAGACGTAATCATGGTCCACATGCTATATCGTGTATTACCCTCGGCCCTCACGATGAATCCGTTGACCATGTTCAACAGCATGAGAGTGTACCCGAATAGGAGCATCGATGCGTAGTCGAGCGCGGCTGGCATCATTGTCGGACTCGCGCCGAGCAAAGCGAGAACATCGCGCAAACTGAGACTCAGAGCGACAGTAAGGGCGACTCCGATCGGAGCCGCGAGAGCGAGTGCCGAACTTGCGCCTCGACTCGCCTCTAGCGAGTTGCCAGCGCCAAGATTGCGCGACACGAAAGATGCTGTACTGACGCCAATGCCCTGCCCAACTGAGGTGAGTAGGAGTATGATGGGCAAAGTTATGCTGACGGCGGCGATAGCCTGCGCGCCGAGCGTTCCAACAAAGATTGCATTCACGAACTGCTGAAGTGCATTGAGCGACAAACCGACAATCGAGGGAATGGCGAGCCGTATGATGAGGCGGGAAACCTTGCCATCCGACAAACTGATATGCCCTGCCGGTGAAGCCATGCGCTCGTCTTCACCCTTTATCGGTCGCTCCGACGGCCTCATCAGTCATTGCCCGGTTGACCAAATTCCCGAAATGCATCGACGGTCTGTATGAGTTCCTCGCGCAAGATCGTGCAGAGGTTGCGGGTCGTTTCGTAGCCAACTTGTCGTGGATCGTATCTCACTTCAATTTGTAGTTCGCCCGATTGGTATCCGACGCGAAACCAGAAGAGATAGTTCATAACCGACTGATCCATATCTTCGCCGATCCACAATGGGTGTGGCTCTCTGGATAACAGACGGCGCGGATAATGACGTTGGAGTCTAGCTCGATAGTTCAATCCGATGCGGGGTAACGGCAGGCGATCGATCCGCTCCCGCACGGCGGGATTCCGGTTCAAGAACTTCAAAGCTCGGAAACCTATGCCCCGGCGAGGCAACGAGTTGCGCTGCTGATATATGGAGCGGGCGCGGTCTGGATGAGACTCCGTTCCGGTAAGGGATAACGGAAGCGGCACCAGTTCACCGATATAGCCGATGATCTGAGACGGGTCGATGTCGTCGAATAGCTGTCCCCTGGTCGAAGTGAGGCTGTCGATCCAGAGGGAGTAATTTCCGAAAGCGCGGCCAAATGCCCCCGAAATAGCCGCAAGCACTAGATCAAAATCCTCGCATTGCGCAGACGCCGCCGCAACCTTGAGAAGTTTCCCCGTTGTCTCCTCGCTGAACCTTAGATGATAGGTAGCCTGATCTTTCCAAAGTGGCCTGCAGAATTCTTCATCGATATGTTCCTCAGAGCCCACATAGTGGAGCCACCTCGCAGTTTCGGCTGAAAACCCCGCCGCATCCGACTCACGGTCGCTCACACGTATGTCAAACAGGTCATACCGTATGCCCTCCCAATGCTCGAGCTCGGTTGCCGCTTCGCCATTCGCGTAATTATCCAATCGCTTCAGCCACTGAGAAAGGGTGGTCGTCGTCTCTGGATCTTCAGTAGTGCGGCCTCCGATAAACGAAACACAAGCTGCCTCGAGTGCGTTCAGGAACAGTCTGTATCCAAGCCCGTCTGCTACGAAGTGGTGCAGCAGAACAAGCAAATAGTAATCGCCACTCTCTGATGTCCGGAATGCTGAGACTCTGATAAGAGGTGTCCGACCGTCAAATCGAAATGCGCGCTGACGATTCGCGCAGCCGCGTTCAATTACCGTGAGTTGTTGCGCGGTGGCCATACCGATAAGGTCTATTACTTCTACGATGGGCTCCGGTATCGAGCCGATTACCTGAGATAGGTTGTTCTCCGATGCAGCGATTCGAAGCCTCAGTGCTTCCTCTCGGCCGATAACGTAGGCAAGCGCGCGTTCAAGAACGGAGACATTCAAAGTGCCGGCGGGCATGAAGAAGAGATCGCCGATGTTGTAGTGGTCGCCGATTCCGACACAACTATTCCAATGTGAGACCGCAGGGGTCACTGGCAGCGGTCCGTCGCAAGCCGCTAAAGCAGATGTCGCGGCCGGCGTTTGGTACGTCGCCAGTTCCCGGATGGTTGGTGTCCGGTGCAGTTGGCTGACTGTTAAGCTCAGTCCTGCGTTACGCGCCAGTGTAACGCACCGCACACTCAGAAGCGAATTTCCACCGACATCAAAGAAGCTATCATCGATGCCAAAAGATTTAGCGCCCAACAGCTCTCGCCAGATATCGGCGAGGAGTCGCTCCCTCTCCGTCCGTGGCTCGGCGGACTTGGTCTTTTGCATTGCACGGGATGAGACGGAAGGGAGACGAGCCCGATCTATCTTCCCATTCGCGGTGAGCGGCATATGGTGCACCATCTCTACATCCGATGGGATCATGTAAGATGGGAGTGTCTGCCGCAGATGGCTCACAATGTCTCCCGAGGTCAGGCTGTCGTCGGCTGGGACCACAAGGGCAAGCAGTCGCCGATCATCATCCTCGCCCTTTACGAATGCGGCGGCCTGCGCGATGCCAGGATGAGATACGACCGCCGTCTCAATTTCCTCAAGCTCAATTCGGAAACCCCGAAGCTGAATTTGGTTGTCCGCTCGACCGCAAATCTCCAGAAGACCTTTGGCCGAGATGCGGGCGATATCACCACTACGATAAAGGACGCTGTATTGACCTTCATCGTACGGATTTGGAACGAAACAGTGTTCTGTTCGCTCGGGATCCTTCCAATAGCCCGAGCTCACGCAGCGTCCTGCCACACAGAGTTCACCTGCGACTCCGACGGGAACCCGTTTCAACTGGGCGTCAAGGACGTACATTCTCACATTATCGATCGGGCGCCCGACGGGCACAGCCGAAGATCCATCGTCGGCGTCCGATGTTCCGTACACCGCTGCATTGGACGCGCACTCTGTCGTGCCATAAAAATTCCATAGCGGCACATCTGGAAAACACTCTCGCCAACGAAAGGGAAGTGAAGGCGGCATCGGTTCAGCGCTGCTTGTAACCAGGCGCAGGTTGGTCGTTTTCTGCAGGCGCTTTTGAGCGGCAATTAAACCGGACAGAATGGGCGGAGAGGCAAACAACCGCGTGACGTGATGCCGTGCCAAAGGGCTCAACAAAAGTTCCGGGTCGTGCAACTGCTCATCGGTCAGAATCAGGGTGGGCACCCCCTTCAGGAGCCCCCCAAAATACTCCCATGTCGCAGCAACAAGTGCCGCTGACTTCTGTACAGCCATCACGTCGAAGCGATCAAAGGGAAAGCATCGCCACATCCAGTTCAGTCGATTGAGTATTGCGGATTCCGGTATGAGAACGCCCTTCGCCTTACCCGTCGACGATGAGGTGTATATCAGGCTGGCTGCGCCCTCATCGGCCAATTCGACAGTTCGGTGCGTGAGCGGCCCGGGGGCGTATCTAGCCTCCAGGGTAGACAGATTAACGCACGGCACACCGAAATCGACCTCTTCCTCCTCGCTGGCGTGAACAAGCAGCTTCGCGCCACTGTCCCTCACGATATGGCCGACACGTTCCTCCGGGTAATCTGGCGATATAGGCACGGCAGTTGCCCGCAAATCCCGGATGGCCAAAGTCGTGGCCGCTACATCTGGAGACCTGTCGACCAGCATCGCAACGATATCTCCCGGCCCCACACCGCACCTTCGCAGAACGGACCGGATCGCAGTCATGCGTTCGCGCAGTTGGCCAAACGTGATTGCTCCGAACTCGCCGAAATAAGCCACCCGATCGATATTTGAAGCGCTCACCTGATCGAACGCTTCTACAAGTGTAGGCTCGCTTTCATATGACCGCTCGTCACCTTTGAGCGAGTTTAGAATGGCGACGTCCGACGGGCTGAGGCTGCTCAGGGCGACAATCGGCTCGGCCGATCCCTCGACACAGGCAGCAATGAGATGGCGAAGATTCTCGGCCATGCGAGCGATGACATCGCTCGAAAATACGTCTTCCGCATAAGCCAGCTGCAATGCGATTGCATCGCCTTCGTCTTGTGCGTAGAGCGTAAGGTCGAATTTCACATACCCTGTGTCGTATTCGCGAAATGTCAGTTCCAAATCGCGCTTGGCAGGAGGTTCCGCGGGCTCGGAGTACATGTTGAACATGGCTTGGAAGATCGGCGATCGACCGGGTTCGCGGTAGAGTCGGGTATCCCTGACCATCCAGCTAAATGGATACGCCGAGTTCGCGATCGCATCGCTTATGAGGTCCTGCACATGAGTTACGTGAGCCGCGAAGGACTTATTGACGTCGATCATGGTTCGAATTGGCATCATGTTGAGGAAAAATCCGACGATCTCCTCGGTGCCTGGCTGGCTGCGCACCACGTGCGGTATGCCAACGATCACATCGTCTTGGCCGCTATACATCCGCAACAGCAGCTTGAAGCATGCCAATAGGGTTGTGGAAGTCGTGCACCTGTGCCGGCGCGCAAAATCCCGCACTTGATCAGACAGTTCGCCGCCAAGGAGAACCGCATGCGACTTCCCGCGGTAGGAACCTGCTTTCGACCGCAGTCGATCATTCCCGAGCGAAAGTACGGGAGGATTGTCGCCCAGCTGACGACGCCAATAGCGCCGCTGATCACTCAGCGACTCCGGTGTAACATGTACACTTTCCCAGAGCGCATAGGTCGACAGTGAAGGGCGATTTGCTGGAGAGACTGCAGCGGCATTGGAGTATCTCGTTTGTAATTCCCTGAGCAGGACAGAGATTGACCACGCATCTATGATGATTTCGTGCGCGGTTATCAGCATGAGATGGTCGTCGGCGCGAAAACGGATCATGCGCGCACGAAACAAATTGCCCTGACTGAGATCAAAGGGATTGTTGAGCTCCGTCCGCCGCAACTCCGCCAAAAGCTCCTCGCCCTCTTCTTGAGGCAGGTGAGTAGCGTCCACCAACTCTATATCGGAGCTCTGCGGATGATCAAAAATCTGAACCGGCCCATCTTCGTCGCTGAAACGTGCCGAAAGCGCGTCATGCGCCTGAACAACATCGTTCCAGATTTTATTGAATGCGGTTGGGTCGATAGCACCTCGGATACGCACACCACCCTGAATGATGTAATTTTTCGCGGTCGGATCCAACTGCCAGAGAAACCAAAGGTGTTCTTGCACTCGCGTCAGGGGCGCTCGTCTGAGCTTCCCACACGCGGGAAGCACGTCCTTTGTCGTTTCGGATTGGCCTGATATCGACAATGCAAGCGACCTGATGGTCCCATTCAGAACAACCCTGAAATCCGCATTTGCTCCGAGCTGCCTCCGAATCTGAGCCAATATAAGTACCGCGCGGAGCGAGTCGCCCCCGAGATCCATGAATTGGTCATCGACGCCAATGCCTTCGATCCGAAGAACGCTGGACCAAATATCTCGTAGTGTGTTTTCAAGCTCCGTCTTTGGTTGTTCGGGCGGACTCAGCAGTTCCGGGCGAACCGTTGTCGGATCGGGCAGTAACGCGAGATCCACCTTCCCGTTTCGGGTGATAGGCATCCGCTCGACACGAATGATCCGCTCGGGAAGCATGTAGCCAGGAAGCGTTTCGGCAGCAAAGCTCCGGAGTTCACCCTCTGAAAGTTCGGCAGGAGCCGACACATAGGCCAGTATTCGTCTTGGCCCAGTTTCTCGGCCGGTGTTGGTAATATCCCGAGCCGTGAGCTTCACGCTCTCGTTGGCGGGTGCGATAGCAACGGCGGCACTTACCAAAGGATGAGCGCAGAGGCGAGACTCGATTTCTCCAAGTTCGATCCGGTGCCCCCGGATCTTGATCTGGCGATCTCGTCTACCAAGACACTCCAGCAGGCCGTCTGCCCTGATACGTCCGAGATCGCCGGTCTTGTAGAGCTGCCGATAGGATGGATGGTCCGAGAACGGGTTCGGCAAAAAGACGTCTTTGGTGCGCACGCCATCGTTGATGTATCCATCAGCGACACCGACTCCGCTAACACAGATCTCGCCAACTTCTCCCGTCTTGCACAGACGCGATCCATTGGCGACATAAACGGTAAGATTGGCAATAGGCTTACCGACGGGCAAATAGGTGTCAGCTGTACTGGGCGGGAGAGATATCAAATGGTGTGTAACCCCATCCGCACATTCGGTCGGTCCGTAGTGATTGAGAATTGGCACTCGAGGATAAAGTGTCAGCCACCCGTGCGCCAAGGCAGGCGTCAGCGGCTCGCCGACCGTGGAGACCATGCGCAACGCACGAAAAAGCCGCTTCTTGACTGAGAGTGTCTGGAGATACTCAACGAAGACGGCTAGCACCGATGGAACGAATTGGGCAATTGTGACGCGATTTGCCTGCAATGCCTCAAGAAGGGCCGTCGGAGATCTCACTGTCGAATCATCTATGATCGCGACGCAACTGCCGACGCATAACCCTGCCAAAAGCTGCCAAAGCGAGATGTCAAAGCTATGCGAGGCAGTTTGTGCGACACAGTCCTTCTCACTTAGCTGGAGCGCATCCAGTTTGGCCCTCAAGTGGTTGTTCAGGCCTGCGCGCTTGACCATCACTCCCTTGGGTCTCCCCGTCGAACCGGACGTAAACAGAATGTAAGCGAGATGGCCCTCAGCCGAAGTTGGCATTCCAGGAGAGGCACGGCCACCGCGTAGCGCCGTCTGCACCGTCAAGAATTGTCGGCCGGTGCTGTTTTCCTGAAAGAGGTCAAGCTCTTCCGGTCTTTCCGGCCCGATAATCAGAGTGCATCCACTCTGCTCGACCATGAAAGAAATGCGGGAGACCGGCAAAGACGGATCGAGCGGCAAATATGTTGAGCAGCTTTTCAAAATTGCAATTACCGTGGCTGCCCAATGGGGGTTTCGGTCACCGAAATACCCCACGATTTTACCCTCTGCGCCGCGCTCTCGCAGCGTGCTCGCAATTCTATCCGACAGCAATCGCAGCTCACCATATGTGAGTTCCTCCGCGCCATGCTTAATCGCTATCCTGTCCGGGAACGACGCCGCAATTTCATCGATAGCCGTAACGACATCGATGAGCTGACTTCCGACAAATTCGGACTTCGCAGTCCGGTTTTCCTTGAGCATGAGTTTTCCTCGTAGGGCGAGACAATCACCAGGTCAGGGTGCGGTTATCGGTGTGGGGGTCCGGCTGGCGCCGGGTCTGAGCCGGCGCGAGGCAGAAGACATCGTAGGATGGGAAGTGTCGATCCAGGACCGCCGCGACATCGAAGTGTACCCCGAACCGGAGTGGGGCCCGCATTCTGGAAAGGCGAGTATTCGACTGTGCGGGTGTCAGGACCAAGCCGATTTCGTTGGTCGTCCCGCTGGTGCATGTGGCGGCGAGGGCGGTCGCGGCGTCGGCGCCCGCGACGCCAGACGAGCTGAAGTCCGGATTGGTCGCGGATTCGACCCGGCAGTTCGTGGTGATCGTCGTCTGGCGTTGAGCTTCGTGGTGGCAGTCTGTCCGAATGTGGAGCCGAGGAAGAGCGCCAGTAAGCGCCGCAAGCGCGTTTAAAACCTAAGTAGCGTCTTTGCACTGCGTCCGTCCGAGATGCTTCAGAAATGAACGTTTATTGATGTTGCCATCCACGACATGAGAATCGGTTGGCAGCTTCTGCCGCCTCGCGACAAGGGAGTTTCAAAAGTCGTGCCAACTACGGCAGGGGAAGGAGCAGGAACAATTCTCTATGTATTATCAAAGGCTTATGAAAGGCGTAGGAATCGAACAGCATCGTGTCGCGGACTCGACAAACCAGATGTCGGGTAATCTGACGATCTCGGGTCGAAGTGCCGCCGCCAGACGCTTGCCGAAGCAATCGATGACACTTTTGACTAGAGGCCGAAGCCCCCGGGCGCACCTTGGGCGACACTCGGTAGCCAAAGGCCATCGGCGCCACGCTAGCCGAGAATCGGAATGTCGCACTTACGATCGAACTTGCCAATCGGCGCTTGGCGTACACAATTCACCGCAGTCCGGAACTTGTGGCCGGGATCTGGATGGTGCGCTCGAATAGGCGACGTCGCACGATAGGAGGGCCAGGGCGATCAGGGCGCATAGGCTGCACTTTGGCATAGTGAGTCCCACCTCATTTCAGCAAATGCTGATTTTACATCGGACGAAGGAGTTTGGCCTTTAGCCTTTCCGAACTAGCTCGGGCGGACGAGTCCGCGAGGCGCACTGCCGTCAAGGCGGCGCAGGCGTTTGAACGGCGATTGACAGTCAAGAGCCGTCTCTGGTGCATGAACAAAAAAGGGCGCAATCTGGAAAACCAGACCGCGCCAAGCCGCACTTACCGTGCGTTGCCCTGGGAGGCAACTATTCGGCGGGCTGGACGGCCGCCGGGATGGTTTTGACCGGCACTTCACCCGCAAGTGCCGCAGAGAGCTGCGCCCGGTCGAGTTCGCCTTCCCACCTCGCTACGACCAGCGTCGCAGTTGCATTGCCAATAATATTGGTGAGCGCCCGGCATTCCGACATGAAGCGGTCGATGCCGAGGATCAGCGCCATGCCGGCGACCGGTACCGAGGGAACGACCGAGAGCGTTGCGGCGAGCGTGATGAAGCCCGCGCCGGTGATGCCGGCAGCGCCCTTCGAGCTCAGCATGGCGACAAGCAGCAGCAGGATCTGGTCACCGAGGGACAGCGGGATATCGGTCGCCTGCGCGATGAAGAGCGCGGCAAGCGTCATGTAGATGTTGGTGCCGTCGAGGTTGAAGGAATAACCCGTCGGGATGACGAGGCCGACGACGGAGCGCTTGCAGCCTGCCTTCTCCATCTTGTTCATCAGGCCCGGCAGCGCCGCCTCCGAGGAGGAGGTGCCGAGTACGAGCAGCAGTTCTTCCTTGATGTAGCGGATAAGCGCGACGATCGAGAAGCCGTTGTAGCGCGCGACCGCGCCAAGCACGATGAAGACGAAGAGGAAGGAGGTAAGATAGAACGTGCCGATCAGCATCGCGAGATTGGCGATCGACGCCACGCCGTACTTGCCGATGGTGAAGGCCATCGCACCGAAAGCGCCGATCGGGGCGGCCTTCATCAGGATCGCCACCAGGCGGAAAATCGGCAGCGTCAGCGCTTGCAGGAAATCGACCACCGGCTGGCTTTTTTCGCCGACCATGGCAAGCGCGATGCCGAACAGGACCGAGATGAACAGCACCTGCAGGATGTCGCCCTCGGCGAAAGCACTGACCAGCGTCGTCGGAATGATGTTCATGAGAAAGCCGGTGACCGACTGCTCATGCGCCTTCTCGGTATACGTAGTCACCGCCTTCATATCGAGCGAAGCCGGATCGATATGCATGCCGGAGCCCGGCTGGACCACATTCGCGACCACGAGACCGACGATGAGCGCCAGCGTCGAGAAGGTCAGGAAGTAGATCATCGCCTTGCCGGCGACGCGCCCGACCTTGGCGAGATCGGTCATGCCGGCGATACCGGTCGCGACCGTCAGGAAGATGACCGGCGCGATGATCATCTTGACGAGCTTGATGAAGGCATCGCCCAGCGGTTTGAGCTCGGTGCCGACATCCGGATAGAAATGCCCGAGCAGGATGCCCGCAGCGATCGCCGCGAGGACCTGGACATAGAGATGCCGATAGAGCGGTGTCTTGCCGCGGACCTCCGCGGAATGTTGTGCGATCATGATATCCTCCACGCGGGCCCAGTCCGGCAACAGGCCGGGCCTCCCGGGCCACCTTTCCGAAGATCGACAGCACCGCTGCCTTGTAGAGCTATCGAGCAAACGGCATGCCAACGGACCGCGGCTCGATTAGCACCCTGAAATAGTGAGGCATTTTTCTTCGAGCGCCGGAGCGCAACATAATCGTGTGCGGAAATCCGCAAGATCGACCGGGCAATGGGCGAAAACATACACAATGCTGCCAAATTCAGACCGGCGATGGACGACCTTTGTGCATTGCGCGCTCGCGTGCGGCAGGGATGGTCCCGGCCCATGCTTGTGCGACGCGGGCCGGCAGGCCATAGAAGACGAAATCTCGGGCGGAGGGGTCCTTGCCGACGTAGCCGAGGAATTCCAAGTACGATCAAACAGGACATGACGACTCCGGACGCTCGGCCACGTTTCACGTCGTCATCTTCCTTCCAGCGTTGACGTTGCCCGGCTTGCGACCCCGCGGCGTATAGCCGTTCTTCTGCTATTGGTCCTGACCTTCGGTGACGCCTGTTGCTGCCGCTCATTGATGTGAGCCAACACATCGGAGGGCCGCTTGCTGGCAGTGATTGCTACATAGGTCACGCGCTGATCCCTATCGAACACGCGGTAGGGCAGGCATGTCCTTTCCAGCGCCCGTCGAGCCGGCCATGCGGGCGGTTTCGATTCCAGCTGTATGCGTTCGGTCCTGATTGACCGCACGGCCGGTTCCTGGTCGCCTATGGGCTCGCTCGAATACCTTGATGCCACGATCGAGTGTGCCTGTACTTCGCCGAGGACGAGGGGAGACTTTCCCATGCGAGCAGCAGTGTAGAGGAAGAGCGAGCGCTTTCAGCGCGTTCACCACTTGCGCGGTCAGCTACGCGAGATCCTGCCCAAGTCCAGGAAAGCCCGTGTGTCCATGCCCCATCATGGTGAGGCGAATGAGAGCAAAACCGGGCGGCAAGCGGCGCAGACCTTTACCAATCCCTGTGATGGTTAATTTGCGTAAAACCCGACTCGTTGTTCAGCCTCCAAATGATGTCGCGTAGGGCAGCCGTCCGAAAAACCGGACCTGCCGTGTGTCTCGTGGTCGAAGCGACGGCCGTATCGCCGGAAGGTCGTATGGTTGTGCCGGGCTGTGGACTGATGCGCAGGCCGAGGCCTTCGTGCGATCGCTCACGCGCCATTTCATTGGCAGTGACGCAATAGCAATCGCTCAACTCAGCTATTGACCTGCTGCGGATCGACAAAGGCGCGGCGCCTGAACACGCGGAAAATCGTCGAGCGATAATGGGCGATGGGTTGTGCTGCGATCATCATGTGTGGAGCGGCCGTTTGTTGCAAGAGAGAAAATCTGTGATGCGCTCTGGTCGGGTGCAAGCCATGTGTCCGGCCTTCGCAAGGCGGCGCATATGGCCGCAGGCCCTGATGAAGTCCGCGGATCGGGTTCCAATCAAATTAGCGCGCTCGATGCACCTTGAGCATCTCTGATTTATCCAACCCCCGGTTCGACCAGTTTGCCATCACATCTCACCACCCCTCGCTACCTACCGTCCAGCATTCCTATTCGAGTTTGCCAAACGGAAGATTCGATTATGCAGCACCAACGTGAGCGATATAGGCCTGGTTGGGCGCCAGCAATGCCCAGGCGCTCTGTCTTGTTGGCCAGAGCCACCGGAGAGACCAGCCGGGCCGGCTTGCGGCGACTGGCCGCTTGCGCCTCGGCCTCGGCGGCGGCCGCGATGGCGCCGGGCTGGACGACCTGTAGAAGCGATTCTTCAATGGCGTCATCAACACGTAGTCCGCCGAAGGCGATGCAGCGCGGCTCGGCATTATCCGTCCAGCCGCGACTGCAGCTGTAGCACGGAATCTGGTGCTTCATCCCGGACTAGCGGATGGTCAATTTGCGTCCGCAGCGCCGGCAACAGATCAGCCCGGCGAGGAGCGCACGGCCGTGATTGGGCGCGCCATGATGCCGGCTGGTGGGAACATTGCTACTGACCATCGTCCGGATCGCCTCGGCCTTCTCCCAGCTGACATACCCTTCATGAGCGTTTGGCATCAGCGCCAGCCACTCCGGCCGCGCTCACGCGGGAAGCACCGTAGCCGTAGGCGGCCTTGTAGAGAACCGAGAAGCGGCTGGGATTGGAAAACCGAAGGCTCGGGGCCAAGTCGGTAATGCTCTCCGTTCGGCCGGCCTTGATCGCGCCGTGTGCTGCAGGCAGCCTGTAGCTACGGAGAATGCCAACCGGCGAGTCTCCGCGGTAGGTGCGGAACATCCTATGCAGCGCCCGAGGCTGCAGCCTGCGGCGCCGGCAAGATCGTCATCGCCAATCGTTATCGGGTTGAACAAGTTCTGACGCATGAAAGCCTCGGCCTTGAGGCATGTGAAACGTCACGAAACTGCGAACCTCGATAGCGATTCATTTTCCTGAAGTTTCGCAGGCGCTTGCAACGTGATTCGCGGGGAATGGATCCCGTCGATCAGTGATTTCAATCGCGCCGGCCAGCACGAAAAAGACACTGCAGCGCGTCATATTGCGTCTGGGAATCGCCTCAAGACTGACGGTATGCTCCGGGCTCAGGATCGCGCTTGTGAACAGATGCTGCTTGCTGCAGTTGAGCCTTATTAGGCTTGGGGAACTCACCGCTGCGGTATGATGGGAATGGGTGGATCGGATTTTCGGACTGCGCCGGTCGGACGTTCGACCAGAATGCTCGTCCGCGGTGGATTTTCTTGTCTGTTCAGCAGCTGGAGCTTTTCGTCCAACTGCTTGTCGGCGGTCGTGAGGCGATGATTGAGCCGAAGATAGTCCGTCCAGGTGGGGGTCCGGAATGCTTCGACCCACCGCGACGGCTCCTGAATGTCCCGGGTGAGCGTCCAATGGCGGGCGCCGACGCGGCTCTGTACTCTCCGGCGCTCGCGCATGAGGTCGATGAAGAGTCCAACATTCTGTTCAGGTACTGAATATTCAGTCGTCACGAGGATCGGACCGCTTCGCGGTTTGAGATCGAGAGCAATTGCCGGCATGGCAAACTCGCCCAAAGGTTCAAGTTCCGAGTTCGACCGGTTGCTGATCGGCAGTTTCAACCCGAGAGCGCCGACCAGCAATGTTGTACCCGAAGACCATAGCAACGCGATGGCGAGCGAATGACTTTCCGCTACCGCGCCCCATAACCAGCTGCCGCCAGCAATGCCGCCATATGTGAACGCGCTGTAGATCGAGATGGTGCGGCCGGTGATCCAGCGTGGACTTGCCAATTGAACACTCACGCTAAGGCCGGACCACGCCGTCACCCAGCCGGCGCCGGCGGCAGCCAGCGAGACCGTTGCTATCACAAGCGAAGAGGTCAACGCCACCGAAAACGAGCACATCGCACAAGCAAGGCAGGCGAGGACTATCAAGCGCTCCTGCGTGAGCGTCCGCCTGAGCGATGCGTTTGTAAGGCCCGCCAACAGGGCGCCGGCACCGAAGCCCCCCATCAGAATGCCATAGGCGATGGGACCCCCCTTCAGATGGTCACGGGCCACCAGGGGCAGGAGTGCCAATGTCGAAATGCCGGCAAGACCGAACAGTGTTCCCCGCGCGATGGTCGCCTTGATTTCCGAAGAGATGGCCGTGAAACGCAGCCCGTCATAGATCGCGGTCGCCAGGGATTCGCGGGGCAGGGTTGAGGAGCGGACCTTCCAATTGTTGCGCCACAGGGCGGCGAGCGGGGGAACAAAGCCGAGGGTCGTAAGACCAAAGGTGACCAGTGGCCCGAAGGAGGCGATGACGATACCGCCCAGTGCCGGACCTACGCTTCGGATCGTATTGAACCCGACGGACATAAGGGTAACGGCGGATGGCAGGTCTCGCCGCTCGACAATGTCGCCAACGGAGGCCTGCCAGGCCGGATCGTTGAGCGCGATCCCGCATCCTGCCAGAAAACTGAAGCCGAGTATGATCCACGGATCCGTCACGCCGAGGGCCATGAGAACAGTCAGCAACGCGGAAGCCGTCATCATCAGGCTGCGGCCGATAATCATGATCGTGCGCCGGCTGAAATTGTCAGCTACGGCTCCGACAAAGACAGCCATGAAGAACGCTGGTAAGGTCGATGAGGCCTGAACCAGCGCAACCAATGTGTCTGACGTCGAGATTGTCGCCATGAGCCAGCTTAGGGCCACAGTCTGCATCAGCCAGCCGAGGCTCGACACTTGGGTCGCGAGCCAGATCGACCGGAAGGTCGCATTCTTCAGGGGCGCCATTAGCGTTGTGGAGTCTTCCTTGGCCGCCATGGTCATTTGCCGGGCTCCCTCTGTGGTCTATGGGTTCAACTGATAGCGCCGTTGTGGGGGGGTGAGTAAGCCGCAGGTGTGCCGCCTTAAAGCCGCGACAGACCCGCATCCTAGTTTAAAGTGTACTGATCTGAGGAATAGCGGATTGCCCGGAGAGAGTTTCGGATTCGGCGGCGGTCATCGGGAAACGCCGCCAGATACAGAAATTCCCGAAACTCGGGAATTTTGGTCCATTTCTTCCAATCCATCATGCCCGACCCTGTATTCGTCCGCCATAGTCTTTGCTGTGCATGAGCAAGACATGGATCAATGTGAACAACCGACGGGCGGTATCGGCGTCTACGGCAACCTTTGACCACAGGCGCCTCTTGAGCAGTTCCGCAGCCTCGTTGTGAATGGCTCGCCGTCCCGTATCGATCGCCTCGAGCCTTTCAGGGTTCGCGCGCGCCATGGCGTCGTAGTAGCTGTCGCAGACAAGCGCGTAATCCTTGAGCAACCGGCGGACGGGCGTAAGCGACAAGTGGTGACCCGTGACATGCTCCGCTTTGTCGGTCGTGATGGTCATCATAAGGCGCGCGTTCGCCAGGGCAAGGCAAAGGCGATAGGGTCCACCGCCATGTCCGACTGGCGTGAATGTGTTCTTGTCCAGAAGATCGAAGATGGCGATGGCCTGTTCCCGCTTCAGTTGCGGATTGGCCTGACTGTTCAAGTCACCATCAAGCGACACGGCACACAGTCGCAAGCCGGTAGTACAGGCAGTAGAAACCGTTGCTGCTGTCACGTCACGCCTCATGCGATTGCTGTAGAGTCCGCAGCCGCGCCTCGTGCGGCATTGAGAAAAAGATGGCTGCCGCCGAAGCGTGTTCGACGACAGCCAGGTCGCCCTGGGAGGGGTCGGGCGACGGAAAGGTGAGGTACTGGCGCTCCCGGGACCGGCTGCGGTATCGCTGTCCGATCCGGCCGATCTGGCCACACGCCATTTCATTGACACACGCAGAAATTGGAGAAAAAAGCGGCTGCCGTTGAAACAGATTCAACGACAGCCGAATGACTCCGAGAGGACGGGGAAAGAGTCGCTACACGTAGGGTCGAAGTATGTTCAGGATCGATGGGTTGCTCGGCATGGATCATTTTGCCGGTATGTAACGAACACTTGCACGTCTCGACCGCAGAGACCTCGGTCGTGCGCTTCACTGCAAGCGGCTTCCACATAGCGTGATCCAGGTCCGTCTGTTTCATCAGCATTCGTCGCTTTCAGCATTCTCCATCTTGCCCTTATCGCGTGCGAAGCGCAGGGCGGAGGAGGGACTGCAGCCGTAGGCGCTCCTGTAGAGAACCGAGAAACGACTGGGATTGGAAAACTGAAGGCTCATTGCCAAGTCGGTAATACTTGTCATTCGGCCGGCCTTGATCGCGCCGTGCGCTGCAGCCAGCCTGTAACTACAGAGAATGCCAATGGGCGAGTCGCCGCGATGGCTGCGGAACATCCTCTGCAGCGCCTGCGGGCTGCAGCCTGCAGCGACCGCGAGATCGTCGATGGTTATCGGGTTGGCCAAGTTCTCCCGCATGAAGGCCTCGGCCTTGAGGAGTTGCCTTGGGGCATCCGTCAGCGATCCGCGCCCGAATTCCTCGGCGAGGTTGTGCGGCGTCTTGGCAAACAGCTTCGCCAGTGCCAACTGTTGGTACGCTTTTGCCACTATCGGTCTCACTTCAGAAGAGACGGAAGAAAGATCTTCTTCTGCCTGTCTCAGCGTTCGATAGAGGCCCAGCCGATCGCCTTCACAAAACCTGATCGGCGGCAGCACGAATTCCTGGACATATGGCCGCCCGGTCAAGTCCTCAAAGTGTCGCCGCAAGGTGGGCTCGGGAATGTGGAACGCCAACCACGAACTGTGAGGTTCGATAGCCAGACGTTTTCCAGAACTTTCGCAGGCGCTTGCAACGTGGTTCGCGGGGATCGATAGAACCGTGCGCGCCGTGCGATCACTAATTTCCATCGCGCCGGCCAGCACGAAATAGATGCTGACGCGCGCCGTATTGCGTCTGGCGACGGCGCCGATACCCACGGAATGCTCGATGGTCACTATCGAGCCTGTGTGAAGATATTGTCGCCTGAACTTGAGTGAGCAATCCTCATCCGAATGGGCCGTGATCGTCCACCGCCAATTCGGTTCGACGGCATCAAGATTGCGCCGGATCGCATCATTCGAACTTGCATCGAAGCCAATACTTCTGAGCACACTCATCCGCTATGCTCCCTTTTAGTCAGACCGCGACTCGGTCCCAATTGGTGGCGCGGGGCTGCGCCTTCGTTGTCATTATTGGAGGGTGCGCTCGGCGAGCGTCGCATGAGCAGCACGTAAATCAGCGTGAACAGCCGTCGGGCGGTGTCTTTGTCGACGATCACCTTGGCCGCGAGCCGCTCTCTCAGTACTTCGGCGGCGTCGTTGTGAATGGCACGACGGCCCATGTCGATTGCTTCGAACCTGGCGGGGCTCGCGCCCGACATTGCGTCGTAGAAACTCTCGCAGGTCAGGATGTAGTCCTTGAGCAGCCGGCGGAAGGGAGCGAGCGACAGAAAATGGCTCATGACATGTGCGTCCCCGCCTCGGTTGCGACTGCTAGCTGCGCCCCCGCCAAGGCGAGGCTGAGGCGATAGGGCCCGCCGTCATGACCGACCAGAATGAAGGTGTTCTTCTCGAGCAGGTCGTAGACGGCAATGGCGCGTTCCCGCTCGAAGTGGGGACTGCGACTGCTGAACGAGCCGTCAAGCGTCACATGGCACAGTCGGAACGCGGCGGCGCTCATCGACGTTGCTCCGCTCGCGAGGCTTCAATGCCGATTGCGATGCCCACTCCAGCACCGGTGCAGAGCTTCCTCAGACTGGGTTGTGGCACTTCTGGAACCGCTGCCGGATCGCGTTCTGCAAAGAGCACATAGATCAACGTGAACAGCCGCCGAGCGGTATTTTTGTCAACAGCGATCTTCGGTGCGAGCCGCGCTCGAAGCAGTTCCGAGGCGTCGTCATGAATTGCCCGACGGCCCGTGTCGATTGCTTCGAGCCTTTGCGGGATCGGGTGTATCAAGGCGTTGTCATAGCTTTCGCAGATCAGGAAGTAGTCCTTGAACAGCCGACGGAACGAAGTGAGCGACAAGGAGTGCCTCACGACATGTGCGCCGTTCTCCGTCGAGATATGCAGCGCCAGGCGTTCATCTGCCAATGCAAGACTGAGACGATAGGGCCCGCCCTCATGACCGACGGGAACAAAGGTGTTGTACTCCAACAAGTCATCGACGGCGATCGTCTGTTCGCGCTTTAGGTGCGAGTTGCGGCCGCTCAAAGAACCATCAAGCGACACGTCGTAAAGCCGGAACATGGCGGCGGTCATCGCTGTTGCTCCGGCGCCTATTCTGCCGCTAGTGCAGAGCTTCGGCAGGCTCGATTGCAGCGCTTCATTCTGATTCGGTTGAAAGCTGTCAAGATTGAGTAGCTGTCTGCGCATGGTTTCATAAATCTTCTGAGCACGTTCTTCCGGTATGTTTCCGAACTTGCGGCTGACTTGAGCCCGCCGCGATACGTTATAACATCGCATAACCTATCTTATGGAACCTGGAAATCATATCCCGATCGCCTCGTAGGCTTCGGCAATCTGCCGGATGGCACCGACATATGCGGCGGTTCGGTAATCACCGAGCTCAGGCTGTTCCTCCATTAGGTCGGCGATGCGGGTCCAGGTGCTGCGCATGACATCCTCCAGTCCGGAACGAACGAGATCGACTTCAGCGCCGCCTTCCAGGAACTCGTCGCGGATATCGGCGGGGAATTCCTTGCCGGTCATGCGCTCGAGTGCCGTTGCGATGGTCTGGTTGCGCCTTTCGCGCCGGCGCCGCTCCATCAAGCCGAAGGGAATATGCGTCAGGTTCTTCACCCACTCGAAGTAGCTGACGACCACACCGCCGGCATTGACGTAAAGATCGGGAAGAACGGTGATCCCTCGGGTGCGCAGAACCTTGTCGGCCTCGAAGGTGACCGGGCCGTTGGCGGCTTCGACAACAAGCTGTGCCTTGATGCGGTCTGCATTACCGGCATGGATCGCATTTTCCATCGCCGCCGGAATGAGCACGTCGCAGGTCTGCTCGATCCCCGTCATATCACCCGGATAGGACGTGGCACCTTCGAAGCCGAGGATGCTGCCGGTCTTAATCTGATGGTGCTTCAGCGCGTCGATCGCCAGACCATCGGCATTGGCAACATAGCCATCCCGTTCTGCGACGACGGTTATCCGAGCGGCATCCTCTTCAGAGAGGAACTTTGCTGCGTGGTAGCCGACATTGCCGAAGCCTTGGACGATGACCGCAGCACCCTTCAGATCGCGCTTGCCGTTCAGGCCGGCAGTGCGCCCATCGCGGAGATAGCTCTGGATGGCGAACTGGACGCCTCGACCGGTTGCTTCGGTCCGGCCGGCAATGCCGCCCTTCGACAGCGGCTTACCAGTGACGCAGGCGCGCGCATTGATGACATCGGTCGGATTGGCGCGGCGGAACTCGTCCATCATCCAGGCCATTTCCCGCTCGCCAGTCCCGATGTCGGGTGCCGGAACATTGACGCCGGGGCCGATCAGGCCACGTTTGTTGAGTTCCTGGGTGAAGCGGCGGGTGATGCGCTCGAGCTCTTGCGGCGTCCATTCGCGCGGATCGATTTTCAGCGCGCCCTTCGAGCCGCCGAACGGCACATCGACCAGCGAGCATTTGAGCGTCATCAGCGCTGCCAGCGCCTCGACCTCTTCCGCATCGGCATTCGATGCATAGCGGATGCCACCCTTCACCGGCTCGCAATGCTCGCTATGGACCGATCGCCAGCCGATGAAGCTGTACATGCGCCCTCGCAGGCGAACGCCGAAGCGCACGGTGTAGGTCGAGTTGCACTGCATGATCCGTTCCGACAGGCCTTCCGGCAGGTCGAGGAACGTCATTGCATGGCGGAAGTTCTGGTCAACGCTATTCAGGAAGCCAGCGGAGCTGGTTTCTCCGGCCTGTACGTTGCGTTGGGGTATTGCATTCACTTGGGGTTCCTCCTTGGTCGGAAATCTTGAGCCGCAGCTGCCTCAGCTCAGCAGAACTCGGTGGTCAGCGCTTCGCACGAGGAGCGCGTATATCAGCGTGAACAGCCGGCGGGCGGTGTCGTTGTCGATGTTCACTTTCGCCGACAACCGGCTTTTCAGCAGTTCGGCAGCCTCGTTGTGGATGCCGCGCCGGCCCATGTCGATTGCTTCCAGCCGCTCAGGACCAGGGTGGCGGACGGCGTCATAGTAACTCTCGCAGATGCGGGTGTAGTCCTGTAGCAGCCGGCGGAAGGGGGTGAGCGACAGGTAGTGACTGACGACGTGCTCGCCCGCATCGTCGGCAATATGCAGCACCATGCGCCCATCTACGGCTTCGATCTTGAGGCGATAAGGCCCGCCGTCGTGACCGACCGGCATGAATGTGTTGCAATCTAGCAGGTCGATGATCGCGAGCGCCTGCTCTCGCTCAATGGTCGCGTCCCGGCCACCGAACGACCGATCGAGCGATACGTCGTAGAGACGGTACTCGGCCGAGGTCATGACCCTGCCCTCCCCTCACAGGGCTTCCACGCACATGGCGACACCCATGCCGCCGCCGATGCAGAGCGTCGCCAGTCCCTTCCTGGCGCCGCGGCGCTTCATTTCGAAGAGCAGTGTGTTGAGCACGCGGGCGCCGGAAGCACCGATCGGATGGCCGATGGCGATCGCGCCACCGTTGACGTTGACGATCGACGGATCCCAGCCGAGGTCCTTGTTGACCGCGCAGGCCTGGGCGGCGAAGGCCTCGTTGGCTTCGACCAGGTCGACATCGCCGATCGCCCAGCCGGCTTTCGCCAGCGCCTTGCGCGAAGCCGAGATCGGGCCGGTGCCCATGACCTGCGGATCGACGCCGGCCGTTGCCCAGGAAACGATGCGGGCAAGCGGCTGGATGCCACGCCTGGAGGCCTGCGCCTCCGTCATCAGCAGGGTGGCGGCGGCGCCATCATTGAGGCCGGAGGCGTTGCCGGCGGTGACCGTACCCTCCTTGTCAAAAGCCGGGCGCAGCTTGGTCATCTGGTCGAGCGTTGCGCCATGGCGGATATATTCGTCCTGGTCGACGGTGACGTCGCCCTTGCGGGTCTTGACGACGAAGGGAATGATTTCCTCGGCGAAACGCCCAGCTTTCTGTGCAGCCTCGGCCTTGTTCTGCGAGGCGAGCGCGAAGGCGTCCTGCTCTTCGCGGCTGAGCTGCCACTGGCGGGCGACGTTCTCGGCGGTGATGCCCATATGGTAGCCGTGGAAGGCGTCGGTCAGGCCATCCTTGATCATCGTGTCAATCATCTTGTAGTCGCCCATCTTCACCCCGCCGCGAAGATGCGCGCAATGCGGCGCCATCGACATCGACTCCATGCCGCCGGCAACGATGATGTCCGCATCGCCGGTGGCGATCTGCTGCATGCCGAGGGCGACCGCCCGGAGGCCGGAGCCGCAGAGCTGGTTCATGCCCCAGGCGGTTCTTTCCTGTGGGATCCCGGCCTTCATTGCCGCCTGGCGGGCCGGGTTCTGGCCTTCGCCGGCCTGCAGGACCTGGCCGAGGATCACCTCGTCCACCTCGCCGGCTTCGACGCCGACGCGCTCGAGCACGCCCTTGATGACGGCGGCGCCCAACTCGTGCGCGGGCGTGTTGCCGAACGCGCCGTTGAAGGTTCCGACCGCGGTACGTGCGGCGCTGGCGATGACGATCGATGGGGTGCTCATAGTGATCTCCTCTCTTGTTCCTGCGAAGCCGACAGCGTGCCGGGTCCAGCGTCTCGGCAATAAGCCGAAGCCCTAGTTGACGATGGTCGCCTCGGTGGCGCTGCGGATCTCGCCGTCGCTGACACCTTCGGCCAGCTCGACCAGCTTCAGCCCGCCCTCGACGACGTCGAGGACACCGAGATTGGTGATGATCCGATCGACGACGCTCTTACCCGTGAGCGGCAGGGTGCAGGCCTTCAGCACCTTGGACTCGCCTGCCTTGTTGGTGTGGTCCATGACGACCACCACCCGCTTGACGCCGGCAACGAGATCCATCGCGCCACCCATGCCCTTGACGAGCTTGCCGGGGATCATCCAGTTGGCGAGATCGCCGTTTTCGGCAACTTCCATGGCACCGAGGATCGCCATGGCGATCTTGCCGCCGCGGATCATCGCAAAGCTCTGTGCCGAGTCGAAGAAGGCCGAATGCGGCAGCGCCGTCACCGTCTGCTTGCCGGCATTGATCAGATCGGCGTCAATCTGGTCTTCGGTCGGAAACGGGCCGATGCCAAGCAGGCCGTTCTCCGATTGCAGCGTCACATGCACGTCGTCCGGAATATAATTGGCGACCAGCGTCGGTATGCCGATGCCGAGATTGACGTAGGTGCCGTCTTCGAGTTCGCGGGCAGCGCGCGCCGCCATCTGGTTTCTGTCCCAGGCCATGTGTCTCCCCCTGCCCTCAAGCCGCTGCGCGCACGGTGCGCTGCTCGATGCGTTTCTCGTGCTGACCCTGGATCAGACGATGCACGTAGATCCCCGGCACATGTATCTGGTCAGGATCGAGGCTGCCGATCGGCACGATCTCCTCGACCTCGGCGACGCAGATCTTGCCGCAGGTGGCCGCCGGCGGATTGAAGTTGCGGGCCGTCTTACGGAAGACGAGGTTGCCGGATGTATCCGCCTTCCAGGCCTTGACGATCGAAAGATCGGCGACGATCCCGGTTTCGAGCACATAGATCTCGCCGTTAAAGATCTTCTGCTCCTTGCCCTCGGCAACGACGGTGCCGGCCCCGGTCTTCGTGTAGAAGCCGGCAATGCCGGCGCCGCCTGCACGCATGCGCTCGGCAAGCGTCCCCTGTGGGTTGAACTCCAGTTCGAGCTCGCCGCTAAGGTACTGCCTCATGAACTCGGCGTTCTCGCCGACATAAGACGAGATCATCTTCCTGATCTGCTTCGTCTTCAGCAGCACGCCAAGCCCGAAGTCGTCGACGCCGCAATTGTTCGATGCGATCGTCAGGTCTTTGGCGCCCGCCTCGCGGATGGCGTCGATCAACAGTTCCGGTATGCCGCAAAGGCCAAAACCGCCCGCGGCAATGAACATCCCGTCGAACAAAAGATGCTTAAGGGCAAAGCCCGCATTCACGTAAACCTTGTTCATCTCAATCCTTGAAGCGACAACATAACTGGCCGATGAGAGCGCCTTCCGCCGCTCGCCTCATCTGACTAAATCCGATAGAGCTGGGAGATCCAAATTCCCAAGTTTAGTCGTCGGAGGAATCTATTCATAAAAGAGCGCGGCGCGAGCGATGAGTGTTATTCGTTCGAGTAAAAATTTATGCCTCTTCAAGAATAATCTGCACGAAGCCTGATTATTTGCGCCCCCTTGAGGCGACCTCATCACATGCTCATAGACGAACATCCGCAAAAAAAGGCAACGTCAAGCGATGCCATGACTAAACGTCTAATTTCTGCGCGGACCTCACGGCCGTGCGCGAGCGCTGACAATACGCAGGAGAGGGAAAACGCCTGCCCAATCATCATCGTCAGGATGTCCTCAACGGGCCCAGGCTGTGTGAAAACGCCGGACATAATACCCTTTGACATGAGTCGAGGGGGGCTTCATGAAGCGGTATATCGAGGGTGTCGACAGGAGCCAGGGTACACTGCGTCCCGAGCAGTTGGATGACTGGGTGCATGAGGATAGCCCAGTTCGGGTGGTGGACGTCTTCGTTGATGAGATCGATCTGGCCGATCTCGGATTCGTGCGCTGTGAGCCAAGCAATACCTGGCGCCCAGGTTATCATCCCTCGATCCTGCTCAAGCTCTACATCTACGAACCGCATCCAGTCGAGCCGGCGTCTCGAACGCGAAGCTGGACGCAACATCGAGGTGATGTGGCTGGTTCGGCGTCTTGTCCCTGACCATAAGACCATCGCCGATTTTCGACGCGATAACGGTGGTGCCATCAAGAAGGTCTGTACCGGCTTTGTGCTGCTGTGCCGCGAGATAGGGCTTCTCGCCAAGCCGAGTGTTGCGATCGACGGCAGCAAGTTCAAGGCGGTCAACAACCGAGGGCGCTCGAAGGCAAAACCGCCTACCATAACGCTTGAGCCACGTCATATCCCACAATTGGCCACGGCATTAGCGTTTTTACACAGCCAGGGTCCCTTGCGGTCAGCATGAGATCCGCGCCGGGTTTGCCCAATAACAAAATCCTCGGGAGCATAACCATCCCACGACGGCCAATACTTCTATTTGGCTTACACTGAAGTAATCGCAGGTGAGATCTGAATTGTCGCACCTACCCACTACAAGCGTCCTGTCATCGCGGCTCATAACATGACTCTAACAGAAGATGTTTCCACCAAAGTCACTACGCTGACCTTTGACGCACTTCCTCAGCAGGTTCGCGACAAAGCCAAGCTTCTTGTTTTGGATCTGGTTGGCTGCATGATTGCGGGGAGCAGAACGCGCGGCGCGGTGCAGTTGATGCCCCACCTAACCTCTACCGACTCGGGTGGTAATTGCAGAGTGTTCGGCACGTCGCTGAAGTTCCATCCCGGCAACGCAGCCCACGCTAACGCCAATAACGCCAGCATGCTCACCCTTGATGACTCCTATGTCCTTTTTGGTCACCCAGGCTCTTCTGTGATTCCGGCGGCTCTTGCAGTTGCCGAAGAGATCGACGCCTCAGGCAAGGATCTGATCACGGCTATTGTTGGCGGCTACGAAATGTCACTCCGATTGGGTGCCGCCATCAGGCCCAGTGAAAATCGCGATCGCGAGGTGAAGGGTCTCGGTACTTGGCAAATATTCGGGGCCTGCACTGCGGCAGGCCTATTGCATCGGTTCGATGCTGACCAGATGGCCGACGCTTACGGGCTTGTCCCAATGCATGCTCCGCTGCCGTTCCTGCGGAAGTTCCACTCGCGGCCAATGAGCCTTCTTAAAAACAACTACGGTTGGGCAAACAAAGGCGCGATCATGGCCGTAGATCTCGTCCGTACGGGGTTCCATGGCAACCGCACCATCTTCGATGGGGACGACGGGTTTTGGATAATGGCTGGCTCGGACCGTTTTGAGCCCGAGGAAATGCTTGGCCGTTGGGGCGAGCGATATTTTACCATTGAGACAGGCTTCAGAGCGTTTGGTGTGTGCCGATGGATACATACTTCAATCGATTCGCTTCGTTCGATACTGGCCCGCGACAAGTTCGACCGTCAGGACATTGAGCGGGTTCAAGTCGAAACCGTGTCTGAATTTGTACGTGACTTCAACGGTCCGTGGCCGGAGTCAACGATCGAGGCGGCGTTTCATATCCCTTATGCACTCGCGCTCGAGCTGCATGACAAGTCTTCCTCCACCGGGCTCCGGGAGGAAGACCTTGGAGATGAGGAATTAAAGAAAACCGCAACGAAGATCAGGCTCTCTACGCTGAACCATGCCGATGACAAATTTTACTCGAAAAAGCTGCTGCCGGCTCGTGTAACCGTCATCCTTAAAAACGGTGAGACTCTATCTGCCGAGGCAGAGATTCCGACCGGAGCCCCGGGTGGTCCGGCTTTTGGTCAAGCTGAGGTCGAAGCCAAGTTTCTTACCCTGGCGACACCGCACATAGGTCAATCAAACGCAAATCATCTGATGGAAGCGCTCCTTAAGTTGGAGGCTCTCTCCGTGCGCGAAGCATTGCAATTCTGCGCGACACCCTGATGGCACCGAACATGCGCACCGCCATCACCGTCGCACGCCGACTTCGAAATTACCTCAATAATCAGGATCAGGTCATAAATGTCGACTCAAAGCACCGAGCCCAAACTCGATCAAAGGGAACCTTCAGGAAGCGCTTTTTACGCCGGTCGCGGCGTTAGCCAAACGCCAATGATTACGCACGCGAAGGGCATTTTTTCTGGGACACAGAAGGAAAGCGCTATCTCGACGGATCTTCTGGAGCGGTCGCCGCGAATATCGGCCACGGGAACGAGCGTGTGCGTGACGCAATGATGGAGCAGGCCAGTCGATTCAGTTACGTGGTCCGCACAGCTTTCACCAGCGAGGCGACCGAAACCCTTTGCAAGATGGTAGCGGATCTTGCCGGGCTGGGTTTTGATCAAACGTTTCTTGTTTCGGGTGGCTCTGAGGCCATTGAGGCCACTTTAAAGCTCGCTCGCCAATATGCTGTCGTGACCGGCCAACCGAAACGGTCCAAGATCCTTGCGCGACTGCCAGGCTACCATGGGTCCACGATGGGTGCCGCTGCTGTCACGGGGGATCCTGACCGCGACGAGATGTTCGGACCGATGATGCGGATCATGCCAAAGGTCCCAGCACCATTGAGCTACCGCATTCCTGAAGGCTTCGATGTCGACTCCTATGCTGACTACTGCGCCAATGAACTTGAACGACAAATTCTCGCGGAGGGTGAGGACACCGTCTTGGCCTTCATCATGGAGCCGGTTGGCGGCGTTGCGACCGGCGCGCTAGTCGCTCCGGATCATTACTACAAGAAAGTGCGGGAGATCTGCGATCGGTATGGTGTGTTACTGATTTTTGATGAGGTGATGTGTGGCGCGGGTCGGACGGGCACCTTCTTGGCTGCTCATCACTGGCCAAATGCCCTGCCGGATCTTGTAGCCTGCGCGAAGGGATTGAGTGCAGGCTATACACCGCTCGGCGCCATGATTGCGCCGAACAGGATCGTCGACAAGGTGGTTGAATCAGGCGGCTTTCTGCACGGTCACACATATTCCGGCAACCCCTTTCGTCGGCGATCGGTGTCGCGGTTCTCAGGGAATTGGTAGATCAAGACCTAATGACGAATGCAGAGCGAATGGGGAACCTCCTGCGGCATAAGCTAACCGTGTTGAAGGATCGGACTAATACAATTGGCGACGTGCGAGGATTGGGTCTGCTGAATGCCGTGGAGATCGTCGAGGACAAGGCGACGAAGGCAATTTTTCCGGCGTCCAGCCAAGCCTCTTACCGAGTTTCAGCGATCGCCCGCGATCTCGGCCTACATATTTATGGACGCCGCGCCGCGAGCGGAAAATTCGGCGAGTGGTTCATGGCAGCTCCTCCGCTCATCATAGCCGAAGACGAAATCGACCTCTTCATGGAACTGCTTACAGAGACGTTCCGCATTTTTGAGAGTGAGATCCGATGAGCGGTGCTAGCACCTATTGTCGGCTCAGACACCCTCAACAATCCGGCCTAGATATCCAGGAGAAACTTCCCGTGAATACGATGAACCGCGCGGGCGGTATTGCGCTGGACAATGATCTGCTAGGAGCAGCAACGCGATGGCGCCGGGATCGAGCGTTCTCCCGCGCGCTTATTGCCATCTTTCAGCCAATGTCAAGCGAAACGACGAATTGACCCCTTTGCCGAATTGAAGAACCGGCCCCCTCATTGGTTTACGGTTTCGTTGGGTTCGAGCGGCGCTTTTCGCGAGACCGGTAGCGGTCGCCCCGGATAGCGAGCATCGTCGAGTGGCGAAGCAGGCGGTCCGATATTGCCGCGACGACGACAGGGTCCTCAAAAGCACTTGCCCATTTGCCCCTGAACGGTTGGAGGTGATCAGGATCGAAATTCTCGTAGCACCGGGACGCCATCTCGTCGACGATTAGGAATATCGGCCGCGACAAGATCGTCAACTGCTTGTCGAGCGAGCCGTCGGTGGGGCCTTTGCCAGCACCGTCACCAGCGTGGTCGCCGTGACGAACTGCACGTTGTAATTCTGGCGGATAGCCTCGCGGCCGAGGCTCACAGCCAGATGCGTCTTGGATCCAATGAACAGCACGGTATCGCTGTAAGCGATCCAGCGGCAGGTCGCATGCTAAATCTGCCCCTGATCCAATGAGAGCTTCGCTTCGAAGTAGAAGCCGTCCAGCTCACGCGGCGGCTCGCCATCAAGCACATCCGCACCAGGCCGTTGCGCCCAAGACCAAGGGCAAGGCCGAACGCCTCGTCCAGACGGGCTTGCGCGAATGGGTCTATCTCAAACCCTACGACACATCGCAGCAATGCGCTGCCGACCTGCCGATCTGGCCGCTACGATTGGCATCGCCCGCATGGCAGCCTAAAATCTAAACCGCCCATCAGCAGACTCGGCCTCACCGAGGACAACTTGTTTAGGATCCACACTTCGAGCGTGCTGAATCTCATGCTCACCGGCCAACAGCGGTCCGCTGTGGGAGGCGGCGCGGGTTATTGTCTGTCTATTGAAGTTCGAAGGGGCCATTCCGGGTCGCATCAGCCAAGCCTGTGGCGCGAAAGGCTGCGAACACGCGATGCGGGCACCGACTTGATCAGCAGCCACCCGAGCGAGCCGTCGTCTACCGCGAGTTGCGGCGCAGCTGGTCACCGCCGAGAAAGGACCACCGCTGATTATAACGCGCAGCCTAACAGGCAGATCGTCGCGCAGACCGACCGATGAGTGCTGCCACTGGCCGGTCAGCCGCACCAAGCCGCTGTCTGATATCGTCCTCGACGCAAATAGCGATGTCGATCACGTCAGAAAATCGAGCTAAGGCAACGGCAACATCGGCCTGAGCCTCATCCAGGGACCGAGGCGGGCACCCCTTCGACAGTGAAACGGGTCGCGCCTCCATGCTGGAACGCGACTATGTTTTTGCTACGGCACGCGGACGCGCCAGGCAATCGCCCCTGACACTCGATTCTTTCGCAACTTCAGGAACTCCCGGGTGGGTAGCAACCCGTCGCGACAATTTGCCAAAGGCCGCCATATCTATCCAGCTAGGCTCAGGGTGCGGCATCGGATAAGGAAGCAATTATACACAGGAGCAGATTGCGATCTGGAAAGAGACAAGACCTAATTTTTAGGAATTGGGAAGAATCGTCAATTTCTTTGGGCATTTGTTCACTTCTGTTTTGCATCAATCGAATCAGAGATGCTGTAAATTTCTAATTTCGAACGCGCATTTACGTAGGAAGATTGAATCTTCACGGAGATGTAAAAATAATTCGCAGAACATTCAAACCACGTCTTAGCAACAGCTTGTATCATGCTCCGACAACCAAGTGGCTGGAGCAAAGCAATGGATTATGTTACGCGTCCGTTGTCGTATGGGCAGATGGGCCTTTGGCTGCATCATCAAAAGAGGCCGACCGGCAGCGAATACAACCTGCCGGTCGAGCTGAGCATAAAGGCAACGTTCAACCGTACTGCCTTGCGTCGAGCGCTTCAGCTTTTGATTGATCGCCACAAGATGCTGCGCACAACCTTTCACCAGGAAGGCGGACGCGTCGTTCAGCGCATCCACGAGACAGTCACCTTGAGCTTGGAAGTCGTTCCGCTGCAGAGTGTCAACGAGCCCGATTTCCAGCAATCTATTGCTGCGGAAGCTCGCGCCCCTTTCGATCTGGAACAGGGGCCGGTATTTCGCGCGCACCTGTTCATTCGCAGTGCCGCGGAAGAAATCCTCCTCCTTAATTTCCATCACATCATTTCTGACGCTTATAGCATCCGCACCTTTCTGCATGAGTTCGGCAGGCTCTATCAGGCGTGTTGTGGCAACACGGAGATGCCAAGGCTGGCTGCTGCGGCTTCCTACGATGACTTCGTAGCTTGGCAGGAAGGCCACCTCGCCGGTAACGACGGAGAACGTATGTGGGCCTACTGGCGCGGCCACTTTGTCGATCACGAGCCCGACCTCACCCTTCCCACAGACAGGCCACGAGCTGCGCTCGCGACGCACACTGGATCAGTTTTCTCCTTGGATTTTAAGATGCCGCTGGTCGCGCGATTGGAGCGACTTGCACACAAGGAAAAAGTGACGCTCGCTACCGTCCTGCTCGCTGCCTATTACGTCCTGCTGCATCGCTATAGTGACCAGGACGTCATCACCCTGTACATGCCACGCCTCGGTCGTCCGACAGAAATTTTTTCGGGGACTTTCGGCTACTTTGTGGCCATGGGCGCTCTACGGCAGGGTCTTTCCGGAAATCCCGTCTTCCTCGACCACCTGCAACAAGTGCGTCAGCTGATGCGCTGCGCGCGCAAGCACGAGCATTTTCCTCTTCCCCTGCTGGTGGAGAGACTTAAGCTCCCCAGCGTATCTGGTCGCAATCCACTCGCGCAAGCGGTTTTCAACTTCACTCCGGAGGCGGTAAGCTCTCTTGGCTTCAGGCGATGCGACGTCGATCTCTCTGGCTTGCCTGCACAAATCCGATTTTGCGAGACCGAAATCTGGATTGATCTTGATTTCCGAATCCTCGCCGGAGAAGAAGGTCTCCGCCTTGACGTGGTATACAATGCTGCGTTGTGGGATAGCAGCACCATTGAGCAACTGGCGAAGCACTATTGTGTGCTGCTCGAGGCGATTGCAGATGCACCAACGCGACGGGTAGGCGACTATAGACTTCTGTCGCCGGAGGAAGAGCACCAGATTCTAATGGATTGGAACGAGACGGCTGAACCTTTCCCGTCCGATATTTGCTTTCACAACCTGATCGAAGCGCAGGCTGCCACTTACCCACATAATATCGCTGTGAGCTGCTCATCGGAAGCGCTCACCTATGCCGCGCTTGAGGAAAGGGCAAACAGGATTGCCCATCATCTGATTTCAAAAGGTGTCCGCCTCGGAGACGTCGTCGGCATTCTCGTTGAGCGTTCGTGCGATCTCATTGTCAGCTTTCTAGGGGTTTTGAAAGCGGGGGCCGTCTATCTCCCTCTCGATCCGCACGTCCCAGCCCAGCGCCTGCGCTTCATTGTGCGAGACGCTGGTGCCACTGCCGTCATCACCAAGACGGAGCTTGCAGAACTGCCTTTTGGGAAAGACCAATCAGAACTGAACCCTAAAGGTGCGAATAGATGCGCGTTGGTTCTCCTTGACAAGGACGAGGCGGAGATTTCTCTGCATGACGTAACGCCTCCGCACTGCCCCGCCGGCCCCTCGGATTTGGCTTATGTAATCTACACGTCAGGTTCCACGGGTAAGCCGAAAGGCGTGATGGTTGAACATCGCAGCGCCTGCAATATGGCGGAGGATCTAAGGCGGACCTATCAACTGATGCCAGATAGCCGAGTACTGCAGTTCGCTTCCTGCGGATTTGATGCATCGCTCTTTGATTTCATGTTAGCCCTATCTTCTGGCGGTCAATTGTGTATGGCGCCCCCATCAGCGTCGCTGCCGGGGGCAGAACTTGTCGAGTTCATGCGCCGTGAGCGCATCACCGCTGCCGGCCTTACTCCGACAGCGTGGACCACCTTGCCGTCGACTGACCTTCCTGATCTCACCACAATCAAGTCAGGTGGAGAGCCCTTGCCGTCGAGCCTCATCGAGCGATGGGGTGAGAACCGCCGTATTTTCAATTCCTATGGGCCCACAGAAACGACCGTTTATTGCATACGAACAGAGGTGAAGGGTAATGGACAGAAACCGCCAATCGGGCGGCCCGCGATCAACACCCAGGCCTACATTCTCGATCGGTACGGCAGTCCGGTACCGGTTGGCGCTGCCGGTGAACTTTACATCGGTGGAGTCGGCGTTGCTCGCGGCTACCTCAACCACGACGAACTCACACGCGAACTTTTCCGACCAAACCCGTTCGATGATAAACCTCAATCCAGGCTATACAGGACGGGGGATCGGGCCCGGTATCGGAGAGACGGCTCGATTGAGTTCTTGGGGCGGAAGGACGAACAGGTCAAGATCCGCGGCATGCGTGTTGAACTTGCTGAAATTGAACAGTGCCTGATGGAGCACGAAAACGTCGAGGCGTGCTGCGTTACGCTGAGAGACCATCCCAATGAAAATACAAACCTTACAGCCTATGTGGTGAGCCGAAGCGAGGCGTCGGAAAATGCCGACGATCTTCAGGCCTTTCTGCGCGCCCTGATGCCAAGCCACATGATCCCATCGCAATTCGTATTCCTCCCGCAGATACCGACCAACCGCAGCGGCAAGATCGATAGGCGCGCTCTTCCTGAGCCGAGAGGCACCTCCAGATCAAAAACGCCGATCTTAGCCTCGAGCAGACTGCAGACGGAACTGGCTGACATCTGGAAGGATGTACTGATGCTGGACTCTGTTGTTGGGGCAGAAGACAATTTCTTTGATCTTGGCGGAGATTCCATAGCGATCGTCCAAGTTCAGGCGCGCATCCACGAACGCTTAGGCGTTGACTATAAAATCCTGGATTTGTTTCAGCACCCCACCATAAGAACGCTCGCTGCGCATTTGGGCACTATTTCAGCTGGTCATCGCCCTGCTCAAGATTCGGAGATACCGATTGCCTTGACCGCAAGCACGAACGAGCCCGACAACGAGCGGGATGCTGTTGCGATCATCGGTATGGCGGGCAGATTCCCGGGCGCGGAGGATGTCGATCATTTCTGGACTAATCTGGTCGATGGTACAGAATCTATCTCGGATCTGGATGAACAGACATTGCGAAATGCCGGCGTCGATCCCGACACTTTTAACAAGCAAAACTACGTGAGGCGCGAAGGCATTATCAGCGGAGTTGACCTGTTCGATGCAGCCTTCTTCGGCATCTCGCCTAAGGAAGCAACGTGGATGGATCCGCAACAGAGAATTCTGTTGGAAACAGCGTACCAAGCCCTCGACCACGCCGGATATGGATCGCGTGGCAGGGAGTGTCGCGTTGGCGTTTTTGCGGGCGTGGGCGCCAATCACTATCTGGCTGATCGCGAGGAAGGCCAAAACTTGCTGGATTCAGAAAAACTGCAGGTTCACATTCTCAATGGCTGCGATTTCACAGCGACACGAATCGCTTATAAGCTCAACTTGACCGGGCCTTGCTTGTCAGTTCAGACGGCCTGCTCCACTTCGCTGGTTGCTGTCCACCTGGCTTGTCAGAGCCTGCGCTGCAACGATTGCGACATGGCATTGGCAGGCGGCGCATCAATTTCCCTTCCCCATGGAAAAGGCTACCTCCATCAGCAAGGCCACATCTTGTCTCCTGACGGGCACTGCCGAGCGTTCGATTCTAAAGCACAAGGAACGGTGAGAGGCAGTGGAGCTGCGGTCGTCGTTCTCAAACGGCTGAGCGATGCCCGTAGAGACGGCGACTATATCTGGGCAGTCATAAAGGGGACGGCCGTCAACAATGATGGCGCCGCCAAAGTAGGCTTTACCGCCCCCAGCGCCGACGGACAGGCTGCGGTGATTCAAGCTGCTCTCATCGATGCTGACGTCTCTGCGGACACGATCGGTTATGTGGAGGCGCATGGTACGGGAACCTACCTTGGAGACCCCATCGAAATCTCCGGCCTGACCAAGGCTTTCCGTTCCCACACCTGGAGGAAACAATTTTGCGCAACGGGTTCGGTGAAGACAAATATAGGTCATCTTGACACCGCCGCGGGTGTAACGGGTTTGATCAAGCTCGCCATGATGCTGGACAAGGGCATCATTCCTGCCAGCCTGCATCTTCATGAGCCCAATCCGAATATCAACTTTCAGGAGAGCCCGCTGTTCGTGAACAAGACGTGCACAGCTTGGCCAAGGGGTGAAAAGCCACGGCGTGGCGGAGTCAGCTCATTTGGCATTGGGGGCACGAACGCGCATGCTATACTTGAGGAGGCCCCACCGCGGACTGGGGAGCAAAGCGGTCGGAGGCTGCACGTATTTCCGGTATCGGGGGCGAGTAGATCGTCTCTGAACGAAATGCTTCGGCAACTCGCCGACTTGATGCGGCGAAGCAACATGCAGCGCAACGCAGCAAATATCGCATACACTCTGCAAAAGGGGCGAGGCGCCCTCAGATATCGCGTAAGTTTCGTGGGATCCGATCTGGCGGAGCTGGCCGACCAACTCGATCAGGCGAGATTGCAGGAGAGCTCGTCGCGAGAGGTGCCAGGCAGTGAGCACCCCACCGTGTTCATGTTCTCCGGGCAGGGCGGGCAGCAGGTTGGAATGGGTCGGGAGATCTATGAACAAGAGCCGGTATTCCGCAGCGCAATCGATGAATGCGCAAGGTGGATTGAGGAACTCGCGCATATTGATTTTCGCGCGCTGCTTTACGGGGAATCAAAATCCGAAGCCGAGCTGGAAGCAGTAATACAGACCGTCATTTTTGCTACACAATATGCAATGGCGAAGCTTTTCATGTCGTGGGGCATTTTCCCTGCGGCTGTGATTGGCCATAGCATCGGAGAATATGCGGCCGCTCACATAGCGGGCATTATTTCACTACCAGATGCCATCCGGCTGACATTGATAAGGGGACGGCTAAGCTCCCGTGTGCCCGCCGGCGCCATTGTCGCAGTCGGCCTGTCCCCCGACGAACTCCAGCCTCATTGGAGTGAAAGTCTATCCCTCGCGGCCATAAACGGGCCGCGTCAGTGCGTTGTTTCGGGGGCCGCGCCCGAGATCGCAGCGTTTCAGGAGCGGCTAAAGGCGAAGTCTATCGCGAGCAAACGAATACGCGCAAGTCATGCCGTGCATTCAGCCTTGCTGGATCCAATCCTGCCGGAGCTTAGGGTTCATGCGGAACAGATCGAATTTCATGCGCCGCAAGTACCTTTCATGTCAACGGTGACAGGTGACTGGCTTAAAGCGGACGTGCCGGTTGCTGACTACTGGGTCCGCAATCTGCGCGAGACAGTTCAGTTTCGTTTGGCCTTCGACCGGCTGGTGCAGTCGGGTCACGAATTATTTATAGAGATGGGACCGGGCGCAGCGTTGACCAGATATTCAAGGCAGTTTAAATCACGCGGCGACCTGCGTAGCCCCGTCGCATTTTCAGCCTTGCCGGGGGGCGATCATGGTCAAGGAGATCACGCGAGACTGTTACAGACGCTGGGCGACCTTTGGACCAGCGGCGTTGACATTGATTGGTATGCACTGAACCACCACCACCCCCCGCAGCGTATCCCACTACCCCCTTATCCCTTTGATCGCAAACGATACTGGCATACGGCGGCCGCCAATGAGCACAGCGAAAATATGGAGTCGGGTCGGTCAAATACCGAGGACATCTCTGTCAAACCGGCTGGGTCCGAAGAAGCACTGAGTTCAATTGGGGCTGACATACCTGCCGACGCGGCTTTGTACCACCAAATCGCGGCGGTCTACCGGGACGTATTGGGATTAGATAACGTTACCCCGACGGACAGTTTCTTTGATCTTGGTGGCGATTCTTTAAGTGCGTTGAGCGTCATCAATTGCATCGAGCAGCTTACGGATGAGAAAGTGGCTGTTTCTCTTCTGCTGGAACACCAGACGCCAAGAGCGCTCGCGATAGCCCTGTCGAAGTCCGCGAGAAGCGCGGCTTCTAGCGCATTGGTGCCGATACAAACCAGCGGCTTGCGTACACCATTGTTTTGTCCGCATCCATTTGGCGGACATGTACTCGCCTACACGCCTCTTGCCAAAGCACTGGGCGCGGAGCAGCCACTGTACGGCCTACAGGCACGCGGTCTGCACGGAGAGGCGAGTCCTCATCTGAGCATTCCGGAGATGGCGCGGGAATATATTGATGCCATTAAGTGCGTACAAGAACGCGGACCTTATCAGCTTGTCGGCTTCTCCATGGGCGGCAGCATTGCTTGGGAAATGGCCTGTCAATTACGCGATGCTGGTGAGGAGATAGCAATACTTGGATTGCTAGACACCAAAGCGCTTCACACGCAGGAAGAGCACACAACCCGTCATTCCTTGTTAGGCAACAGGCGCATTCCTGATTGGCTGAGCGAGCGAGTTGTAATCTTGAGCATGCTCTTCCCCGCGCTGACGAAACATTGGAAAAAGTTGAAGTTAGTCGACCGTGAGCGTCAGGTCACTGCCTTGCTTGATTTTGGAGCGCAGGCAGGCAACATTACGGAGGTGGGCGAAACGCAACTCAACCATATCCTGGCAGTTGCTGAGGCAAATCGAATTGCTCTACATGAATATACGCCTCGACTCAACAACAGCAGGTCCGTTCTTTTTACGGCCGAGAAGGGGCTCCGCATATCCACCAATCAGCATAATGGCGATCTCGGATGGAAGCAATTCGCCAGGGGATGCTTGGATATTCACAGGGTGCCGGGTGACCACTACACGATGGTAGCTCCGCCGCATGTAAGCGTCCTGGCGAGCAAGCTTGATAAGTATCTCATTCGAGATGCCTGAGGGGGCGGTGCCGGCAACACATTGGTGAAACTTACTCGGTCAAAGCTTCATGGGCGAAGACGCCAGTTCAACCTGTCTCATGGCTGGGGCGGCCAGGCAATGATCAGCCTGGTGGCTATGCGGCGTGGGTATCCTGTGTGATCGCTCAGACCACGGACCGAAGCTGATCTCGAACGGGGTGCTGCTCCAGACAGCTGCCCAAATGAGGCCGTGGCGGAAAAAGTATGGTTGCCTTTTCCAATCCAAGCGTGAACAGCGATGTGGTGATGGAGACTATCAGAAGTTCGGCATACAGTTCGATTCGATTGTGTTCTTTGTTGGTCAAGGCCGGCGGCTCGCTTATGGGCGTTGTCGACACTTTCGGGTGCCTGCGTCCTCTGCGTGCTGAGGTGGCACTTGATCGGGTAAGCTCGGTTTGGATCGGCTGTGTTGAAAGCGTAGTAGGCCGCTCTGGCTGGCCGCATGCTACAGAATCTGCGCCATCCAGCCCTCCTTGGGGCGTCTCTCCGCTCGGGAGCTCGTTTCGGTCTCCTATCTGGGCGACTGGCAGCTACGCGGCTTTGAAGTCGATGTCGTGCTGCAGCATTGCATGCATGATGATGGCCAGCCGTCGGGCGAGAGCAATCCGCGCCTTTCGCATCAACGGGCGTTTGCGGTCTCAAAGAGCTTAGAACAGGGTCCGCATCCGCCGGTCACTACACTTGGAGATGCCGCCCATGTAGTCGACCTCGCCTGACTGGAAGCGGCGTAGCACTAGGGTTAAAACGCAATCAGCCTATTGATAGTGTTTGATTTCCATGATTCTATTCCGAAATAACGGAGTTGAGCATGGGAAGCGAATTCTGGCTGAGCGATCAGCAATGGTCCGTTATCGAACCGCTTCTGCCGAAGAACCGGCCCGGTGCGCGCCGGGTCGATGACCGCCGGGTCATCAGCGGCATTGTGCATGTGTTGCGGGTCGGCTGCCGTTGGCAGGATTGCCCGGCCGTCTATGGCCCACCAACCACGATTTACAACCGCTTTCATCGTTGGGCCGGCCGCGCCTGTGGCAGAAACTGTTTTCGGCCCTGGTCGCGGCCAGTCCATGCGACATGCAGATGATCGACAGTACCACCGCGAAGGTCCATCGCTCGGCCGCTGGTGGAAAAGGGGGCGCAGACGCAGCGTGAAGCCGCAGTAACGGGCAAAGGCATGGCAATCACGCGACAATGCAGGACTCACCGGATCTCAATCGTCATTCATTCGTCCTCTCATGAGAGAGGGGTCAGTTCCTGATTTCGATCGGGGCAAGTTCTCATTTCACCCAGCTGCAGCGCGACAACCAAGATGAGACGAAGCGTCAATCAAGATGAGACTCGGCAGCAGCGGTGGAACGCAGAGAGGGCGTAGCCCGAACGGAGTTCTACCGCTGCTGCCGCGCCGATTCATCTGGTGATTGCGGTTCGACCGGTACGTTGGGTTCTTCGAAGAACGGGGAACCACCTTTGTGCCAGGTTGTCACATAACCGATCATGAGATGAGGCTTTTCATGAACTTACGACAAGAGCACAGGGTTGAGGTCGCTGCGGCGAAGGCGTCGCTCAGCAGAGCAACCGCCTATCGCATCGAGAAGAACGCGCAACTGCCATCACAAGTGAAGACGCCGCGCGGCCGCCGGCGTCCCGACCCGCTCGCCGACATTTTCGATGCCGAGGTCGTTCCGCTGCTGAAGGCGGCACCTGGCATCCGCCCGGTCGCCGTCTTCGAGGAGATGTTGCGCCGCCATCCTGACCTCAGCGAAGGCGTTCGCCGGACAATGGAACGGCGGATCCGTGCCTGGCGGGCCATCAATGGCGACGAGCAGGAAGTCATCTTTCGCCAGGTTCATGAGCCCGGCCGACTGGGGCTTTCCGACTTCACCAACATGAACGAACTGGGGATCACGATCGCAGGCCAGCCGCTCGATCACCTGCTTTATCACTTCCGACTCGCCTATTCCGGCTTCGAACACGCCCATGTCGTCCTCGGTGGTGAAAGCTTCGTGGCGCTGGCCGAAGGGCTGCAGAACGCTCTCTGGTTTCTTGGCGGCGCGCCGCTTTACCATCGCAGCGACAGCCTGTCGGCAGCCTTCCGCAATCTCGATTGCGATGCCAAGGAGGACCTGACGCGGCGCTACGCAGAGCTTTGCGCGCACTACCGGATGACGCCGACCCGCAACAACAAGGGCATTGCCCACGAGAACGGTGCGATTGAGAGCCCGCATGGCCACCTCAAGAATGCGATCCGCGATGCCCTGTTGCTACTCGGCACCCGTGACTTCGACGATCTCGATGCCTATCGCGGCTTCATCGATGAGATCGTCAGCCGGCGTAATGCCCGCTATGGCAAGCGCATCGACGCCGAGCGGGCGGCGCTGCAGCCGGGAACGCGCCAGCGATTTTGAGGAGGTTGTCGTGCGGGTCTCGCGCAGCGGCGGCGTCACCTTGCGCAAGGTCTTTTACACCGTGCCGTCACGGCTCATCGGGCACCGGCTGCGCGTGCGCCTATACGACGAGCGTCTTGACCTCTTTATCGGCGGCACGCATCTGATGACGCTCCAAAGAGGGCGTGCGCATGCCAGCGGCAAACACGACCAGGTGGTGACCAAGGACCCGCGGAAACGAGCGTGCTCTTCGAGCTCATCTCCGCGCGCGACGAGCGCCGATCGATCATGATCACCGCCAACCAGCCCTTCGGCGAATGGAACAGGGTCTTCCCCGATCCCGCCATGACACTCGCCGCCGTCGATCGTCTCGTCCACCACGCGACCATCTTTGAGATTAATGTCGAAAGCTACCGGCGTCGGTCCGCGATGGAAGCAAAACGTCAACGCGGCAGGCCGGCTTCCTTCGCGACAATCAGAAACGCCGCCGAAATTGACGCTGCGCGACAATTAGAACCCAACGAAGCCCTTGCTAGCGACAATCACGATGATACCGTCGCCGACAACCGCGACACCAGAATCTCAGCCAGATTGTCGCTCTACATCCAGCACCATTAGAGAACACAAACAGTCCCTATGCAGACGAAAGGGCGGGATATTACACCGGAGACGACCAACATCGAGTCTAAATGAAAACCAGAGCTCGCACCAACCGCTTCCCACTCCAGCCGACGTAACACAGCGTTTTTCTAGGACGCGGGCTGGATATCAAAGCTTACCGAGTGTGCCCATTGCAGTAAGCGATAGTTTCACAGGGTTTCTGTGGCGACAGACGCGTCAGGTTTCCTCCTGTTCTAAGGCATAGCCGGCGGAACGTACGGTTTGAATGCAATTGTGGGCCGCCACGCTACTAAGGGCCTTTCTGATTCGGCTTATATGGACATCGACGGTCCGCGCGTCGACATGGATGTTGTCTGGCCAGGCCGCCTCGATCAACTCGCCGCGGCTGCACACCTTGCCGCGGTTCTCGATCAAATAACGCAGCAGGTTGAACTCGATCGAGCTCAGATGGACTCGTTGGCCATTGCAGCAGCGTATCTGATGGCTGGCGAGCCGCATTTCCAGGTCACCCCAGATCAGCAGCCGGCCGTTCTCGCCCCCGTCGAGGCCCAGCCGCGCAATCGCCAGCTGCGCGCGCAAGTAGGCGAGCAGCTTGGCTGGAGCGATGGGTCGCACAAAGCTTTCGTCAATGCCGGCCTTTAGCAGATCGAGATGCTGGTGCTCGGCGCCTGGTGCGATCAACGCGACTACGGGCAGAGCGCTAGTCCGCAACTCGCTTTTGATGCGTGCACAGATAGTCGGCCCTACAGCGTTGGTCGGTTGGCAATCAAGTACAACGGCTTGCGGCTCCCGCTCAGTGACCTGCCGGATCGCTTCCTCCACGCTGGCAGCCAGATCGCTTGCGAAGCCGTCCACCTCCAGGACGTGGCTGAAGTTGAGGTAGAATTCGGGATCCTCTGAACAAATCAGGACCAGTGGCTTCATCAGCCTAGTCCTCGCCCTCGGGATTGAAAGCGGTTGCGCAGGTATCTGCGCTGCAACTTTCGGCTGGGTTTCCCTGATAAAAGTATCATCATCTCCCAGCTATTGGTTTTTCCAGCCAACGGCATACTGTTGGATTCGGGAACGCCGTGCCGACTCAGATGCGCCCGAAACAAGGATTGTAATGATAGTTCCGAGAAGTTGCTGAGCGTGTCGGACTAGATTCAGTAGTACTGCTAGGCATGCTGGAGATGCTTGCTGTATCCGCATCACAGAAGGGGCCCGCATTTGTTTACCGTCGAGATCCAGCCGTTCCCCGGATGCCCCAGATACGGAGACACTCCGGGATGGTGCCGAGGTTGCGACCAACGATCTGGAGCGCGTCGGCGCTCTTGGGCGGCAAACCCCCCTTTGCCGACGCGCACGAGGACAGGCAAAACGTCGGCGGATTCCATAACGAAACGAGCCGCGAGCATGCACAGGTCGAAATGCTCCTTCAACTGGCGTTCGATCTGGGAGGCAATATGTGTGACACGATCCAACCGCAGAGCCGCAGTTTCAAAGGATTCTCGATCTGCAGCACGCTCTTGCCGCGCCCAATATCTTGAGCGGCGCCGATCATTGTCAGGTACCAGCCGCTCTGATGTTCGCCTAGAAGTAGGCCGGCACTCCCGTTTTCGTGGCGAGCTGCCGAACAAAGGCACATCAGACTGCGGCTCAGTCGCTCGACTAAGCCCGCAGCACGGCCGATGCGGTAGATGCCATGCAGACATTCAACGTCCATGCCTATTCCGCGGCGCTGCCGGCGGCCGGCAAAGTCGATGCCCTTTTCGTGCGCGCGACTTAGCTGAGGCAGACTTGACATAATCCTTTCCTTCGCTTCATCGGTCGTGATCTCACCAATATGAGCAATGACTACACTCAATTTTCGTGCCAACTTGCCGAAATGAACCTCAGACGATTTTCTGCATGTCGGGCCAGTCGCTTAACGACATGCACGAGTAGCCACCCTCAACCACCACCGCGTCGCGGACGCGACAAACCCGACAGTAGGCTTTACGAGAGCTTCGAAGTTCTGCACCGAAAGGTGCTCTCCATCGTTCCTGAGGATGTGACCTGCCGACGCTTGATGGCCATTCCGGGGCGTTAGGCCCGTTGTCGCTTTGGGCTTTGTCAGCACGATCGACATACGAGGGCGCTTTGAAAACTTCAAAGCCGTTGGCCCTGCGTTAGGGCCGACCCCGGTGATGAACCAATGTGGTGAGAGCAATCGCGTCGGCCGGATTTCCCTATGTGGTGACACAATGATGGGAGCGCTGCTCTATGAAGCCGCTCAAGTCATGCTGATCGTGTTCAAAAATGGTCCTGGCTTAAGGCGTGGCCGATGAATATCGCCAACGTCGCGCCCATCAAAAGGGCAATTGTGACTTTGGCACGCCGACTGGCTGTGATCACGCATCGCATGTGGGTAATGGCACAGAATTCCAGTGGTCAAAGAACCAAGGACTGGCCCTAAGGCCTGAGTACTTTAGACGACTAGACTCCACCCGCCGGTGGAAAGAGGTGCTTCACGGGACGATGAAGTAAGTCCGGTATGGAACTTGTACCGATCGGAATTTACCAGGACGCGTCTGAGATTGTTCAACTTCATTCTACTGACCCCATAATGGGAGGGGCAAAACCCCGATCCTGGAGAGAAGCGAGTCTCCGTGACCGACCTCAAAATCGGTGAAAGTGGAAGGCTCGACAGCGCTTGACCTCAAGACGCCGAACAGAGAAGTTCCAGAATCAGGCGCAGGCATAGAAGCTCAATTCGGCTCACAATCTGCACGACTGATATCCGACCGCTAATACCCTACGCCAGACGGGGGTCTCCTCGCCACACTCTATCAGGTGTCGCCGAGGTTAATGTCAAGCCCAAGACCATGACAGTCCGGAAGAGTAATTACCCGGACACGATCGACATGTCATCGCCGCTTTACCCAGCCATGGTCAGACCGGCGGCACTTCGGCGTGCAGTCGGGTCGATTAGTTGGTCGATTACGCTATTTCCGGCATCGGAAGAAGAGGGGCGATCTGCCCAAAATCCCCGCACCAGGCGCCTGGTAATGGATAATATCAATGTCGCCGAACATTGGCGCACTCGCGAGCAGCTTAGTGGTGGGCTCGTCAGCCTGAGTAAGATCAAGCGGTATGCCCGCAAAAAAGCGCGCGGCTATATTCTGCGGCGCATCACCGGCTACCGTCGTCGTAAACGAGCACCCCCTATCCACGTTTCCAGAACTGTCACCGTGGAACTGTTCCCCCGCCGAAATGCGGACCTGGAGGGCGGCATTCGTCAATTCCTCGTGGTTTCGCAATGTTATCCGAGCAGATTATGGCACATGTGTCGAAATCGTACTCTCAGCGACCTCGGCGGGATGGTTGCAGCCGTCGCAGGGACTTCGTTGATTATGTTGTACGCTTGGTGCTCACATTAGGTGACAATCCAACGCTCCTTTTCAAAACAAATGCCCGTTCTCGAAATTAATCAAACGCCCGCCCGTGACCGTTGGCGCAGAATTCTATTGAAAGCCAAAAGTTGCAACGGATCCTTCAACTAAATTCATAGGATCTTCATCAACGCCGATCGCTGACAGTGGTACCTTCACAGCGAAGTCCTGCGGTGGGGCACAGCTGAAAAAAGCCGCTGCTCATCTACCTTCGGATCGCCGCACAGCACACCAAGAAGGGTTAACACCGATGAAAAGAAGAGCGCTCATCATGATTGACGGGACTTCGAGCAATGGTCCGCTGTACATCCAAGCGGCCCAGCGTCTTGGTCTTCATCCAATTATTCTGTCGGCTGATCCAGCTCGGAACGACTATCTTGCGACCGAAGGAATTGAGGCAATCCGTGTCGATACAGATAATCTGGATACGCTGATCTACGAATGTTCCCGGCTACGTGCAACCTATGACATTGCTGGCATTACGAGCGCTGCGGAGGAGGTCTATGCAACGGTTGGCAAGCTCTGCCGGCATTTCGATCTACCCGGACCGAACCCCACATCGATTGAACGATGCTGCGACAAATTCGTTCAACGTCAGCTCCTTGCGGAGGCCGGCGTACCAATGCCTGCTTACCGCTTAGCAACGAATGCGATGGACGTCGAAAGCTCTGCCGCGGAGATCGGGCTGCCGGTGGTTCTTAAGCCAGCCGTCGGCTACGGTAGCATCGGTGTCCGATTGTGCAGCAGTGTCGATGAGTTGACCGAACACACGACCTATCTGTTGGGTGGGAAGCACAAATGGCTGGCTTCTCCGAGGATACTGGTCGAAGAATTCGCACAAGGCCCATACTATGGTGCTAGCTTTATGGGAAATGAGGTCATTGGGGTTGCCGCCGTAGACTTCGGGCATCCACCCTATTTCGTCGGTCGTGAGTGCATCCATCCGGCCCCGCTGACTGATGACGAATATAAACGTATCGCCGATGTTTCGCTGAGCTGTTTGCGAGCTCTCGGTCTTGGCTGGGGGCCAACGAATATTCAATTCCGATGGACGAGGCGTGGCCCAGTCGTCATTGAGGTAAATCCGCGTATTGCTGGCGGCTCTCAATTAGTTCAGCTGGCTTACGGTGTTGATCTCGTCACCGAGCACATCAAGCTTGTCATCGGCGACAAATGCGATTTGCGCAGGAGGCATTCAGAGACTGCTGCCGCGCGGTACCTTCTTCCTGATCGCGACGGCATCCTCGATTGGATCGATGGGGACAGCCGGGCGGCTGCGGTATCAGGTGTCGCCGAGGTCAAATTGTATGTCGAACCCAGGATGCCGATCGTCAGGAAAGGCGATCACCGAGACACGATCGGACAGGTTATCGCCGTTTCACCAAGCCGTGCTCAGACCACGGCGATACTTCAGCGTGCCGTCGATTTAATCTGTTGGTCGATCACACCATTTCCGGCCCTTGGCGAACTGGAACAATCTGCGTCCCCTCACGTCCCTGGCCGACGGAGAACGTAGTTACGGAACAGATTATTACGACGGTGGCCGGCCGGACAGGCAGGGCGGGGGGTCCAGACTGCTGTTCCCCTCGGTCAACCAAATCCGAGCGTATAAACGTGATCGGAGCAAACATCCAAGGAGTAGCTCATGCGGGTAGCCGTCGTGTGGAACCATGACAATACGGGTGTGATCAATCGGTTCGGTCACCCTAATCCCGAAGTCGACGACCGCGAGGAGGTCGAAAGCGTGGTGGCGGCATTGCAAGAGGGCGGCCACCAGACGCTGCTGTGCGAAGGCGATAAAGGACTGCTCGCTGCGCTCGAACGGTTCATGCCCCCCGATTCGCAAGCCCGCCCCTCGGGAATCGTCTTCGTCAAGGCGACCGGAATTCAGGGGGAATGCCCTTCCAGCCATGTTCCGGCCATGCTCGAGATGGCCGGCGTGCCGTACACCGGATCCAGCCCACTCGGGTGTGGGCTGGCGCTCGACAAGGTCATCACGAAGAGGCTTATCCGTGATGCCGGCGTGCCAACGCCGAACTTTCGCCTGATGCGTCGCGGCACGGAGAGCACCGGCGACCTACGATTCCCAGTAGTAGTGAAGCCGAGTCGCGAATACAACAGCCGCGGATTGCTGTTCGTATATGAGCCCGCTCAATTGAGGCAAGCCGTGGAAGTGACCGTCACTCAGTCTGCGCAGGATGCTCTCGTGGAAGAATACATCGAGGGGCGAGAGATCACCGTCGCGCTGCTCGGAAACGGAGAGCTTGAGGTATTGCCTCTTGTGGAGAAAGACTTCGGCGATCGCGAAACGCATACTGCCAGGTGGAAAGACAAGAGACGGATGGCGGCGGCGCAGAGGATTTGCCCGGCGCGACTCGGAAGCAATCTTACGACAATGCTGCAGGAGATATCGGTTGCGACCTTCCATGCCTGCCAGTGTCGGGATTTCGCTCGCGTCGACCTGCGGATCGATCGCTCCGGCCAGCCCTTTGTCTTGGAGATCAACCACGATCCGTCACTTGCTATGGGCGCCTCCTATGTCCTGGCCGCGAAGACGGCCGGGCACAGCTTCTCAAGCTTGGTCAATCGCATCCTCGACGTCGCCCATACGCGGTATTTCGGAATCGGCACAGGCTGAACAGCTCTCGAATCGTGACCGGTTTCACCCAGGCTATTGATCACGCAACGGCTGGATGGGGGTCTAAGGCCGGGCGCCAGCGGATCAGTGTTGGTTTCGACCGAGACTAATGGGTCGGCCGTGAACTTAAGCGGCGTGCGGGTTCGCTCCCCCGAACAGACAGACGAGCACCAGCCGCAAAAGCTGCCTCAACCAGTTAAGTAACCCTCCGGCGTGAGCCGCAGCGGACGCGCTATGCTTTGGCGCGGATTTTTCTGGTCCATTTTTCGCGAGTGCGCGGAGTGCCTGTTCGATCGCCGGCTTGTCGATGTGGTTGGGATCGAACTGGTCACTGCCCCACCATTTGACGAGGTCGTCGTGGCGCTCGTGCTGGGGGTCGGCAAGCACTTCGAGGAATTGCTGATATCCCCATGGCCCGCCAATGTCTTCGGGCGGGCAGCGCACCCATGCAGAGGTACTTCATCTCAAGGTAGTCCTCGAGCCCGTGGCGCGACCCTCGCTGCGGTGCCAGATTGCGTCACAACCCCCCAAAAGGTGCATCTTCGGAGGGCACGTCCCCTGGGCAACCGCTAGATCGGTGGCGCAGTCTCCAGCTTGCGGGCTCTCACGAGGTCGCTGGCCACCGAGCCGGGCCGGTGCTTAGTCCAGCGGAGCGTACAAACTCAGCCCGTTGCCGGATCGACGACCTGTCGGAACCAATCGCAGAAGGCAGCCACCGCCTTCTGGCGTGAAGCCTTGCTGATCAAGAAATAGCTTTCGGTGTCAAGAACTGAGATATCCGAGAGGACGATGAGATCGCCGTTTTGGATTTCCCGCCTGCAGACCTCGACCGGACAAAGCGCAACGCCGTGCCCGGCAATGGCGGCGGTCGCGAGCAGATTGAAGTCCTGGAAAACCGGACCTGTTGGCGCTCGACCTGGCAGGAGGCCAGCTTTCGAGAACCATTGCTCCCAATGAGTGATTGTCTCGTCGTGCAGGAGGTCCGCTGTTGCAATCTGTTCGGCACTCGTCAGATCGCTTTTTCCTTCTAGATAGCGCGGGCTCGCAACGGGTTTGTTCACCCGGGAAAATAGCCGCGTGCAAAGAACACCGTCCGACGTGTCCGCGCCGAGTGTGATGAGCACATCGCAGCCGGTTTCGCGCAAACGCTGCTCTGCCATGGCATAGACTACCTTGACCATGATGTCGGCATGAGTGGCGAGGAAATTGCTAAGTGCCGGGATCAACCAGCGTGTTGCGATCGAGGGAATGCAGGCGACGGTGATCTCCGATTTCGTCCTGCGTCTCAAGGCTTCTGCTTCAGCGGCAATGCGGTTGAAGCTTGCACAAAGCGCTTCCGCGAGCCGTTCCGCTTCCGAGGCGAGGCGGACGCCGCGCTTTTCTCGCAAAAACAGAGGGCGGCCGAACCATTCCTCCAACTGCCGGATCTGATGGCTCACCGCAGCATGGGTTACATGCAGCTCGTCGGCGGCGCGCGAAAAGCTTGCGAGACGGGCGGCGGCCTCGAACACGCGCAAGGCACCGAGGGGCGGCAGCATATGTAAACACTCCTAAACTATCCGGTTAGGAATCATCATTTGTTCGCTCTGAAAATCAAGCAGATAAGGGAGAGGCATCGCGATCATTCTGCACTCGCGTTACCGCAACTGTCAATTTTTTTAATCCGAGGAGAACGCCATGTTCGTGCGCAGCCTGCAAGATGTCGAAGCCACTGATTGCTTTGTCGAGTGGGGCAGCGGTACCAGCCATCGCCTGCTGACGGAAAAGGACGGCATGGGCTTTACCGTCTGCCACACGGTAGTCAGGGCAAACACGGTTTCGCTGCTTGAATACCGCAACCATCTCGAGGCTTGCTACTGCATCGATGGAGAGGGTGAGGTTGAGGACATGGAAGGCAATGTCTTCCCGATCCGCAAGGGCGACATCTATGTGCTCGACAAACATGACCAGCACTATTTGCGCGGCGGTCGCGACCAGGACCTGATCCTCGTCAGCGTCTTCAACCCGCCACTCAAGGGCACAGAGCGCCACAATCTGAATGACTCATCAGGCTCGGCCTACTGATAAGGCAACTGAACCCGGGAAATAAAAGGGCTGAATCCTTCAGGTTTTAGCCCTTTTATTTTCCTTTGGCGCATTGGCCTCGTGCACAAGCTCCGCACGCCACCATTCTCCCGCACATCCGTCTGACCTGCCCGTCAGCCTCGATGCCCTGAGCCCGCCCCCATGGGCCAAGGCTGATAGCTGATTAAAGGTACGCATCGCTTTAATTGTCTTTAGAGCACAAGAACGAGGCAGCGCAGCACCGCCACCACGCATCGTCTGATCAGCTATTCTTGCTTGCGTGTTATCGAGAGCTTCGGCACGACGTCCGCCGACGGAGTTGGCCAGGACAAAAAGTGGCGGGTGATATCTTCGTTGAAGTTCGCCACCTTGCGGCTGTCGGGGTCAAAACACAAGTTGAGCGTCTCGACACTGCACATCAATTCCTCGCCACTTCTGATGTGGTGGAGCAGCTGAAATCTCTTGTTGTCGAAAGCAACCAACGCTGAAACTACCTCTACACTCATTCCGAGACGCAACTCTCGCAAATAACGAACGTGGGTTTCCGTCATCACAAATTCGAGCTTGCTCGCCAGCGAGTCGTTCGCCCGCTTCCAGATATCCAGCGAGGCCATATCAGCCACGCGCTGGTACTGTAGAAAGTTGACGTGATCGAGCTCGTCGATCCAGTCGCGTTCGACCTTTCCCTCCCAGGTTACTACCCAACTCATTGGGCGCCACCATTATGCTTCCTGACGTCCTCAAGAAGCAGCCTGATTTTGGCGATCCCTTCGTTTCTCAGAGCGACCAGTTTACTCTGGCCTTCAGCGCCGATACCTCGGCACACTTGATCGGCGTAAGCGTTCATCAGAGCCTTGTCCGCCTTGAAGGACGCAGGAGCCGTGTAGCCGCTTTCCATCTCATGCGCGAGCAGATCGACGAACTCCTGGTATAGGGAAGGATCGCGAGCTCCGAGATAGAATACCGAGGAGGGGCCTATCACAGCCCATCTGATAGCCGGGCCGGCTACGATCGCTCTGTCGATTGCCTCGAGATCCGCTACACCCTGCGAGAATAAGTAGAGAACTTCACGGAAAACGGCAAACTGGATCCGGTTACCGATGTAGCCGTCGATTTCTCGTACCAGTTCGACGACTTCGCAACCTGTAGTCTTATAGAATTCGGTTGCGATAGAAATCGCCTGCTTCGCCACATCACCCCCCGCCAATTCCACGAGCGGAACAAGATAAGGAGGGTTGAATGGATGGCCGATAATAATCCGCTCCCTGTGCTTCGCGTTGCGCCTCAGATCGGCCGCAAGAAAACCAGACGAACTCGAAGCAATAACAGCTTCGGCTGGCGCTAAGTTGTCGATCTGCGAAATCAAAGCGATCTTGGCATCGGCGTCTTCCGTGGCGCTCTCTTGGACGAACTGGCAATCCGAGAGCGCTTCCTCAAGATCCGTCGTGAACTTTACGCGGGATGGCGATGCGCCGGGTGCCAGCCCAAGCTCCTGTAAAGACGGCATCGCTCTGTCTAATGACTCCCTCAAATAGGCTTCGCGGCCAGCGGACTGATCGTGGACAGTCACATCCAGGCCACTCCGCATGAAGTGTGCCGCCCAGCCTGAGCCGATCAAGCCAGCGCCCACGCAGGTGACTTTAGAAATCGCTTTGTTCATTCAGTTTGGCTCCAACTGGTTGCTTCAGCTCGGCGACGATCCTCAACTCGTGTTGAATGCGCAGTAAACCTGGCGCAGTGAGATTGACCTCTTACGCGCTACCCATGGACCTGCTCGCATCGCCTCCCATTCTGCCTTCGACGTATACAACGAAAGGTCTGCCAAGATCGGTTCTTATTGCAGGTGGATATGTGAATATGATAGACGAGTTGAGCATGAAGCTCCCGCCATTGCAGTCACTTCGATCCTTTGAAGCCGTCGCGCGAATGCTCAGCGTTACGCGAGCGGCCGACGAACTCTGCGTGTCCCACTCCGCTGTCAGCCATCAGATCAGAAAACTGGAAGAGTGGATTGGCATTCCGCTTGTCGAACGCAACGGCCGGGGCATCCGGCTGACCGAGGCGGGCGAACGTTACAAGCTCAAGGTTTGCGAGGCGTTCGAAAGCATCAACGCGGAAACCGAACTTTTGCGGCAGCGCAGCTCCTCTCCAATGGTGCGGGTGTCGTGTCTACCGATGTTCGCTGTTGCTTGGTTGATGCCGCAGATGCACGATTTTTGGGGTAAATTTCCGGATGTTCAGGTAGCGATTCAATATGCACGGGCAGCTAAGGTCCTCGACCCAGATTCCGTGGATGTCGGCATTCAGCATGGCAATCCAGGTGACTTTCCAGCTTTTGTCGCCATCCCACTTCTGGACGGAACGACGGTGGCAGTCGCCTCGCCGGAGTATCTGCAGCGCAACAACTATCAGGATCCCACGGATTTGCCGCGTCTGACTCTATTGCATGATGATGATCGAAAGTTCTGGGGTCTCTGGCTTAGAAAGATTTCGATCGATTTCGATGTCGATCCGCAGCTTTCCGAAACAGGAACAATCTTTCCGGACGGCAATCTAACGTTAGCTGCATGTCTGGCGGGGGAGGGGGTGGCGCTCTTGCCTCGCAGCGTTGTCCTGTCTCAGCTGAGGGCGAAGACGCTTGTCTCCTTGTCGACTGTGGCCATCGAAGAGGAAAAATCATACCTGCTTCTCACACCTAAGAACCGGCCGGTTCCACGTAGCGCCCTTTGTTTTGCGCAATGGATGCAGTCTCTTCCCGGCACGATTAAGATCGGCGTCCCAAAAACCTAGCTGTGCAACCATTTCTCTGTATTGTCTTGCAGAGCTGACGCTGCGCCGGTGATGAGGTGTCTTGCACAGTAAAAGACCGTTTTCCCAAACTCGCACAAGTTTCCTGTCCGACCACATCGGCTAGGATCGTTCATGTTAGTGCGCGAACGATGGCGACTTCCTCCGACAGCCCCTCCCGCCTCTGACTAAGCGGAAATGTCAATCTCATTCACGTTTCCCTCGCCAACTTTCACTTGTTTCGAGGCCCGAAGTCTCCGTTAGCTATGAATACGCTTCACAGTAAACGAGGCTTCTAACCAGCCGTCCCGACCAAGCGTTCATTCAACGGTCCAGCGCTGATCCTATCGGCGCTGATGCCGCCGGGCGGAAAGCTACATCAATCATCGGAGATAAACATGAATCGCGAACCCTTCATTACTTGCGCCGTAACAGGCGGAGGCGACTTCGCAGCTAAAAGCCCACATGTACCGGTCACGCCCTTGGAAATCGCAGATAGCGCGCTCGAGGCGCATGAAGCGGGCGCGGCCATTGTTCATCTTCATGTCCGCGATCCAGAAACCCGACTTGGTAGCCGGGATATCGGACTCTATCGAGAACTCGTCACGATAATCCGTGAGCGCAACAAGGACGTGATCATCAACCTTACTGGCGGGATGGGAGGTGAGATCCTGTTCGGCTCGGCAAGCTCCCCAATTCCTCTGGCCGTCGGAACGGACTTCGTCGGTCCGACCCAGCGTATGGAACACATCCTGGAGCTGAAGCCGGAAATCGCCAGTCTCGACACCGGGTCTTTGAACTTCGACGACTCGCTCTATGCAACAACACCTACGTGGTTGCGGGAAATGGCGGATAGCTACAAGGAAGCCTCTGTTCTTCCTGAGATCGAAGTTTTCGAGCTTGGCCACATTGAGCTGGCAAAGCAGCTGATCAAGGAAGAGCGTATTTCACGGCCGCCACTCTTCCAGCTTTGTCTCGGAATCAAGTATGGCGCCCCCGCTACGCCGGACGCGATGATGGCAATGCGAAACGCCTTGCCGTCCAATGCCACCTGGGCGGGGTTTGGCCTGGGCGCCATGCAGCTGCCGATGGCCGCTCAAGCGGTGCTCATGGGCGGGAACATCAGAGTCGGCCTTGAAGATAACCTTTACCTGGAACGCGGCGTCCTCGCAACAAATGCGCAGCTGGTTGCCAAGGCTCGCCAGATCGCCGAGGCGATGGGGGCAAGAATTCGCTCTGCCTTGGAGACGCGGACGTTGCTCAACCTGCAGCCTCGCGGATAAAACCCATAATGAACGGAGGGCGTTGCGGCCGGGCAAAGGCCGCAACGCCCGTTGAATAGCAGAGCGGATTTGCTATGCGCCGCAAGTCCGACGCAACCCTATCGTGGTTGCGGCACCGCGTTGCAGGGCGATCGCACCGGGTGCGACCGCTTTCAGACCACTAAGCTCCCGCCGTCGATCGGAAGGGCAATGCCGGTAATCGACTTGGCAGCGTCGCTGCAGAGGAACAGAACGCCGGCCGCGATTTCGTCCGTTTCCACGAAACGGCGGGTGGGCATATCCGTCAGAAAATAGTTCCGGGCAGCTTCGGCAAAAGAATATTGAAGCTCCGCAGCCTTCGCCTCGACCTGCTTCGCGACCAACGGCGTTAACACCCACGCCGGGCAAACGGCATTGCACGTGATACCAAGCTGAGCCCCCTCGAGAGCAATCTCTCTCGTCAAGCCAAGTATGCCATGCTTGGTCGCCACATAGCCGGATTTGCGCGCTTCCGCGGTGAACGAGAGGGTCGAAGCTGTGTTGACGATTCGCCCCCAGCCACGCTCTTTCATCTGGGGCCAGACCGCTCTTGTCGTGCAGAAAGCTGCAGTCAGATTGATCGCGAGAAGGCGCTGCCATTGCTCGTCCGGGAACTCCTCAATATCTGCCAAGTGCTGGGCACCGGCATTGTTGACCAGGATGTCTACTCTGCCGAGCTCGGCGGTGACAGCCCCAACCAGATCGCTTGCTTGCTTGAGGTTTGACAGGTCGTGACCGAAATGCTTCGCTTGGCGCCCAGTCTCCTTGCAGATGTCGTTATTGATCGCTGCAATCTCTTCTGAAGACGCGAAGCCGTTCAATGCCACATCGGCCCCATTGGCAGCCAGCATCCGAGCAATTGCCAATCCGATGCCGCTTGTTGATCCGGTTACCAAAGCGACCTTGCCCTGAAGTGGTACGGAGATGTTCATCGGCAGACCTTTCGTGTCCTTGAGATAAAAATCATCGGTATTCCGAGGCCCTTCAGAAAACTGGGCCGAACAAGAAATAACAAGTGAATCCGCGCGCTTTCCTGTGAGCAGAATTCACGAAACAGCTGCAAGGCCAATGCTATTCTTGACGCAGGAACGCAGGCTGCCTCCCCATTGCTCGCCTCTTCTCCGTTGCGCGCCCGGTTCAAATGGCGGCTTCTGCCGCAGACGCCCCTTCGGCCGTTATGGGAAAGAGGCGTACTGTAAATGCAATTCACGTGTTCGCCTCAAAAGATCAATTGAACGACTTGCTCTCGTCACCGAGCATGTGGGCACCGGGAAGAGCGATGGCCGGCGGACAGATCTTCTCCTGTTTTGAGCTAGTTGGTTTCACCTCAATGATCCACCGCCTTTCGGCACTGCCGCGCGCAAGCATCTCAGCACCTTAAAAGGAGGTCAAATGTCTCTCATCCAACTCTCCGAACACCTTTGGACATTTCGAGATACTTGTAATGTGTACATTCTGAAAAGTGGCCTGGAGTGCCTGCTGATCGATACAGGCTCTGGCGCTGTCTTGCAGCATCTTCACGCTATCAGCATCGAACGGGTCGACTGGGTTCTACATACGCATCATCATAGGGATCAGTGCTGGGGAACGCCTATTGTTCAAAGCGCCGGAGCCAAAATTGCAGTGCCGGAATACGAACGCCATCTGTTCGACAATGTCGAGGCTTATTGGCAGGCTCGGCGCATCTACGACAACTACAACGACAGCAATACGTTTTTTTCGCTAGGAGAAAATCTTCCGGTCGATGCTGTTCTCGAAGACTACGGCACTTTTTTCTGGAAGGAGTACAAGTTCCGAGTACTCCCAGCGAAAGGTCATACATACGGCATGGTGAGCCTGATCGTCGATGTCGACGGTAAGAAAGTTGCGTTCATAGGCGATCTGATGACATGCGGGGGAAAACTCTACCAACTGCACGCGATGGAGTATGGCTATGGTGATCTTCTTGGCGTCGAATTTACAATGCAGTCGATCCTTGCCCTAAAAAAGGAAAAGGTCGAGAGCGCCTACCCATCTCACGGGGCAGCGATCACCGAGGTCAAGGGAGATATTGAAAAATTAGAATCGAGGCTCGAAGCGCTTTCCATCGTCGGCAGGCTTTGTACATCGGGCCGTGACAATAATAATTTCAATGAAAGCCAGGTCATTCGTGAGAGTAGGCTACAGCAAATTAACAAACATCTGCTGTGGGCAGGACCTTATACATGTTCCAATTTTTACATTGTGCTGAGTGGCAGCGGCCACGCAATGTTGATTGATTACGGTTTGGCCTCGGAGGGGCATCTCCATGCCGGGGCCGATTCCGATGGGGTGCAGGCCCTGCGATTCGTCGAGCATCATATTGACCAACTGCGCGACGATTATGGAGTGAGGCATATTGAACTCGTTGTGCCAACCCACATTCATGACGACCACATCTGTGGAATACCGTTCCTCCAGCGACATTTCGGTACGCAGTGCTGGGCTCTCGACTGTATTGCCGATGTCATTGCCGCCCCCGCCGCATGGGCGAGCACCCCCTGCTGCTTCCATAAGCCGATCGAAGTGCAACGAATTCTGCGCGATGGTGAGGTATTTCAATGGAGGGGATTCGATTTTGAAGTTCATTACGCTCCAGGACAGACCGAATACCACGCAATAATTCTAGGCAACATCGACGGCAAGCGGATCGTTTTCGGCGGAGACAATCTGTTCCTTTTCAATCCGGGGGCCGGAGGGATTGAGCGCGAGATTGCCATCCAGACGACGGTCATGCGCAACAGCTTTCAGTTGGACATGCATCGCCGGTGCGCGAATGTAATGCGGGCGGTAAAACCTGACCTTGTGTGCCCGGGGCATGGAAAGTTGATCGCCATGGATCAGTCGAGGATTTCCGAGTACACGGACTATATCGAACGTAAGGAAGCAGCCCTTCGCGATATAGTCGATGAACCCGCCAATCATTTCATCGATATATTCTGGGCACGAATGCTGCCATATCTTTCGCAAGCCCGGCCAAACGCCAAGCTTACATACACGGTTAAGATCCGCAACAACTTGGAGCGCACGGCTGTGTACGGCGCTCGCCTCCGGCCGGCACTTGGTTGGGCCTCAGATGGCGAGGTCGAAAGCATTACGCTTCAGCCAGGGCAGCAAGGCGAGATATTACTTGGTGCCACTGCACCGTCTCAGGTTGATCCGCGACGAAGACTCATAACGGCCGAAATTCTGATTGACGGTGTATCGCAGGGACCTGTCTGCGAAGCCCTCGTTTCAACGATATAAGAGGTCAGTTGAGGACGCTTGCGGTTCGCCCCTAGCCAGTTTCCATTGGCATCATAGCAGCGGCTTGTAAGCCGCCCGCTGTTCCCAAGCCACTCTCCAGAACCGCTTCTGCCGCTGACGGACGGGCTGCCTTCCTCTCACTTCGGTGCCCATTATGTGATTCATTTAATGGATGTAAGCTTCTCCGACTCCAATCGCCGAGCGGAATTGTGAGCTCGATTCACATGTTGTGCATAAAAGATCAATTGAATTGGCGGCCGTCGTCGGCGAGCATGCAGTCTAGAGAATAGAGCGATAGCCAGTGAGGAAATCGCCTGCTGCTATGAGCAAATGGGCAAAGTTTGCCGCAGCTGAATAAATAAGGGGAATGATGTGGACCCAAGCTCGACATTGCCGCGAGAGCAATTACTCGAAGTTCGCAATCTACACAAGTCGTTTGGTCCTGTGGAGGTGCTGAGAGGTGTTAGCATCGACGCCGCGAAGGGCGATATTGTCACACTGATCGGCCCTTCGGGTTCGGGTAAAAGCACCCTGCTGCGGTGTCTGAATTTTCTGGAGAAGCCGTCCTCTGGAGCCGTGGTTCTGGGTGGCGAACGCTTTGAGGCGCAGGAATTCTTAAAGCCCAATCGCGCGGCGCGCGCCCGACTGATTGCCCTTCGGCGGCGCGTTGGTATGGTGTTTCAATCGTTCAATTTGTGGCCCCATCGCAGCGCCCTCGGAAATGTCATGGAGGGGCCGCTGCAAGTGTTGCACGCCTCGCGTGCCGACGCGGAGGAGCGTGCAATGGCGCTCTTGGCGCGGGTTGGGCTTGCCGAGCGGGCCCATGCATATCCGGGTCAACTTTCCGGCGGCCAGCAGCAGCGGGTCGCAATTGCGAGAATGCTCGCAACAGAACCGGAAGTGCTGTTGTTCGATGAACCGACGTCAGCGCTC